>NZ_JBLKDA010000014.1:0-121360 GCF_047530215.1 Enterobacter sp. 01-M-03-SI-ECC
TAACCATCATCAGTTGTGAAGTAGTGATTCACGACTTCAAGGCGCTTTTCGAAGGGGTATTTTGGCTTTGACATATCAGGGACTATTCCATTTCATCGTCCAACAAAATGGGTGCAGTACAGGGTGAGGCCTATACCATCTTCGCACAATCCATGGACAGGACCGGTTACGCTCGAGGGACACTGGCCACGAGAGAGGGGTTAAGTGCTGCCGTTCCCCCCCTCGATCCCCGTCCTCTGTTGACCATGGAAGATATGGGTATGGGGGGAATGGGACATGATATGGCAGGAATGGACCACAGCCAGATGGGAGGCATGGATAACAGCGGAGAGATGATGTCTATGGACGGTGCTGACCTTCCGGATAGCGGGACATCCTCCGCGCCCATGGATCACAGCAGCATGGCCGGTATGGATCATTCCCGGATGGCCGGAATGCCGGGTATGCAAAGTCATCCTGCGTCAGAAACGGATAACCCACTGGTTGATATGCAGGCGATGAGCGTCTCTCCGAAATTAAATGATCCGGGTATTGGTCTTCGAAATAACGGAAGAAAGGTTCTCACGTACGCGGATTTGAAAAGCCGCTTTGAGGATCCTGACGGACGTGAACCTGGCCGTACCATAGAACTGCATTTAACCGGCCACATGGAAAAGTTTGCCTGGTCATTTAACGGAATCAAGTTTTCAGATGCCGCACCGGTGCTGCTGAAATACGGTGAGCGGCTCAGGATCACGCTGATCAACGATACCATGATGACTCACCCCATTCACCTGCATGGTATGTGGAGCGATCTGGAAGATGAAAACGGTAATTTCATGGTTCGTAAACACACAATAGATGTTCCCCCTGGTACAAAACGCAGTTACAGAGTGACAGCAGATGCGCTTGGCCGCTGGGCGTATCACTGCCATTTGCTCTATCACATGGAAATGGGAATGTTTCGTGAAGTCCGGGTGGAGGAATGATGCGAATGAAGAGAAATTTGAAGGCCATACCTGTTCTGGTCGCCGGTTTGTTTACCTCACAGCTTTCTATTGCGGCGGGCTCCGTCTCTGCAGATCCCCACGCCGGGCACGACATGTCTGCCATGCAGATGCCAGCAGATGAGAATTTCACTGAGATGACGTCAATGGAGCCCATTGTAACTGAGAGCAGAACGCCAATTCCGCCTGTTACCGATGCCGACCGGAAGGCTGCATTCGGCAATTTACAGGGGCATGCGATTCACGACAGTGCGATTAATTATCTGGTTCTGCTGGATCAACTGGAATGGCAACGGTCGGATAACACCAACAATTTCAGCTGGAGTGTTAACAGCTGGATTGGAGGCGACACAGATCGGATTTGGCTAAAGAGTGAAGGTGAACGAAGCAATGGGGAAACGGAGGCGGCTGAAGCGCAGTTACTCTGGGGACATGCGGTTGGCCCATGGTGGGATTTGGTTGCGGGTGTCAGGCAGGATTTCAGACCTGCTTCTGCCCGGACCTGGGCTGCTGTCGGTTTTCAGGGGCTGGCACTCTATAATTTTGAGTCTGAAATTACGGGTTTTGTCAGTAATGGCGGAAAAGCAGCCCTTCGTCTGGGAGGAGAATACGACGTTTTACTGACTAACCGGCTCATACTCCAGCCATCCTATGAGGTGAATTTCTACAGTCAGGATGATGAATCGCGGGGTCGCGGCAGGGGACTGACTGACACAGAGCTGGGGCTCCGGCTGCGCTATGAAATACGCCGTGAGTTTGCACCCTATATAGGCGTTTCCTGGAATCAACTTTACGGGAAAACATCCGATATGGCGAAAAGAGAAGGTGAGAAAGACCATCAGGTAGTATTCCTGGCGGGAGCCAGAATCTGGTTTTAACGCACTGATATAAAACACTCAACTAAATAGGTAAATAAAATGTCGATTTTAAATAAAGCCATTCTTACAGGTGGCCTCGTTATGGGCGTTGCTTTCTCTGCTATGGCCCATCCGGAATTAAAAAGCTCTGTGCCACAGGCTGATTCAGCCGTAGCGGCCCCGGAAAAGATTCAGCTTAATTTCTCGGAAAATCTGACCGTGAAATTCTCAGGTGCAAAATTAACGATGACGGGTATGAAAGGCATGTCATCACATTCTCCGATGCCGGTCGCGGCAAAAGTGGCGCCAGGCGCTGACCCTAAATCGATGGTCATTATTCCGCGAGAGCCTTTACCCGCTGGCACTTATCGTGTTGACTGGCGCGCGGTTTCTTCAGATACGCACCCTATTACCGGTAATTACACCTTTACAGTGAAGTAATATTATGAACGACCTGATTATGATTGTTATTCGTTTTCTTCTTTATCTGGATTTGATGGTAATATTTGGATTGCCATTTTTTCAGATATATGGAATAAGCGGTGTTAGACATGAAACCTATAACCTGACTAATTTCAGGTCGTTTATAACTTTTGCTGTTGTTACAGGCATCATTCTTACTGGCATTAATATGCTCCTGGTATCTAATGCCATGAGTGGAGTAACTGACCTCAGAGAATTATCCATCCATGTTATCGAGATGGTGATAGAAGAAACTGATGTGGGTATTAGCTGGATTGTCAGGCTCTGTGCCCTGTTTACCACACTCGGTGCTTTGTTCCTTTACACTAATAAGAGAGTATTGTCCTGCCTGCTGATGACGATGAGTGGGGGCGTGGCGCTGGCTACACTTGCCTGGGGAGGACACGCCGTTATGCATGACGGTCTGCATTACTATCTCCATTTACTGAGCGATCTGACCCATCTCGGCGCTGCAGGTGCCTGGACAGGTGCTCTGGTTGCATTTGCTATCCTGCTGATGCGCAGAAACGAGCATAATGCACAGAGCGTCATTGTGATATCTGACTCCCTGGCAAAATTTGCCACGGCAGGAACGGTGATTGTTGTAGCCCTGATCCTGAGTGCGCTGGTCAACTATCTGTATATTGCTGAGGGTAACTTAACTCCCTTATTCAACAGTTCCTGGGGGAGGATATTGCTTGCCAAGACGGCTCTGTTTGTTCTGATGCTTCTTCTGGCTGCAGCAAACCGGTTTCACCTGGGTCCCCGGCTTGAAGTTATGGTCAGGGAAGGGAATTATGATCGCAGCGTTGCCCTGATGCGAAACAGCATCCTGACAGAATTCGTTGTTGCGATTATCATTCTGGGCGCCGTAGCGTGGCTCGGAATGCTTGCTCCGTCTCAGGTCAGCTAGGGGACAGCCAAAGCTCATGCGTGAGATTTTTACTTTCATATCAGCGAGTTGACCATGCAGCGTATTTTAATCGTTGAAGACGAACAAAAAACAGGTCGTTACCTGCAGCAGGGACTGGTTGAGGAAGGCTATCAGGCCGATCTCTTTAATAATGGCCGCGATGGTCTCGGGGCCGCGTCGAAGGGACAGTATGATTTGATAATACTGGACGTGATGCTGCCTTTCCTCGACGGGTGGCAAATCATCAGCGCACTGAGGGAGTCCGGGCACGAAGAACCGGTCCTGTTTTTAACCGCAAAGGACAACGTGCGGGACAAAGTGAAAGGACTGGAGCTTGGCGCAGATGACTACCTGATTAAGCCCTTTGATTTTACGGAGCTGGTTGCACGTGTAAGAACCCTACTGCGCCGGGCACGCTCGCAGGCCGCAACAGTCTGCACCATCGCCGATATGACCGTTGATATGGTGCGCCGGACCGTGATCCGTTCGGGGAAGAAGATCCATCTCACCGGTAAAGAATACGTTCTGCTTGAGTTGCTGCTGCAACGCACCGGAGAAGTGTTACCCAGGAGTCTTATCTCGTCCCTGGTCTGGAACATGAATTTTGACAGTGATACGAATGTGATTGATGTCGCCGTGAGACGTCTGAGAAGTAAAATTGATGATGACTTTGAGCCAAAACTGATCCATACCGTTCGCGGTGCCGGATATGTCCTGGAGATCAGAGAAGAGTGAGGTTCAAAATTTCCCTGACCACACGCCTGAGCCTGATTTTTTCTGCGGTGATGCTTACGGTATGGTGGTTATCAAGTTTTATCCTGATTAGCACCCTTAATGGCTATTTCGATAATCAGGACCGCGATTTTCTGACAGGTAAACTTCAGCTCACCGAAGAGTTTCTTAAAACAGAGACGTTCAGGAACAAAACGGATATTAAGTCATTATCAGAAAAAATAAACGATGCGATGGTGGGGCACAATGGCTTATTCATTTCTATAAAAAACATGGAAAATGAAAAAATTGTTGAACTCTATGCCAAAAATTCTGTTGTTCCAGCGGTCCTGCTTAATAAGTCGGGTGATATTCTCGACTATATGATCCAGACGGAAGAAAATAACACCGTGTACCGCAGTATCTCGCGGCGGGTTGCCGTGACGCCGGAACAGGGTAAAAGCAAACATGTCATCATTACGGTTGCCACGGATACTGGGTATCACACCCTGTTTATGGACAAACTCAGTACCTGGCTGTTCTGGTTCAATATCGGTCTGGTCTTTATTTCTGTTTTTCTGGGCTGGCTGACCACACGTATTGGTCTGAAACCGCTACGGGAAATGACCAGTCTGGCTTCCTCCATGACCGTACACAGCCTGGATCAGCGTCTAAATCCCGATCTGGCTCCGCCGGAAATCTCTGAGACCATGCAGGAGTTCAATAATATGTTTGATCGCCTGGAGGGGGCATTCCGGAAACTGTCAGATTTCTCGTCTGACATCGCGCATGAGCTGCGCACACCAGTCAGTAATCTGATGATGCAGACGCAGTTTGCACTGGCTAAGGAAAGGGATGTTTCGCATTACCGCGAAATTTTATTCGCTAACCTGGAAGAACTGAAAAGGTTGTCACGAATGACCAGTGACATGCTTTTTCTGGCACGTTCAGAGCATGGTCTGCTGCGGCTGGATAAACATGATGTGGATCTGGCAGCCGAACTGAATGAATTACGTGAGTTGTTCGAGCCCCTGGCAGACGAAACAGGAAAGACAATCACGGTTGAAGGAGAGGGCGTTGTTGCCGGAGACAGCGATATGCTCCGACGTGCTTTCAGTAACCTGCTTTCCAATGCAATCAAGTATTCTCCCGATAACACCTGTACAGCGATACACCTTGAGCGTGACAGTGACTGTGTGAACGTGATGATTACGAATACGATGTCCGGCCAGGTTCCCGCTAATCTGGAACGTTTGTTTGACCGGTTCTATCGCGCAGACTCATCAAGGTTCTACAACACGGAAGGCGCGGGGCTGGGATTATCAATTACAAGGTCGATCATTCATGCTCACGGCGGCGAGCTGTCAGCAGAACAGCAGGGGCGTGAAATTGTGTTCAAAGTGCGCCTGTTAATGGATTAATCCCGTTGTTCAGGAGAAACCTGGAAGGTGACAAAATTGTCATCATTCAGTCACGCGATAAACAGAGGCGGTTTTTTATAATTATTCATAAATCAGGAGCAGCGTGATAACACAATCACCTGGTTCCTGGAGTGATGATTAACCCGCCCTGAGATCAACTGCTTTCTCTGTTATAAGCCATTGATTGTTTGGGTATGTAAACACCGGAGACCCAACCATGAAAAAGATTCTCGTATCATTTGTTGCCATTATGGCTGCCGCTTCATCTGCCATGGCTGCAGAGACAATGAACATGCATGACCAGGTAAATAATGCACAGGCACCTGCCCACCAGATGCAGTCATCTGCTGAAAAAAGTGCAATTCAGGGAGACAGCATGACAATGATGGATATGAGCAGTCACGATCAGGCCGCAATGTCCCATGACATGATGCAAAACAGCAATTCTGCTGCCCACCAGGACATGGCTGAAATGCATAAAAAAATGATGAAAGCTAAACCCGGAGCTACCAACGAAACAGCAAAGTCATTTTCTGAAATGAGCGAGCATGAGAAGGCCGCAGCTGTACATGAGAAGGCGAATAATGGTCAGTCTTCCGTTGTTCACCAGCAGCAGGCTGATAAGCATCGCAGTCAGATCACCCAGAATTAACCCGCAGCTCCACTTGTTAGACCCTCATTTGACGCCGAAGTCACTGGCTTACGCTCCCGTCCGGGAGCGTTTTTTTTCCCATATATCAAACTTTAACTCTGAAGAGGTGGAAGTATCTGACCAACACTGTCACGTAACGCCAGATAACTACAAAAACACCTTTTTCCTCCTGTAAATTGCAGTTCCTGCAAGAACATCAAGGCATAATGTTGGAACAGCGTGTGATACACACTTAGCATCATGTTTTGTATGTGTTTTTTTAAAACTTTACAACTTTAAAGTCTTTTTCATGTTAAAGGAGACAACTTTAATGTCTCTACACAGCAGAAGACAAGTGACCTAAGCGCGCTGCCACCCGTCGCGGTTGGTTTTACGGGGTGACGGTGGTGGCGTCCGTCACGGCCAGAATATTGCTCGCGGCCACGGTTCCCATCTTGATATATGACGCTGCGCTAACGCCGCCAATATGAGGTGAAATAACCACGTTTTCTACGGACTGCCAGACGTGCGGCGCCGTTAGCGGCTCATGGGTAAAGCTGTCCAGCGCCGCGCTGTGCAGCGTGCCGTCCCGGAGCGCCGCCAGTAACGATTCATCGTGGATCAGTCCGCCGCGTGCCGTATTCACCAGAATGGCATTCCGCCTGCAGTGGGCGAGCGTCTGGCTATTGATCATCCCCCGATTCTCATCGGTCAGCGGGCAGTGCAGCGAGATGACATCGGCACGGGAAAGCAGCCCGGTCAGCGTTTCGGCGCGTTCGCACACGGCAGGCATGGATTTAGCATAGGGATCGTAAGCCAGCACCTTCATGCCGAAGGCGTGACCAATATTCGCCACGCGCGAGCCGATGGCACCCAACCCGATCAGTCCTAACGTGAGGCCCTCCAGTTCAATGGATTTATGCGTTGCCTTATCCCAGTGCCCGTCGCGCAGCCGCTTGTCCATAGGCACCACGGACTTTGCGCAGGCGAGGATCAGCGCCCAGGTGTGTTCAGCCACGGCCGCCGCGTTTGCGCCCGGCGCAGCGCGAACGGCGATGTTGCGCTCGGCCGCTGCCGCCTGGTCTATCACGTCGATCCCGCTTCCGTGCTTGGAAATCACCTGCAGAGCCGGGGCGGCATCCATGACGTTCGCGGTGATCCTGCCGTAACGCACCAGAATCGCCACGGGATTATGTTGTTTACACAGCGCGATCAGATCATCTTCCGTGGGCTGGCGACCTGCAAACACCACCTCAAAGCCCTGTAACATCTCCATCGCCTGCTCCGCCAGGTCGCTTCCGGTAACCAGAATAACGTCTTTGCCCCCCATCACAGCGCCTCCCCGTCAGCTAACATCCCCGCCTGGCGAAGCGCGTCATCAAGCCAGTGCGGACGCAAATCGCCTTCACGGATGGCGGCAAGACGCCGGGTCTCCATCTCCAGCTTTCCTCTGGCCCGCGCGATAACCTCCTGAACCTCACCGCGGGGGATGACGACCACGCCGTCGATATCCGCAACGACCAGATCCCCGGCCTGAACCGTCGCCCCGGCGACCGAAATGGGATGATTAACCCGGCCAGAAATTAACTTTGTCGGGCCGCAGGGGTTCAGGCCGGCAGAGAAGACGGGGTAGTCACCTTTGCTCAGGGTATCGGCATCACGTACAGCGCCGTCAATCATGATGCCCGCAATGCCGCTCGCCCGGGCCTGAGTGGCCATGATTTCGCCAAGCAGCGCGCAGCTCAGGTCACCTTTGCCATCGACGACCAGGACATCGCCGGGCTGTGCAACCGCCATCGCGGCATGAATCGCCAGGTTATCACCCGGGCGAACTTCAACGGTGATGGCCGGACCCGCAACCTTCATGTGGGGTGCAAGCGGTTTGATTCGGCCATGAAGCGTACCGCGGCGACCGGCCACGTCGGCCAGAATCGCTGCCTGATAATCGGCAGCCCGACGAACATCCTCAGCAGAGACGCGTTCGAACTGGCGGTTAATCGGTTGTTTTTCAGAAACGGACATGAATGCCTCCATATTGTTTTACTGTGTACAATTCAGGTGTACAATACAAAACAACTATAGCGGTGTTGCTTTCCTTTTAGCCAGACCCGAGGCAGCGTTTGTGATGTAAACACGAAGTGACTCACAAAATTTGAGGTACACTCACTGCCGGGCTAACAAGGAGATAATGATGGGGAATGAAGGCGTTGTAGCGGTTGAAAAAGCGCTGGCTTTACTGGATTGCTTCCGTCCAGGGGAAGAGAGCCTGACGCTGACCGCGCTGGCACAGCTGTCGGGTTATCACAAAACCACGGTTTACCGCTTGATGAATTCTCTGGAACGGATGAATTACGTCGTCAGACATGAAGACGGCAATTATGCGCTTGGCCCACGTCTGCTATACCTCGGCAAGCTGTACGAACAGTCCTTCCATCTTTCCCGTGTGGTGCAGCCAGAGCTTCAGGCCTTATCCCTGGCCTCTGAGGAGAGTGCCAGCTGGTATGTGCTGGAAGGAGGGCAGCGTCTTTGCCTGTTTCGCGCTGAAGCGTCGCATGGCCTGCGACACAGCAATCTTCCCGGCAGCCAGTTTCCACTCGATGATTCGGCCATCAGTAAGGTATTGCGTCATTGGGGGCTGAACGAGAGCCTGCCGGAAGGCGATGCTGAACTTCCTCTCTACACGTCAGGCGCGCGCGATCCCCATACCGCGGCGTTCGCGATGCCTGTCTTTGGCGTTCACGACAAGCTGGTTGCGGCGTTAGCCCTGACCGGCCCCATCTCACGGCTGACGGAAGATCGCCGTGAGAAGGAGATAGGCCAGTTGATGAATGCGGCTGCCAGCCGTCTGTCGCAGAAAATGGGGGCGAGTAAAGCCTTCTGCACGCAGTTTTATGGTGAAACGAGCGATACGACGGAAGAGAACGCCTGACGGGCAAAGCGGGACAGGCGTCCCGCTCTGGTTTTGACTAGTTTGTGACCTGCTTTTTATGCACGCCTGCGTTGCGCGCCTGACGCCCCATCACCAGCACCGCGATACCACCCGCTACGCACAGCCCAGCCAGAGGAAGCATGGCAAGGGTACTGCTGCCCGTATGCTCATTAATAATGCCGTAAGCATTGACCATCACCGCACCGCCAATAAGGTTGGCGATGGCCCCAATCGCGGCGAGGCCTGCGGCGGCTGAGGTGCTGCTCATCCAGCCAGATGCCAGCGCCCAGAACGGTCCCTTCATGGAATAAGCACCGATCAAGATGATACTGAGTATCACAATCGTGGCAAACAGCGATGCGTTCATGAACGCGGCAATGACGCCCGCTGCAATCATGAAGAGCGTCAGCGCGGTATGCCAGCGGCGTTCGTTGGTCCGGTCAGAACTTCGTCCCCAGACAATCATCAGGACGGACGCTAGACCGTAGGGGATGGCGTTGAACAGACCCGTCTCCAGATTATCGAGATGAAACGTTTTGAGCAGCTGAGGGGACCAGACGCTGATCGTTGTGCCCGCTGAAGATGCGCCCGCGTAAATCAGCGCCATCAGCCAGATTTGGCGATGCTTCAGCAGCTGCCATGTTGTCTGATGGCCGATATTTTTTTGCTGCTGACGTTCACTCTCGAGCGTGGTTTCCAGCCATTGTTTCTGTTCACTGCTAAGCCAGTTCGCCTGATGAGGGCGATCGCGAAGAATAAACCAGGCGACAATGCCCAGCATGACGGCCGGTAAGTCTTCAATAATAAACAGCAGATGCCAGCCGCGAAGGCCCAGCCAGCCATCCAGGGACAAAATCAACCCGGAGAGCGGGGAGCCGATGAAGTTAGCGAGCGGGATGGCGACCATAAAGGACGCAATAATGCGTGCGCGGTAGCGGGAAGGGATCCACCAGGTCAGATACAGCACGACGCCCGGGAAGAAGCCCGCCTCTGCAGCCCCGAGAAGAAAGCGGACGATATAAAGCGAAGTTGTGTTTTGCACCAGGGACATACACATGGAGACGATGCCCCAGCTGATCATAATGCGCGGGATCCACAGCCGTGCCCCCACTTTCTGCATGGCCAGGTTGCTGGGCACCTCAAACAAAAAATAGGCCACAAAGTAAAGACTGCTCGCGAAGCCAAACGCCGCTTTGCTGAGGCCAAGGTCCTCATTCATCTGCAGCGAAGCCATGCCGATATTCCCGCGATCGATAATGGAAACCAGGTAACTGACAATCAGAAACGGGAGAATACGCCAGATCACCTTCCGCATCGTCTCTCTTTCAATGTCCTCATTGGCGGTGGCGCCATTACGTAAATGTTCTGTCATTGTGTCCTCGCAGGGTTTCTTATTGGTTTTATCAGGTACAACTAAGTTTTATTTAACAAAACCACTATAGCGGCGGTGCATTCTTTTTATCCAGTTAATGGCAGGTTTAAATGATGTAAATAAGAGGTAACTCACAGATAGAACGGGTTACGCAAAGCGTCCAAACGACAGATGCGCCACCCCACGTTGTGAGGTAAAGTACACACCTTGCGCGGCCCTGGCGCTGCGGTTTTGAGGGGGGATGTGAAGAAACAGCCCACCCTTTTTCTCTGCTGGTTGACGCCAGCCTGCATGGTGTTGTTCTTTGCCTCTATAAAAGGGTTATGTATGTCTGCTGCTCATCTCGGTTTCCCCACGGAAACCGTTGTTGTCTTTGTGGTGATGGCCGCTGGGGCGATGTTTATCGACCTCTTTATGCACCGTCACGACAAGCCCATCTCGCTGAAAAGCGCCGCCATGTGGTCCCTGTTCTGGGTCATGATGGCGATGGCGTTCGCCGGGTTCCTGTATGTCCACCACGGCGCCGAGATGGCAAGCCTGTTCCTCACCGGCTATGCGCTGGAAGAGGTGCTTTCCGTTGATAACCTGTTCGTCATGATGGCGATCTTCGCCTGGTTCGGCGTGCCGGATAAGTACCGCCACCGCGTCCTCTACTGGGGCGTGCTGGGGGCGATTGTCTTCCGCGGCATCTTTGTGGCGATCGGTACCAGCCTGTTAAGCCTGGGGCCGTACGTAGAGGTGATTTTCGCGCTGGTCGTCGGCTGGACGGCGGTGATGATGCTCAGACGCAATGAAGAGAGTGACGAAGTCGAAGATTACTCCGGTCATCTCGCCTATCGCCTGGTGAAGCGCTTCTATCCGGTCTGGCCGAAAATCAGCAGCAACGCCTTTCTTCTGACGCAGAAAGAGGTGGATGCGGAGCTTGAGAAGCCGGAAAACCAGGACGTGATGGTGGGCCGCGTGAAGAAGGCGAAGCGCTATGCGACGCCGCTGCTGCTGTGCGTGGCCGTTGTCGAGCTCTCTGACGTGATGTTTGCGTTTGACTCCGTGCCGGCCATTATTGCCGTGAGCCGCGAGCCGCTGATTATCTACAGCGCCATGATGTTCGCCATCCTCGGCCTGCGTACGCTCTACTTCGTGCTGGAAGCGCTGAAGCAGTATCTGGTGCACCTCGAAAAAGCCGTGGTGCTGCTGCTGTTCTTCGTGGCGTTCAAGCTGGGGCTAAATGCCACCGATCACTTCTGGCATCACGGTTACAGCATTGGCGCAACGGCCAGCCTGTTTGTGGTGTTGGGCGTGCTGGCGCTGGGGATTATCGCGAGCGTGATGTTCCCGGGGAAACGTACTGCCTGATGTCTCGCCCGGTGGCGCTTCGCTTACCGGGCCTACGGATCGAATGTAGGCCGGGTAAGGCGCAGCCGCCACCCGGCAAAAGGCTACTTAATCGGTGAATTACGGCGCTTGCGCGGGTGATGGAAGTGCCGCCAGTGCGGATCCTGCGCCGCCGCCAGCAGCTCGTGGTCGCCGCGGGTATCCCCCCAGGCGCGCAGATGATAGGCGTTCAGGTCGCCATACACTTTTTCCAGCCTTGCCACCTTCTGGGCACAGCGGCAGTTATTGCCCGTGATGCGTCCCGTCAGCTTGCCGTCTTTGACTTCCAGCTGCGTGCCAATCAGCTTAATGCCCAGCTTATCCGCCCAAGGCTGGAGCACCAGCGCCGGGGAGGCGGAACAGATGGTCACCTCCGCACCGGAATTTACCTCCGCCGCCACCGCCAGCACCCCTTCGGGGCGCATCAGCTTGTTCCAGTATTTTTCGCAAAAGGCTTCCGCCTGCTGGCGCAGCCAGTGCTCGTCCACGCCCGTCAGGAACGTTTTGATCAGCACTTCCTTCAGCTCGTCGCGCGTCAGCTTGCGACGCACGCAGTGGAGCGTGGGGAGCGCCATACGCACCAGGCGGCCCGCGAAGTAACGTTTCCCGAAGGCAAAACGCAGGAAAGGAATAAAGCTGTCGTGGTGCGTTAACGTCCCATCAAAGTCAAAGACAGAGAGCACGTTGGATTTTGCCACCGTCTCGTCGGCAATCATATTGGTCATAAATACGTCTTAGCTGAAATACACATTCTGGGGATCAGTTTACCTGCTTTACCTGGACAGTCCTTATATCACCACCATTTTTTTCGCGATCTTGCGATCTCAAAGTGAGTCCAATTTTGGTCTCGATAATATTTGGTGAAAAAACGAGCTGTCTATATTGTCGCCACATCGCACGATTTTAGGGGAACCATTGGCCCCCACAGGTAAGGAAAAACTCACTCACTGCTTCTTTCTTGATATGACTCTGAGATCGCTTATTTCAATCCTCACGTTAAGTTTTGCTTCGTTTTTTGCGTTCAGCTTTCAATTACCCGCGTCGATGTTATCGATGAACAGTGAACTGGCAGCAACGCCGGCGATCTGGTCTTCTTCCAGACGGGCCCAAACCGCCAGCACGTCGGCGTTTATATCGGCAATAGCCAGTTTATTCACGCCTCAAGCAGCCAGGGGGTAACGGTCTCAACCCTGACGGATGATTACTGGCAAGCGCACTACATTACCGCCCGTCGCGTCGCGGGCAGTGCGGCCTGACAGCATCAGATGATGTCATCTACCACGCCACCGTCGACGCGCAGCGCCGCGCCCGAGGTGGCGGAGGCCTGAGGCGAACAGACATAAATCACCATATTGGCGACCTCTTCCACCGTGGCCGCGCGCTGGATAACCGAGCTTGGGCGGTTGGCCATTACAAACTCTTTCGCCAGCTGATCCAGCGATTTGCCGGTTTTCTCGATTTCATCTTTCATCATCTCAGCGAAACCGTCAGACATCGTCGGGCCCGGCAATACGCTGTTGACCGTTACGCCGCTTCCGGCCACGAATTTCGCCAGGCCGCGCGCCAGCGAGAGCTGCGCCGTTTTGGTCACGCCGTAGTGGATCATGTCCGCCGGAATATTGCAGGCCGACTCGGAGGAGATAAACACCACGCGCCCCCAGCCTTTCTGCACCATGCCCGGCAGCAGGGCGCGGGAAAGACGCACGCCGGACATCACGTTGGTTTGCCAGTATCGTTCCCAGGTCTCATCGTCGGTGGCATAGAAATCCTGAGGACCGTAAATCCCCGCATTGTTAACCAGGATATCGACGTTGTTCGCCACCTTCAGAAGCGACTCAACCCCTTCAGGAGTGCTGAGATCGGCAATCGCGGCCCGCACCTGCACGCCCGGCACCACCTGCTGTAGCTGCTGAATGCCTTTATTCACCGATTCCGTGCTGCGGCCATTGACGATCACTTCCGCACCGCTTTCTGCCAGCCCTCTGGCAATGGCGAACCCGATCCCGCCGGTTGAGGCGGTGACCAGCGCCACTTTCCCCGCAAAGTCGATTTTCATCATCTGCTCCCTATCGTTTTAACGTTCGGACCTTAAAGCGTAGCAGGTGAGGATGGCGGCTCCTGGCTAAAAAGGCGCAGCAGCGTCTCAACCTGCTCATCAAGCGGGGCGAGGGTACGCTTAACGATCAGGTGTAGCGGCGTTGCCCTGCGTGCGCCGTGGCTCAGCGGCAGGCGTTTCAGTACGCCCTGATCCAGCAGCGTCTGGATGCGTTCCTCTGGCAGCCAGCCGTAGCCAACCTGAGAGACGACGGCCTCGATGGCGGCGTCGATGGTAGAGAAGGTCCACGACTCGCCGGCAGCAGGCGCGGCGGGCTGGCTGTCCGCAATCTGGATGAGCGGCCACGGGCGCAGCATCTCATCATTTAGCGGCGCGTCGAGGTGAAAGAGGGGATGCTGGTGATGGGCCACGGCAACAAAGTCGATATTCATCAGCCATTCGCCAAGCCCGGTCATGTCCTGGCGGCGGGTTAAGATCATCACGTCCGCTTCGTCGTTCAGGGTGTCCACGCGGCTATTTTCCAGCACCTCGGTGAGATGCACCTGGGTTTGCGGATACCGCTGCTGGAATTGTCTTAAAATCGCAAACAGCCTGCGGCGGGGAAAAATACTGTCTACGATCAGATCGATTCGGGTTCGCATACCGCTGCGCAGCGTCGCGGCGCGCGTCTCAACGTAAGAGAACGCCTTAAGCAGCGGTTTCACCTGATTCAGCAAGAATTCTCCAGCGGGCGTGAGGACGGCCCGTCTCCCTTCCACAACCAGCAGCGCTACGCCCAGGCGCTCCTGCAGCAAAGAGAGGTTGTAACTAACGGAAGACTGGCTGCGGTGCGTCTGTTCTGCCGCTTTGGCAAAACTCCCGGCCTCGACCACTTTTTCAAGTAATGACCACTGTTCAAGGGTTGTTTTATGCATAACATATCTAATTTTTGAATTAATTTGATTCAAACATAGCGTTATTAATTCATTTTTTGAAGGGGTACGATACGTTCATCAAAACAAAGGAGACACATTATGAGCAACTTCGACAAACATGACTTAAGCGGCTTCGTCGGCAAACATCTGGTTTATACCTACGATAACGGCTGGAACTACGAAATTTACGTCAAAAATGAGAACACCCTCGACTACCGTATCCACAGCGGCCTTGTGGCAAACCGTTGGGTGAAAGATCAGCAGGCGTACATCGTTCGCGTTGGGGAGAATATCTATAAAATTTCCTGGACCGAGCCAACCGGCACCGACGTGAGCCTGATTGCGAACCTGGGCGACAAACTGTTCCACGGTACTATCTTCTTCCCGCGCTGGGTCATGAACAATCCGGAGAAAACCGTCTGCTTCCAGAACGATCATATTCCGCTGATGAACAGCTATCGCGATGCGGGCCCGGCATATCCAACGGAAGTGATTGATGAATTTGCCACCATCACCTTTGTACGCGACTGCGGTGCAAATAACGAAAGCGTGATTGCCTGCGCCGCCAGCGAACTGCCGGATGATTTTCCTGCTAATCTTAACTAAGCGCGACAGTTGAATCCGCGACAATTCAAATTAATAAAAAGTTCCCGGAGGAGGACGGAATTTCCGCCCAAACCTCCGGGATTTTTATTTTGGTTGAGTATCCATTTACTTTTCTTATAATTTTAATGTAAACGAAATGAAATAATAGATTTACTGCTGTGAGTCACCCCACAAAAAATAAAAAAATAGCAAAATTCACTATCATGCTGTTGTAAAACGACTTCTTATTCTTTTTCCTGTGCTGTTACTCCCCTGCTTATCCTCTGTCTTAATTTTTTCCTAAGAAAACGACGCTACTTTTGCTTCAGTTGATGGTTTGTTGACATAACTGTTATAGCGACTTAATTTTATTTGGTCTTTATTTAATAACCATCTTGCATGATCCCATTGAGCTGCCCATTACGACAGCGCAGTAAAAGATGACGCCTTTAATACAGCAAGGAAATTAATAATGAGTGATTTTCTGCCTTTTTCGCGACCGTCGATGGGCGCTGAGGAAATTGCGGCGCTTCAGGACGTTTTGATGTCGGGCTGGATCACCACTGGGCCTAAGAATCAGGAACTCGAAGAGGCATTCTGTCAGCTTACCGGGAATCAACACGCGATTGCCGTCTGTTCAGCCACCGCAGGCATGCACGTCACGCTGATGGCGCTGGATATTGGCCCGGGCGATGAAGTCATAACCCCTTCCCAGACCTGGGTCTCCACGCTGAATATGATCGTGTTGCTGGGTGCCACGCCGGTCATGATTGATGTGGACAAAGACACATTAATGGTGACGCCAGAAGCCGTTGAAGCCGCTATTACCCCGCGTACCAAAGCCATTATCCCCGTTCATTATGCCGGTGCGCCGTGTGACATCGACGCTATTCATGCCATTGGTGAACGTCACGGTATTCCGGTGATTGAAGATGCGGCCCACGCCGCCGGAACGTACTACAAGAACCGCCATGTGGGCTGGAAAGGGACAGCGATTTTCTCCTTCCACGCCATTAAAAATATGACCTGCGCGGAAGGCGGCCTGGTGGTCACCGATAACGCGCAGCTGGCACAGCGGATCCGCAGTCTGAAATTCCATGGCCTGGGCGTAGACGCCTATGATCGCCAGACGCACGGCCGCGCGCCGCAGGCGGAAGTGATCGCGCCGGGCTATAAATACAACCTGGCAGACATCAACGCCGCGCTGGCGCTGGTGCAGTTAGGCAAACTGAAAGAGGCCAACAGGCGCCGTGAGGAAATAGCTCAACGCTATCTGCGGGAGCTTGCCGATACGCCGTTCCAGCCGCTCACCATTCCGTCATGGCCGCACGTGCACGCCTGGCACCTGTTTATTATTCGCGTTGACGAAGCGCGCTGCGGGATTTCACGCGACAACCTGATGGCGGCGCTGAAAGAGAAAGGCATTGGTACCGGTCTCCACTTCCGCGCGGCCCACACCCAAAAATACTACCGCGAGCGTTTTCCTGATGTATCGCTCCCGAATTCTGAATGGAATAGCGCGCGTATTTGTTCTCTCCCTCTTTTCCCGGACATGACTCATGACGACACAACCCGCGTCATTACCGCACTCCATCAGCTCGCAGGACATTGATATGTTCAGTGCACCGCCTGTACAAAAAGTTTCCGTGGTAATCCCGGTTTATAACGAGCAGGAGAGCCTGCCCGAACTGATCCGCCGCACAACGGCCGCCTGCGACACGATGGGCAAGGCTTACGAAATTCTGCTGGTGGATGATGGCAGTAGCGATAATTCCGCTCAGATGCTGACAGAGGCCGCGCAGGCTGAAGGCAGCCATGTCGTTGCCGTGCTGCTCAACCGCAACTACGGCCAGCACTCGGCAATTATGGCGGGGTTCAGCCACGTCACGGGCGATCTCATCATCACCCTGGACGCTGACCTGCAAAACCCGCCAGAAGAGATCCCGCGCCTGGTGGCCAAAGCCGACGAAGGCTATGACGTGGTCGGCACGGTCCGTCAGAACCGTCAGGACAGCCTGTTCCGCAAGCTGGCCTCGCGTACCATCAACCGTCTGATCCAGCGCACGACCGGTAAAGCGATGGGCGACTACGGCTGCATGCTGCGCGCCTACCGCCGCCATATTGTCGATGCCATGCTGCATTGCCACGAGCGCAGCACCTTTATTCCGATTCTGGCGAATACCTTTGCCCGTAAGGCAACGGAAATTCCGGTTCTGCACGCCGAGCGCGAGCACGGGGAATCGAAGTACAGCTTTATGCGTCTCATCAATCTGATGTATGACCTCATCACCTGCCTGACCACCACGCCGCTGCGTCTGCTGAGCGTTTTCGGCAGCATTATCGCGCTGGCGGGCTTTGCGATTTCTGTCCTGCTGGTGGTACTGCGCCTGGTCTTTGGCCCTCAGTGGGCGGCGGAAGGGGTCTTCATGCTCTTTGCCGTGCTGTTTATGTTCATCGGCGCCCAGTTTGTCGGAATGGGCCTTCTCGGTGAATACATTGGCCGTATCTATAACGATGTTCGCGCGCGTCCGCGCTACTTTATTCAACGTGTTGTCCGTCAGGAACACAAAGCATCTCAAGAGGAAATTCACCCATGAAAGCTGTTGTATTTGCGTATCACGATATGGGGTGCACGGGCACGCTGGCCCTGCTGGAAGCGGGCTATGACATTGCGGCAATCTTTACCCATCCGGACACGGCCGGAGAGAATAACTTTTTCGGATCCGTGGCGCGTATCGCCGCCGAGCGCGGGATCCCGGTCTATGCGCCGGACGACGTTAACCACCCGCTGTGGGTAGATCGCATTCGCGCGCTCGCGCCTGACGTGATTTTCTCGTTCTACTATCGCAACCTGCTTTCCGATGAGATCTTAGGCCTGGCCGCAAAAGGCGCCTTTAATCTCCATGGTTCTCTGCTTCCAGCCTACCGTGGCCGCGCCCCGCTGAACTGGGTGCTGGTAAACGGTGAAACGGAAACCGGCGTCACGCTGCACCGCATGGTGCATCGTGCGGATGCGGGCGCTATCGTGGCACAGCAGAAAGTCGCTATTGATGCGGACGAGACCGCGCTGCAGCTGCACCAAAAGCTGAACGCAACGGCTCAGACGCTGCTGCGTGATGCCCTTCCCGCCATCCTGAGCGGCACCTTCAGCGAGACCGCGCAGGACGAGAGCAAGGCAAGCTGCTTTGGTCGCCGCACGCCGGAAGATGGTCGTCTGGACTGGAACAAACCGGCTCGCCAGCTGCACAACCTGGTGCGCGCCGTGACCGATCCGTGGCCGGGCGCGTACAGCTTTGCGGGCGTAAGCAAATTCATCGTCTGGAAATCCCGCGTGCGTGACGACATTCCTGCCGCGAAACCGGGCACCGTCGTCTCCGTCTCCCCGCTGGTAGTGAGCTGCGGCGAGCAGGCGCTGGAGATCGTTACCGGACAAACCGACAACGGTCTGTACGTTCAGGGCACTCAGCTGGCGCAGTCCCTGGGCCTGGTGGCCGGGGCGCTGATCACCAGCGCACCGGTGGTCGCCATCAAACGCCGCACCCGCGTGCTGATCCTCGGCGTGAACGGCTTTATCGGTAACCACCTGACCGAACGTCTGCTTAAGGACGATAACTACGAGATTTACGGTCTGGATATCGGCTCCGATGCCATCAGCCGCTTCCTCGACAACCCGCGCTTCCACTTCGTGGAAGGGGATATCAGCATCCATTCCGAGTGGATTGAATACCACATTAAGAAATGCGACGTGGTGCTGCCGCTGGTCGCCATCGCCACACCAATCGAGTACACCCGTAACCCGCTGCGCGTGTTCGAGCTGGACTTCGAAGAGAACCTGAAGATCATCCGCGACTGCGTGAAATACGACAAGCGCATCATCTTCCCGTCCACCTCTGAAGTGTACGGCATGTGTACCGATAAGAACTTCGATGAAGACACTTCCAACCTGGTGGTCGGGCCGATCAACAAACAGCGCTGGATTTACTCCGTTTCCAAACAGCTGCTGGACCGCGTGATTTGGGCCTACGGTGAGAAAGAGGGCCTGCGCTTTACCCTGTTCCGTCCGTTCAACTGGATGGGCCCGCGTCTGGATAACCTGAACGCGGCGCGTATCGGCAGCTCCCGTGCGATCACCCAGCTGATCCTGAACCTGGTCGAAGGCTCGCCGATTAAGCTGATCGAAGGCGGCAAGCAGAAGCGCTGCTTCACCGATATTAGCGACGGTATCGAAGCGCTGTTCCGCATCATTGAGAACAAAGATAACCGCTGCAACGGTCAAATTATCAACATCGGTAACCCGGACAACGAAGCGAGCATTCGCGAGCTGGCCGAGATGCTGCTGGCCAGCTTTGAGCGCCATCCGCTGCGCGATAAATTCCCGCCATTTGCCGGTTTCCGCGAAGTGGAAAGCAGCAGCTACTACGGTAAAGGGTATCAGGACGTTGAGCACCGTAAGCCAAGCATTCGCAACGCGAAGCGCTGCC
Source organism: Enterobacter sp. 01-M-03-SI-ECC (assembly GCF_047530215.1). Taxonomy (NCBI): domain Bacteria; kingdom Pseudomonadati; phylum Pseudomonadota; class Gammaproteobacteria; order Enterobacterales; family Enterobacteriaceae; genus Enterobacter; species Enterobacter sp. 01-M-03-SI-ECC. The sequence goes on from NZ_JBLKDA010000014.1 coordinate 19,690, forward strand.
TGAACTGGACGCCGACGGTGAAGATGGAACAGACCATTGATGAAACGCTTGATTTCTTCCTGCGCACCGTGGAGCTGTCGGAACAGGTCTCATGAAAAAAGTCGGTTTACGCATTGATGTCGACACCTTCAGGGGAACGCGTGACGGCGTACCCAAACTGCTGGAACTGCTGAACAAGCACGACGTGCGTTCAAGCATTTTCTTCAGCGTGGGGCCTGACAACATGGGACGCCATTTATGGCGTCTGATTAAACCGGCATTTCTGTTCAAAATGCTGCGCTCGCGCGCAGCATCCCTCTACGGCTGGGATATTTTGCTGGCCGGCACCGCCTGGCCCGGCAGACGCATCGGCGCGGGTAATGAAGCCGTTATCCGTGAGGCGGCGCAGCATCATGAGGTGGGTCTGCACGCCTGGGATCACCATGCCTGGCAAGCCTGGGCGGGCGTCTGGGATATCCCGCGCCTGTCCCGCGAGGTCGAGCGTGGGATGCTGGAGCTGGAGGCCATTATCGGCCAGCCCGTGCGCTGTTCCGCCGTGGCGGGATGGCGCGCGGATCAGCGCGTCGTGAAGGCCAAAGAGGCCTTCGCGTTTCGCTACAACAGCGATTGCCGCGGAACCGGGCCCTTTTTGCCGCTTTTAGGCGAAAATCGCTACGGTACGGTGCAAATTCCGGTCACGCTTCCCACCTGGGATGAAGTGGTCGGGCGCGAGGTGAAGGCCGATGAGTTCAATCGCTTCATTCTGGACCGCATTCATCGTGACGCCGGTACGCCGGTGTATACGATCCATGCCGAAGTGGAGGGGATTGCGTATCAGCATGATTTCGACGAGCTGCTGACGATGGCCGCTCAGGAGGGCATTGAATTCTGCCCGTTGAGCGAGCTGCTGCCAAACGACCTCAGCACCCTGCCCGTGGGCAAAGTTGTGCGTAATGAAATGGCTGGCCGGGAAGGCTGGCTTGGCTATCAACAAACCGTGAGTCCGGTCCCATGAAAACAGCCCGTTATGGCTTAGCGCTTCTCGCACTGTTTATCGTTTACTACCTCATTCCTGTCGATGTCCGCCTGCTGTGGCAGCCTGATGAAACCCGCTATGCGGAAATCAGCCGCGAAATGCTGGCCTCCGGAGACTGGATTGTCCCGCATTTTCTGGGGCTGCGTTACTTTGAAAAACCGATTGCTGGCTACTGGATCAACAGCATCGGGCAGATGCTCTTCGGGCACACGAACCTCGCCGTGCGCGCCGGGTCCATTTTCTCCACCGGGGTTGCGGCGCTGCTGGTGATCTGGATGGCCTGGCGTCTCTGGCAGGATAAGCGGGTAGCCATTTTCTCCGGCCTTATCTTCCTGACCCTGTTCCTGGTGTATGGCATCGGCACGTATGCGGTGCTGGATCCCATCATCACCCTGTGGCTGGTGGCGGCGATGTGCAGCTTCTGGCTGGCGTCCCAGGCTCAAACCGTGGCCGGAAAAGCGGGTGGCTATGTGCTGCTCGGGCTGGCCTGCGGGATGGGGGTGATGACCAAAGGCTTCCTGGCGCTGGCGGTACCGGTGATTGGCGTGCTGCCGTGGGTGATTGCCCAGAAGCGCTGGAAAGAGGTGCTGATTTTTGGCTGGCTCGCGATCCTGAGCTGCGTGCTGATTGTTCTGCCGTGGGGGCTGGCCATTGCGCAGCGTGAGCCTGACTTCTGGCGTTACTTCTTCTGGGTTGAGCATATTCAGCGTTTTGCCCAGAGCGACGCGCAGCATAAAGCCCCGTTCTGGTACTACGTGCCGTTCCTGATTGCGGGCAGCCTGCCGTGGCTGGCGCTGCTGCCCGGCGCGATTCGTCTCGGCTGGAATGACAGACAAAGCACGGGCGGTGGGTTCTATCTGCTGGGTTGGGTGGTGATGCCGCTGCTGTTCTTCAGCATCGCTAAGGGCAAGCTGCCGACCTATATCCTGCCGTGCTTTGCCCCGCTGGCTATCCTGATGGCTCGCTATGCCTGCCTCGCGGCGGAAAAGGGCGCCAAAGCGTTACGCATTAACGGCGGGATTAACCTGGCGTTTGGCGTTATCGGCGTGGTGGCGGCGCTGGTGGTCTCGCCGTGGGGGCTGACCAAGCATCCGGTCTGGACCTCGGTCGAACTGTATAAAGTGTTCTGCGCGGTGGTCGCGTTCCTCGTCTGGGCGGCAGTAGGCTGGTTTACGCTCAGGCAGAGCCAGCAGCGGTGGTGGCTGGCCGCGCTGTGTCCTGCGGGCCTGGCGTTGCTGATTGGTTTTGCCATTCCTAACCTGGTGGTGGATTCCAAACAGCCGCAGTCGCTGGTCGACACCGTGCGCGAGCCGCTGCAGGACAGCCGGTTTGTGCTGACCAATAACGTGGGCGTGGCCGCGGGCCTGGCGTGGGAGCTGAAGCGTAATGACATCACGATGTTCGATCAGAGCGGCGAGCTGCGCTACGGGCTGGCTTATCCTGATGCAAAAGATCGTTTTGTCGATAAAGATGACTTCGCGCAGTGGCTGGCGACGCATCGTCAGCAGGGGCGCATCTCGCTGGTGATTCTCCTGTCAAAACAGGACGAACTGGCGCGCGCAAATCTGCCAGAGCCGGATAGCCTGTATATACAGGGGCGTCTGGCCTACCTGCAGTATCTGCCGAAGTGATGACCTGGATCTGGCTGATCCTGGCAAGCCTGCTCAGCTGCGCGGGGCAGCTGTGCCAGAAACAGGCTACCCGTCCGGCGAAAGCCGGGCGGCGTGGGGCGCATATCGCGCTGTGGCTTGGCCTGGCGCTGCTGGCGCTGGGCTGCGGCATGCTGGTCTGGCTGGTGGTGCTGCAGCGCCTGCCCGTCGGCATTGCTTACCCGATGCTGAGCCTCAATTTCGTCTGGGTGACGCTGGCGGCGAAGGTATTCTGGCGTGAAAACGTCGCGTCGCACCACTGGCTGGGGGTCGGGTTGATCATCATTGGGATTGTCGTTCTGGGAGGGAGCCTGTGAAAGGAACGTTCTGGGCGTTATGCAGCGTGCTGTTGGTCAGCGCGGCGCAGCTGCTGCTGCGCGATGCCATGCAGGCACTGCCGCCGGTCAGCGATGTTCTGGCGCTTATTTCCGCGCTGTGGCACTTCTCATCCGGCACCGGCGCGCTGCTGTTAGGGTTGATAGGGTATGTGGCCTCCATGGGCTGCTGGTATCTGGCGCTGCACCGCATGGCGCTCAGCAAAGCGTATGCCTTGCTGAGCCTCAGCTATATCCTGGTGTGGGGTGCCGCGATCCTGCTGCCGGGCTGGGAGGAGCGCTTCTCCTGGCACGGGCTGGTGGGCGTGGGATTCATTATTCTGGGCGTGTTAACGATTTTTCGGCCAGTACGTCGTCAGCAGAATGGATGATCCCGGCGCTGAGTTCAAAAGGCGTCGCGGTACAGACCGCAAGACTCAGCGAGTCTATCCGGCAGTGGCTGACCGAGTGAAACGCGCTGGCGGTACTGTCAATGCTCACCATTTGCCAGGCGTGGCCGCCGCACTGCTTAACGATCGCTTCCTTCCGCGTCCAGATGCGCCAGAATGCCGTAAGCCGGTGCTCTGGCGTTTCCTTTTCCAGCTCTTCGTGCTCGGCGCCGCTGAAGACGGCATTGGCAAGCGTGCGCCAGTTATCTTGCGGGCGAATACGCTCCAGGGAACAGCCCACGTTACCTTCGTCACTGATAATTAACGCAATGTCATCTTCCGAGTGGCTAAGGCTGAACCACAGCGGAAAGTCGCCGGCAAAAAGGGGCTTCCCCTGTTCGTTGTGGATAATCTCCGGGAGCGACGCCGGGGCCAGCAGACGCGAAAGCAGCCCGCGACCTGCCAGCCAGCGCGCGCGCTGGGTGCCTTCCGGCGCGTGTCGGGAGAGCGCGTCAGCCCAGCGGCTGGTGCTCAGCGAGGAGATTTTTCCCAGAAAAACCTGGTACATATAACGTCTGGCCTTCAGTCAAAACAGCGCGTCGCAAAGTTGCGCAGCGAAACCATTACTATAATCTATTGTCCCCGGTGATGGCTAACCCGACCAGCGGCTTACACCGGCAACCGGCTTTTAGGTCGTCCCGGCCCCAGCAGGATCGCCAGCTTGCTGCCGCCTTTGGTGGTCTCCATCCAGATCTTACACACGCTGGTCAGCGGGACCGAAAGCAGCATGCCGACCGGCCCCAGCAGCCATCCCCAAATCAGTAAGGATAAAAACACTACCAGCGTCGACATGCCCAGCCGGTGTCCCATCATGCGCGGCTCAAGAATATTCCCCAGCACCATATGCACGACGAGGAACAGCGCGCCGACCAGCATAGATTCGTAGAACCCGTTAAACAGAAACGCCTGAATCATCGGCGGCACGGCGGAAAGCACCGCGCCAATATTGGGCACGTAGTTAAGCAGAAAGGCCAGCACGCCCCACATCAGCGCGAACTGCACGTCCATCAGCATCAGCCCCAGCCAGACAATCACCCCCGTCCAGACGCTCAGGAGGGTTTTCAGCGCCAGATATTTAGAGACGCCCTTCAGCGCCCGGTGTAGGCCAGCAATGTGAATTTGTGGATTGTTCAGTGCAAAGCGCAGCTTGTAGGGAACGTGGCGAACCTCGAACAGCATAAATACCACCGTCATGACCAGCAGCAGAATGCTGGCCATCGCGCCTGACAGCCCCGTCATCAGCGTGGTGGCGTAGGTCATGACCTTCTCGGAATCCATCCTGCGCAGCATCCGTTCGGGGGAGATATGCAGATTAAGAAACGGTACCATCTCCTGCAGCGCCACGATCTTACGCGTCAGCTCTTTGTTGTACTGCGGCAGCATGGTGGAGAATTCACTCAGCGATGCCGCCAGCACCCCAAAGAGCGCCGTCAGGGCAATCAGCATCACGATGACGACGATGGTGATGGCAACCGGCCGGCTGACCCCCCGGCGTAAAAACCAGGTGACCAGCGGGTTAAGCACGATGGCAAAAAAGAGCGCCAGCAGGAGCTGAACAATAATGTCGGCGGCAGCATGGATACCCGCAAGGATAACCACCAGGCAGGCGAGTTTTAATAAGATGTGGAGTCCTGCTTTGTCGGACGGGTTAGCGATCATGCGTGTTCCTTAATATGATGACCCGGTAAGTGTAGTGCCCGGGCCTCGCTTCGTCTGGCACCGTTAATCTGAAAGTCGGGGCTGATTTTCTTATGGCGCCGTGGTAATAGTGAAACACTGTTGTAAAAATCCAGGTAGAACCCCATGCCCGAACCTGCCGCTGAACCGGCACTGAGCGGACTGCGCCTCAATCTGCGCATCGTTTCCGTCGTGATTTTTAACTTTGCCAGCTATCTGACCATCGGCCTGCCGCTGGCGGTCCTGCCGGGCTATGTCCATGACGTGATGGGCTTTAGCGCCTTCTGGGCGGGGCTGGTGATTAGCCTGCAATATTTCGCCACGCTCCTCAGCCGTCCGTATGCCGGGCGCTACGCTGACCTGTTCGGACCCAAAAGCATCGTGGTGGTGGGGTTGTGCGGCTGTTTCCTAAGCGGCCTGAGCTATCTGCTGGCGGCCACCACCAGCCACTGGCCGCTGGTCAGCCTGGTGCTGCTCTGCCTGGGGCGCGTCATCCTCGGCATCGGGCAAAGCCTGGCGGGAACCGGCTCGACGCTGTGGGGCGTGGGGGTGGTTGGCGCGCCGCACATTGGCCGGGTGATCTCCTGGAACGGGATTGTCACCTACGGCGCGATGGCGCTCGGGGCGCCGCTCGGCGTGGCCTGCTATGCGCTTGGCGGGCTGTATGGGCTGGCCGCGACCATAATGGCGGTTGCGCTGCTGGCGATCCTGTTTGCGCTGCCGCGCCCGAAGGTGAAGGCCAGCAAGGGCAAGCCGCTGCCGTTTCGGGCGGTGCTGGGACGCGTCTGGCCATACGGCATGGCCCTGGCCCTGGCGACCACCGGTTTCGGCGTCATCGCGACCTTCATTACCCTGTTCTACGACGCCAAAGGCTGGGACGGCGCAGCCTTTGCGTTAACCCTGTTCAGCTGTGCCTTTGTTGGCGCGCGCCTGCTTTTCCCTAACGGCATCAACCGACTGGGCGGGCTGAACGTGGCGATGATCTGCTTTGCGATAGAGATCGTCGGGCTGCTGCTGACCGGAATAGCGATGGTGCCCTGGGTCGCGAAGGCGGGCGTGTTTCTCGCGGGAGCAGGCTTTTCCCTGGTCTTCCCGGCGCTGGGCGTGGTGGCGGTAAAAGCCGTGCCGCAGCAGAATCAGGGCGCGGCGCTGGCGACCTACACGGTGTTTATGGATATGTCTTTAGGCATTACCGGCCCGCTGGCGGGGCTGGTGATGGCCTGGGCGGGCGTGCCGGTGATCTACCTTGCCGCGGCGGGTTTGGTGGTGATTGCGCTGCTGCTGACGTGGCGGCTAAAAAAATGGCCCCCGGTGCAGGCACCGGAGGCCACGTCATCATCGTAAAGCGTTACTGAATCACGATGGTGTTAATGATGTTTTCAGCGGCCGTCTGCGCTTTCTGCTGATCTTCCGCTGGCAGGGTGATCTGCAGGGTCAGCAGTTTGTTATCGACCTTGCCCAGCACTACAGAAGAGTACGCGGTCTGGCCTTTGGCAGAGATAATGCTGTCGAGCTGTTGCAGCGTGTGGCCTTTCAGATCGATAGATTTATTGGTGACGACCTGCAGCTGCGGGTCGCGGGCGCGCTGTTGGTCTTCCAGACGTTTGGACAGCACGGCCAGATCTTCACTGGTATCGTCGCCCACAATCACAATCACTGCTTTCTGCCCGGTGGCGTCGGAGTAAACGTGCATGTTGTTCGCCTGGGTGCCCAGCTTGCCGCTCTGGTCAGTCATATCGGCTGGCAGAGAGAAACTGAGTTTGCCATCCATCAGATTCACCGGCTGGCCGGTCGCGTTGCTCTCAGCGGATGCGCCCTGAGCAGGCGTTTTCGTGTCGCTGTTATCACAGGCTGCAAGACCCACAACCAGCAGGCCAATCCCGACATATTTAACCAGATTGCGCATTGACTTCTTCCTTTCGATAAACGGCCATAGCGGCTCATTCGCTCATCTTATCACAACTGGCAAAGCGAACCCTTAACCAGCCTGCAATGCGGTGATTTCAGATTTATCTGCCAGCCTTTTCAGCAGCATATTCAGCAGCACGCCGTACATCGGCAGGAAGAAAACAATGCTGATGAGGACCTTGAAGCAGTAGTCCACCAGCGCGATTTCCATCCAGTGTTCGGCCATGAACGCATCCGGGCTGCGCCAGAAGGCAATGAAGAAGAAGGCCAGCGTATCGCTCACGTTTCCGCACAGCGTGGAGGCAGTGGGCGCCATCCACCAGCGATGATTCTGACGCAGGCGGTTAAACACGTGCACGTCGAGGATCTGCCCCAGCGCGTAGGCCATAAAGCTTGCCGCGGCGATATGGGCAACAAACAGGTTGAAGTGGGTTAACGCCTCAACGCCCTGCCAGCTTCCCATGTAAAACAGAGACGACACTACGTACGAGATGAACAGCGCCGGAAGCATGACCGCAAAAATAATGCGGCGAGCCAGCGGGGCGCCAAAGATACGCACGGTTAAATCCGTGGCGAGGAAAATAAACGGAAAGCTGAACGCGCCCCAGGTGGTATGGAAACCAAAGATGGAGATCGGGAGCTGCACCAGATAGTTACTGGAGGTGATCACCAGCAAATGGAAAAGGGAAAGCCAGAACAACGCTTTTACGCGCTGTGATTCAGAAAACTGCGTCATATTGTGACCTTTTTATACGTTGGGGTGAGGGAACCCAATAAAAACCGCAGCATGATACTGCTTTGGCAGGACAATGCAATGGTTAGTTTTTACGCAATCGTTAACCTGGTTTGCATTGCGCGCAACCGGGCGTAAACTACAGCCGTTTTTACCAGACCGAGAAGACCATGACCGACCTGTTTTCCAGCCCAGACCATACCCTTGATGCCCAGGGCCTTCGCTGCCCGGAACCGGTAATGATGGTACGTAAAACCGTGCGCAACATGCAGACCGGTGAAACGCTGCTGATCGTTGCCGACGACCCGGCCACGACCCGCGATATTCCCGGTTTTTGTACCTTTATGGAACATGAGCTGGTGGCACAGCAGACCGACGCGCTGCCGTACCGGTATTTGATTCGTAAGGGGTAGCACTCACTTATTTGGGAGAGGTTGAGGGTATCAGGCCGTACCCATCATAAATAATCATTCGTTTTGCGAGCCGCCTTCCAGAGCCTCTCTTGCCACCCGATCGGCAAAGCAGTATCTTCTTGCCGCGCCTGCAAAATCAGGCGCCAGGATTAGCCTCTCCAGTGGTGGATAAAAACTACTCTTTGGAGGCGGTCATATGACTACTACCCCTAACGTTTCTCACTCTTTATTCACTATTCCGTTCGATCGCACCACCGATTTCACCAAACTTGCAGACAACTGCGAGCGGTTTGTTGACGCAATGGTTGAATGCGAAGATCGGCCACAGAAGATGGCGCTGTGCGGGCGGCTTTCCGCCTGTCTGGCTCTTCTCCAGCCAACATTGCTTGAACCTGTTCCTGAATATTTAAAAGCGAGTTTAACGGTAGATGACCTGCCGCTGGACGTCCCTGCCTTCGAACCGGAAGTTGATCAGTTGGGAAGCTATTGCCAGCTGTTAACACAGCTGCTGCTGAAAGCATCGCGCTGGCTACGTACAAATGAAGGCATCTTGCCACTGTGAAAAAAGTCGGGTGGCGCTAACGCTTACCCGACCTACGGGACTAGAGCAGTTGTAGGCCGGGTAAGGCGAAGCCGCCACCCGGCAAAAATACGGCGTCTGCGGCCTGATGTCCTCACCCCGGCCCTCAGCCCACGGGGAGAGGAAGAAAGTCATCCTTTCATCCACGCCCGTATCCCGTCCAGGAACATCTGCGTCGCCATCATCACCAGAATCAGCCCCATCAGGCGTTCCAGCGCGTTTACCCCTTTCTCGCCCAGCAGGCGCAGGAACAGGGATGACTGCAGCAGGATAATAAACGTCCCGCCCCAGGCGATCAGCAGGGCAATCACCAGATGGCTCATCTGGTTCGGATACTGATGCGACAGCAGCATCAGCGTGGCAAGAATGGTTGGCCCCGCGACGAGGGGAATTGCCAGCGGTACGATAAACGGCTCTTCACCCGCAGGCAGTCCGCTGCTGCTGCCTTCCGCGCTCGGGAAAATCATCTTAATGGCAATCAGGAACAGAATAATCCCGCCGGAAATCGACACGGTTTCAGCACGCAGGTTCAGGAACGCGAGAATTTTTTCGCCCGCAAACAGGAAGATAAACATCACCAGCAGGGCGATGAGCAGCTCGCGGATCATGATCGCCCGGCGACGCTTCGGCTCGGTGTGCTTTAGCACCGACATGAAGATAGGCAGGTTTCCGAGTGGATCCATAATCAGGATCAATAAAACCGCCGCGGAAATGATTTCACTCATCTTTAAATTATCCCTGATACTTAGTAGTGTTATTTCGATGATTAGCGCTTTTTCTGATTGCCGGGCAATCATCGATTAATTTCGCTTGCGACTTTGGCAGCATTTTGTAATGTGAAGCATATCCCAGTTCAATACTGGCTTGCACAATCAGCACACACCCTCAGCAGGAAAAAAATGCTATGAAAAACGTTGGTTTTATCGGCTGGCGCGGTATGGTCGGCTCTGTACTCATGCAACGCATGGTTGAAGAGCGCGATTTCGACGCTATCCGCCCGGTCTTCTTCTCCACTTCTCAGCTCGGCCAGGCTGCTCCGTCCTTTGGTGGTACCACAGGCACGTTGCAGGATGCTTACGATCTGGAAGCGCTGAAGGCACTCGACATTATTGTGACGTGCCAGGGCGGCGATTATACCAACGAAATCTATCCAAAGCTGCGTGAAAGCGGCTGGCAGGGCTACTGGATTGACGCGGCCTCTTCGCTGCGCATGAAGGACGATGCCATCATCATTCTCGACCCGGTGAACCAGGGGGTTATCACCGACGGTCTGAACAACGGCGTGAAAACCTTTGTCGGCGGTAACTGCACCGTCAGCCTGATGCTGATGTCCCTCGGCGGCCTGTTCGCGCAGGAGCTGGTGGAGTGGGTCTCCGTGGCGACCTACCAGGCCGCGTCCGGCGGCGGCGCGCGCCACATGCGCGAGCTGCTGACCCAGATGGGCCAGCTGCACCAGAGCGTCGCGACCGAGCTGGCAAACCCGGCGTCCGCTATTCTGGATATTGAGCGTAAAGTGACTCAACTGACCCGCAGCGGCGAGCTGCCGGTGGATAACTTCGGCGTACCGCTGGCCGGTGGTCTGATCCCGTGGATCGACAAACAGCTGGATAACGGCCAGACCCGCGAAGAGTGGAAGGGCCAGGCCGAGACCAACAAAATCCTTAACACCGCGAACACCATTCCGGTTGACGGTCTGTGCGTACGTATCGGCGCGCTGCGCTGCCACAGCCAGGCCTTCACCATTAAACTGAAAAAAGATGTGTCTATTCCGACCGTGGAAGAGCTGCTGGCCGCGCACAACCCGTGGGCGAAAGTGGTGCCAAACGATCGCGATATCACCATGCGCGAGCTGACCCCGGCTGCCGTGACCGGCACGCTGACCACGCCGGTTGGCCGTCTGCGCAAGCTGAACATGGGGCCGGAGTATCTCTCCGCGTTCACCGTCGGCGACCAGCTTTTGTGGGGCGCCGCCGAGCCGCTGCGCCGCATGCTGCGCCAGCTCGCGTAATAATTTGTTAACGACCAGGGGTGATTTTCACCCCTTTTTTTTGCGTACTACATGGAGTAACACGCGTATGTCTTATTTTTTATCAGGAGTCATCTAGAGCGTTGGCTATGCTTTAAGGAAGAGTCATTTCTTACCTGAGGTTCGAACGGAACAGAATGGATGCACATTTTTGTGCTGTCCCGTTCAGGTCACATTAAAAGTCGTCCCGGAGCGCTTAAAAAGGACGACATAAAAAACAGGATGAATACCATGTCCGATCGTGTGGATAGAGACGTGATTAATGCGCTTATTGCGGGTCATTTTGCCGACCCCTTTTCCGTGCTGGGGATGCACCGTACAGAGGCGGGTCTGGAAGTTCGGGCGCTGTTACCGGATGCCACCGAAGTCTGGGTGATTGAGCCCAAAACCGGCCGCAAGGTCGGTAATCTTGAATGCCTCGATTCTCGTGGCTTCTTCTCGGGCGTAATGCCCCGCCGTAAAAACCCTTTTCGCTATCAGCTCGCCGTTCTCTGGCACGGCCAGCAAAACCTGATTGACGACCCCTACAGCTTTGGTCCTCTGCTGAAGGAGATGGATGCCTGGCTGCTCTCCGAAGGAACGCATCTTCGCCCTTATGAAACGCTGGGTGCACATGCGGATACCATGGACGGCATTACGGGCACGCGGTTCTCCGTGTGGGCGCCTAACGCCCAGCGCGTCTCCGTGGTCGGCCAGTTCAACTACTGGGACGGTCGCCGTCACCCGATGCGCCTGCGTCGGGAAACCGGCATCTGGGAGCTGTTTATCCCGGGGGCGCACCACGGGCAGCTGTACAAATTCGAGATGATCGACGCCCACGGCAAGCTGCGCATTAAAGCCGACCCGTATGCCTTTGAAGCGCAGATGCGCCCGGATACCGCGTCGCTGATTTGCGGCCTGCCGGAGAAGGTGGTCCAGACGGAGGAGCGTAAACAGGCCAACCGCTTTGATGCCCCCATCTCCGTCTATGAGGTACACCTGGGCTCCTGGCGTCGCCACACCGATAACAACTTTTGGCTCAGCTACCGGGAGCTTGCTGACCAGCTGGTGCCGTACGCCAAATGGATGGGCTTTACCCACCTGGAGCTGCTGCCGGTCAACGAGCACCCGTTCGACGGCAGCTGGGGCTACCAGCCTACCGGGCTGTATGCGCCGACCCGCCGCTTCGGCACGCGCGATGACTTCCGCTATTTCATTGATGCAGCGCACGCCGCCGGGCTGAACGTGATCCTCGACTGGGTGCCGGGCCATTTCCCGTCGGATGATTTTGCGCTGGCAGAGTTTGACGGCACGAAGCTGTACGAGCACAGCGACCCGCGCGAAGGCTATCACCAGGACTGGAACACGCTGATCTACAACTACGGTCGCCGTGAGGTCTCAAACTACCTGGTCGGGAATGCCCTGTACTGGATCGAGCGTTTCGGCATTGATGCCCTGCGCGTGGATGCGGTGGCGTCGATGATCTACCGCGACTACAGCCGCAAAGAGGGCGAGTGGATCCCGAACGAGTACGGCGGCCGTGAAAACCTGGAAGCCATTGAATTCCTGCGCAATACCAACCGCATTATCGGCGAGCAGGTGGACGGTGCCGTGACCATGGCGGAAGAGTCGACCGACTTTGCGGGCGTCTCCCGTCCGCCGTCCTCAGGCGGCCTGGGGTTCTGGTATAAGTGGAACCTGGGCTGGATGCACGACACGCTCGACTACATGAAGCTGGATCCGGTCCACCGCAAGTACCATCACGATAAGCTGACGTTCGGGATACTCTACAACTACACCGAAAACTTCATGCTGCCGCTGTCGCACGATGAAGTGGTGCACGGTAAAAAGTCGATTCTCGACCGCATGCCGGGCGACGCGTGGCAGAAGTTTGCCAACCTGCGCGCCTACTACGGCTGGCTGTTTGCCTTCCCGGGTAAAAAGCTGCTGTTTATGGGCAACGAGTTCGCGCAGGGGCGTGAGTGGAACCACGACACCAGCCTTGACTGGCACCTGCTGGAAGGCGGCGACAACTGGCACCACGGCGTGCAGCGCCTGGTGCGCGACCTGAACCTGACCTATCGCCACCACAAGGCGCTGCACGAGCTCGACTTCGATCCGTACGGCTTTGAGTGGCTGGTGGTGGACGACCACGAGCGCTCGGTATTTATCTTCGTGCGGCGCGACAGAGCGGGTAACGAGATCATCGTTGCCAGCAACTTCACGCCGGTGCCGCGCCAGCACTACCGCTTCGGCATTAACCAGCCGGGCAAGTGGCGCGAAATCCTCAATACCGACTCGATGCACTACCACGGCAGCAACGCCGGTAACGGCGGGCTGGTACAGAGCGACGCCATCGAAAGCCACGGGCGGCCAAACTCCCTGAGCCTCACGCTGCCGCCGCTTGCCACCATCTGGCTGATGCGGGAGGGCGAATGACGCAGCTTACGGCAGGTAAACCCGAACCGCTCGGCGCGCGCTTTGACGGAATGGGGGTCAATTTCACCCTCTTTTCCGCTCACGCTGAGCGGGTCGAACTGTGCGTGTTTGACGGGGAAGGTAACGAGCACCGTTACGATCTCCCCGCGCGCACGGGGGATACCTGGCACGGCTACCTGGCAGGAGGACGGCCAGGCATGCACTATGGCTTTCGCGTTCACGGCCCGTGGGAACCGGCGCAGGGTCACTGGTTTAACCCGGCGAAGCTGCTGATTGACCCGTGCGCGCACCGCGTCGATGGCGAGTTTAAAGACGACCCGCTCTTCCACGTGGGCTACGGCGAGCCCGACCACCGCGACAGCGCGCCCGTCGTGCCCAAAAGCGTGGTGGTGAACGATCTGTACGACTGGGAAGACGATGCTCCGCCGCGCACGCCGTGGGGCAATACCGTCATTTATGAAGCCCACGTCAAAGGGCTGACCTGGCTGCACCCGTCGATCCCCAGGGAGATGCGCGGCACCTATAAGGCGCTCGGGCATCCCACCATGATCGCTTACCTGAAACACCTCGGCATCACCGCGCTGGAGCTGCTCCCCGTCGCCCATTTTGCCAGCGAACCCCGCCTGCAGCGGCTCGGGCTGAGCAACTACTGGGGCTACAACCCGCTGGCGATGTTCGCGCTCGAACCGCGCTATGCCGTCCATCCGGAAAAGGCGCGAGAGGAGTTCCGCGATGCGGTGAAGGCGCTCCACGCGGCGGGCATTGAGGTCATTCTGGACGTGGTGCTGAACCACAGCGCAGAAAGCGATCTCGACGGCCCGACGCTCTCCATGCGCGGAATTGATAACCGTAGCTATTATTGGATCAGGCAGGATGGCGATTATGAGAACTGGACCGGCTGCGGCAACACGCTCAACCTCAGCCATCCGGCGGTCACGCATTTTGCTTATGAATGCCTGAAATACTGGGTGGAGACGTTCCACGTCGACGGCTTTCGGTTTGACCTGGCACCGGTGATGGGGCGCACGCCAGCGTTCAGCCAGCAGGCGCCGCTGTTTGAGGCGATAAAAAACTGTCCGGTGCTCTCGCAGGTGAAGCTGATTGCCGAGCCGTGGGACATTGGTGAAGGTGGGTATCAGGTCGGGAATTTCCCGCCGCTGTTTGCCGAGTGGAACGATCATTATCGCGATGCCACGCGCCGCTTCTGGCTGGAACGGAATCTCTCGCTGGGGGAATTTGCCGGGCGCTTTGCCGCGTCCAGCGATCTCTTTAAGCGCGACGGCAAACGCCCGTCGGCCACCGTTAATCTGCTGACGGCGCATGACGGTTTTACGCTCAGGGACTGCGTTTGTTTCAATCAGAAACACAATGAGGCAAACGGCGAAGAGAATCGCGATGGGACTAACAATAACCATAGCTTTAACCATGGTATAGAAGGGTTAGGCGGAAGTCTGGATGTGATAGAGCGGCGACGCGCCAGCGTTCATGCGCTGCTGACCACGCTTTTATTGTCGCAGGGCACGCCGATGCTGCTGGCGGGCGATGAGCACGGCCACAGCCAGCACGGCAACAACAACGCCTATTGCCAGGATAACCCCCTGACCTGGCTTGACTGGGGGGAGGCCAACAGCGGGTTGATCCATTTCACCGCCGCGCTGATCCATCTCCGCCAGCAGATCCCCGCCCTGACCGCCAACAGCTGGTGGGAGGAGGGGGACGGCAACGTTCGCTGGCTGAATAAAGACGCGCAGCCGTTAAGCGCGCAAGAGTGGCAACACGGCGTCCCACGCCTGCAAATCCTGCTGTCGGATAAGTGGCTGGTGACGCTGAACGCGACGGATGACGTCGCAGAGATTGTTTTACCTGACGGGGAGTGGCGCGCCGTTCCCCCCTTTGCCGGAGCGGATAATCCGGTAGTAATGGCTGTCTGGCACGGGCCTGCGCACGGAGTGTGCGTATTCCAAAGATGATAAAAAAGGAGTTAGTCATGGTTAGATTAGAGAAGAACGATCCCTTAATGTTGGCACGCCAGCTACCCTTAAAAACGGTTGCCCTGATACTTGCGGGCGGGCGTGGTACCCGTCTGAAAGATTTGACCATCAAGCGCGCTAAACCGGCTGTTCACTTTGGTGGTAAGTTCCGCATCATCGACTTTGCCCTGTCCAACTGCCTGAACTCGGGCATTCGCCGCATTGGCGTCATTACGCAGTATCAGTCGCACACGCTGGTTCAGCATATTCAGCGCGGCTGGTCATTCTTCAGCGAGGAGATGAACGAGTTTGTCGATCTCCTGCCTGCCCAGCAGCGCGTTCACGGCGAGAACTGGTACCGCGGAACGGCGGATGCGGTGACGCAGAACCTCGACATCATTCGTCGCTATAGCGCGGAATACATCGTTATCCTCGCCGGGGACCACATCTACAAGCAAGATTACTCCCACATGCTGATCGACCACGTCGAAAAAGGAGCGCGCTGCACCGTGGCGTGTCTGCCGGTGCCCGTTGCCGAGGCGACGGCGTTTGGCGTGATGCATGTGGATGCTGACGACAAAATTATCGACTTCGTTGAAAAACCGGCGAACCCGCCAACCATGCCGGGCGATGACACCAAATCGCTCGCCAGCATGGGGATCTATGTCTTTGATGCAGATTATCTTTATGAGCTGCTGGAAGAAGACGACAAAGACGAAAACTCCAGCCACGACTTCGGTAAAGACATCATTCCAAAAATCACGAAAGCTGGCATGGCGTATGCACATCCTTTCCCGCTCTCCTGCGTGCAGTCCGATCCGAACGCGGAGCCTTACTGGCGCGATGTGGGCACGCTGGAAGCGTACTGGAAAGCGAACCTCGACCTGGCGTCGGTCACGCCTGAGCTGGATATGTACGACCAGAACTGGCCGATTCGAACCCATATGGAGTCCCTGCCACCGGCCAAGTTCGTGCAGGACCGCTCCGGCAGCCACGGCATGACGCTGAACTCGCTGGTGTCCGGCGGGTGCATTATCTCCGGTTCGGTGGTGGTGCAGTCCGTGCTGTTCCCGCGCGTGCGGATAAATTCATTCTGTAATATCGATTCGGCAGTCTTATTGCCGGATGTCTGGGTAGGGCGCTCGTGTCGTCTGCGTCGTTGCGTGATCGACCGCGCCTGCGTCATCCCTGAAGGGATGGTCATTGGTGAAAACGCGGAAGAAGACGCGCGTCGTTTCTACCGTTCGGAAGAGGGGATCGTGTTAGTTACACGGGAAATGTTGCGGAAGCTGCAGATCAAACAGGAGCGATGATGCAGGTTTTACACGTATGTTCTGAGATGTTCCCGTTGTTAAAAACGGGCGGTCTGGCAGATGTTCTGGGTGCATTACCGGCAGCGCAAATCGCCGGAGGCGTGGATACCCGAGTCCTGCTGCCCGCCTTTCCGGATATCCGGCGCGGCATACCTGATGCAAAGGTGGTGACCCGCCGTGAAACGTTTGCCGGACGCATTACCCTGCTGTTTGGACACTACAATGGCGTAGGGATTTACCTGATCGACGCGCCGCACCTGTACGACCGACCGGGCAGCCCGTATCACGATACGAACCTGTTCGCCTACACCGACAACGTGCTGCGCTTTGCGCTGCTCGGCTGGGTCGGCGCTGAAATGGCGACGGGGCTGGATCCGTTCTGGCGCCCGAACGTGGTGCACGCGCACGACTGGCACGCCGGGCTTGCCCCGGCGTATCTCGCCGCGCGCGGCCACCCGGCCAAATCGGTCTTCACCGTGCATAACCTGGCGTACCAGGGGATGTACTACGCGCACCATATGAATGACATCGATCTGCCATGGTCGTTCTATAACATGCACGGGCTGGAGTTCAACGGGCAGATCTCGTTCCTGAAAGCCGGGCTCTATTACGCCGATCATATTACTGCCGTAAGCCCAACCTACGCGCGTGAGATCACCCAGCCGGCGTTTGGCTACGGCATGGAAGGGTTGCTGCAGCAGCGCCATCGCGAAGGCCGCCTTTCGGGCATTCTGAACGGCGTGGATGAAAAGATCTGGAGCCCGGAAACGGATCTCCTGCTGGCGGCGCGCTATGGCCGTGATTCCGTGGAAGACAAGGCGGAAAACAAACGCCAGCTGCAGATTGCGATGGGCCTGAAGGTTAACGACAAAGTGCCGCTGTTTGCGGTGGTCAGCCGCCTGACCAGCCAGAAAGGGCTGGATCTGGTGCTGGAGGCGCTGCCTGGTTTGCTGGAGCAGGGCGGCCAGCTGGCGCTGCTCGGCGCGGGCGACCCGGTGCTGCAGGAAGGTTTCCTTGCCGCCGCGGCGGAACACCCGGGGCAGGTGGGCGTGCAGATTGGCTACCACGAGGCGTTCTCGCACCGCATCATGGGCGGCGCGGACGTCATCCTGGTGCCCAGCCGCTTCGAACCCTGCGGCCTGACGCAGCTTTACGGGCTGAAATACGGCACGCTGCCGCTGGTGCGCCGCACGGGCGGGCTGGCGGATACCGTATCCGATAGCTCTCTGGAAAACCTGGCGGACGGTATCGCCAGCGGGTTTGTCTTTGAGGACAGTAATGCCTGGTCGCTGCTTCGGGCGATTCGGCGTGCTTTCGTCTTGTGGTCCCGCCCATCGCTCTGGCGTTACGTTCAGCGTCAGGCGATGTCCATGGACTTTAGCTGGCACGTCGCGGCGCAGTCGTACCGCGATCTCTATCAACGCTTGATGTAACGAGGCGAAGTTACTGATATGAACGCTCCATTTAGCTACTCTTCACCCACGCTCAGCGTTGAGGCGTTAAAGCACTCCATCGCCTACAAGCTGATGTTCACCATCGGGAAAGATCCGGTCATCGCCAACAAGCACGAGTGGCTGAACGCCACCCTGTTTGCGGTGCGCGACCGTTTAGTTGAACGCTGGCTGCGCTCAAACCGCGCCCAGCTCTCGCAGGAAACGCGTCAGGTTTACTACCTGTCGATGGAATTTTTGATTGGCCGCACGCTGTCCAACGCGCTGCTGTCGCTCGGCATTTACGACGACGTCAAAACCGCCCTGGAAGAGATGGGGCTGGATTTAGAAGAGCTGATTGACGAAGAGAACGACCCGGGCCTCGGCAACGGCGGCCTGGGACGTCTTGCCGCCTGCTTCCTTGACTCGCTGGCGACGCTGGCGCTGCCGGGCCGCGGCTACGGCATTCGCTACGACTACGGCATGTTCAAGCAGAACATTGTCGACGGGCGACAGAAAGAGTCCCCGGACTACTGGCTGGAGTACGGCAACCCGTGGGAGTTCAAGCGCCACAACACGCGCTACAAGGTGCGCTTTGGCGGGCGTATTCAGCAGGAAGGAAAAAAATCCCGCTGGGTGGAAACGGAAGAGATCCTGGCCGTGGCCTACGACCAGATCATCCCCGGCTACGACACCGATGCCACCAACACGCTGCGCCTGTGGAGCGCCCAGGCGAGTAGCGAAATCAACCTCGGTAAATTCAACCAGGGGGACTACTTTGCGGCAGTGGAAGATAAAAACCACTCCGAGAACGTCTCCCGCGTGCTGTATCCGGACGACTCGACCTACTCCGGCCGCGAGCTGCGCCTGCGTCAGGAGTATTTCCTCGTTTCGGCGACGATTCAGGACATCCTCAGCCGCCACCATCAGCTGCACAAAACCTACGCCAACCTGGCGGAGAAAACCGCGATCCACCTTAACGACACCCATCCGGTGCTCTCTATTCCCGAGCTGATGCGCCTGCTGATCGACGAGCATAAGTTCAGCTGGGACGACGCCTTTGAGGTGACCTGCCAGGTGTTCTCTTACACTAACCACACGCTGATGAGCGAAGCGCTGGAGACGTGGCCGGTGGACATGCTCGGCAAAATCCTGCCGCGCCATCTGCAGATTATCTTTGAGATTAACGACTACTTCCTCAAGACGCTGCAGGAGCAGTATCCGAACGATACCGGCCTGCTGAGCCGCGCGTCGATCATTGATGAATCGAACGGCCGCCGCGTGCGCATGGCCTGGCTGGCTGTTGTCATCAGCCACAAGGTCAACGGCGTGTCCGGGCTCCACTCAAACCTGATGGTGCAGTCGCTGTTTGCGGACTTCGCGAAGATCTTCCCGACGCGTTTCTGCAACGTGACCAACGGCGTCACTCCGCGCCGCTGGCTGGCGCTGGCCAACCAGCCGCTCTCCGAGGTGCTGGACGAGAACATTGGCCGCACCTGGCGTACCGATTTGAGCCAGCTGAGCGAGCTGGAACAGCACATTGATTTCCCGACGGTGAACAAGGCCGTGCGCGAAGCCAAGCTGCTGAACAAAAAGCGTCTGGCGGTCTGGCTGGCGATGCACCTCAACGTGGTGGCAAACCCGAAAGCGCTGTTCGACGTGCAGATCAAACGCATCCACGAATACAAGCGTCAGCTGATGAACGTGCTGCACGTGATCACCCATTACAACCGCATCAAGGCCGATCCGACGGCCGAATGGGTGCCGCGCGTGAAGATCTTCGCCGGTAAGGCGGCGTCCGCCTACTACATGGCGAAGCACATCATTCATCTCATCAACGACGTGGCGAAGGTGGTCAACCAGGATCCGGACATTGGCGATAAGCTGAAGGTAGTCTTCATTCCGAACTACAGCGTAAGCCTGGCGCAGCTGATCATCCCGGCGGCGGATCTCTCTGAGCAGATTTCCACGGCGGGGACGGAAGCGTCCGGCACCAGTAACATGAAGTTTGCCCTTAACGGCGCGCTGACCATCGGCACGCTGGACGGGGCGAACGTCGAGATGCTGGAGCACGTGGGCGAAGAAAATATCTTTATCTTCGGTAATACGACGGAAGAGGTGGAGGCGCTGCGCAGGAAAGGCTACTCGCCGCGTCAGTATTACGAAGAGGATGAAGAGTTGCGCCAGGTGCTGACGCAGATCGCGACCGGCGTGTTTAGCCCTGATGAACCGAGCCGCTATCGCGATCTGGTCGATTCGCTGATTAACTTTGGCGATCACTACCAGGTGCTGGCGGATTACCGCAGCTACGTGGACTGTCAGGACAAGGTGGACGAGCTGTATCGCCAGCCGGAGAAGTGGACCAGCGCCGCGATGTACAACATCGCCAATATGGGCTATTTCTCGTCAGACAGGACCATCAAGGAGTATGCCGAGACGATCTGGCATATTGATCCGGTGCGGTTGTAAAAACAGAGCCCGGTGGCGCTGCGCTTACCGGGCCTACGGGATCGAGTAGGCCGGGTAAGGCGGAGCCGCCACCCGGCTTTTTTTCCAACTACGACGCCAACGACAGCTCACGCTTTCCCACATTTTGCAGCAGCCACTGCGCCACGCGAGACTGCTGTTCGGCGTTGAGCCACATCCCTTCTTTGGTTCGGCGCCAGATAGCATCATCCAGACGACGCACCCACTCGTGCTCAACCAGATAGCGCAGCTCGGCTTCGTACAGCTCGTGGCCGAAATGCTCGCCCAGATCCGCAATGTCCTTCGCCTCACCCAGGAACAGCTCGGTATTGCTGCCGTAGGTGCGGGCGTAGTGGCGCGCCATGCCTTCGGTGATGAACGGGAAGCGACGGCGCAGCTTCGCGGCGTAATCGTCGCGGTTATCGCCGATATCACCGCCGGGCAGCACCGCGCCCTTGGTCCATGCCGGGCCAATGCCTTTGTAGTACGGCGCCAGTTTTTCCAGCGCGTGCTCGGCCAGCTTGCGGTAGGTGGTGAGCTTGCCGCCAAATACGGAAAGCAGCGGCGCCTGGCCGTCAACGTCGTGAATATCGAGCGTATAGTCGCGGGTAATCGCCTGCGGTGAATCAGACTCGTCATCGCACAGCGGACGCACGCCGGAGTAGGTCCAGACCACGTCGTCGCGCGACAGCTGTTTCTTAAAGTGCGCGTTATACACTTTGAGCAGGTAGTTCACTTCGCTCTCGTCGATCTCGACGTTCTTCGGATCGCCTTTGTACTCCACGTCGGTGGTGCCGATGATCGAGAATTCGTCCATCCACGGGATCACAAACACGATGCGCTTGTCTTCGTTCTGCAGAATGTAGGCCTGCTTCTGGGTATGCACGCGCGGTACCACAATGTGGCTGCCCTTGATCAGGCGGATGCCGTACGGCGAAGGCAGATGCATGCCGTCGTCGAAGAACTGCTTCACCCACGGACCGGTGGCGTTCACCAGGCCGCGCGCTTTCCAGCTGAATTTCTCGCCGGTATCGATATCTTCCGCTTCCACAATCCACAGGCCGTTTTCACGACGGGCAGCGGTCGCGCGGGTGCGGGTTTTCACCTCACCACCTTTCTTCTCTACCATCTGCGCATTCGCCAGCACCAGGCGCGCATCGTCTACCCAGCAGTCGGAATATTCGAAACCGCGCACGATTTCAGGCTTAAGGACCGATTCTGAGCCAAAACGCAACCCTTTCGAACCCGGGAGGCTAGTGCGTTTACCCAGATGATCGTACATAAACAGACCAATTCGGATCATCCATGCCGGACGCAGGTGCGGGCGGTGGGGCAGGCGGAAGCGCATCGGAATCGCCAGATGCGGGGCCATTTTGAGCAGCACTTCACGTTCGGCCAGCGCTTCGCTAACCAGGCGGAATTCGTAGTGTTCCAGGTAGCGCAGGCCACCGTGAATCAGCTTGGAGCTGGCGGACGACGTCGCGCAGGCGAGATCGTTAGCTTCCAGCATCAGTACGGATAAACCGCGTCCTGCGGCATCGACCGCAATACCGGCACCGTTGATGCCACCGCCTATCACAATCAGATCTTTGGTTTCCATAACACCCTCATGCACTTTCGTTAAAGCTCAGAAATGTTCGATATCGCTCATAATAGCAAAGGAACGCGCTTTTGGTAACATCAAAAAAACAATTTAGAGTGATATGGATAACATAATGGCGTTTACCCGCCGCCAGGACGTACACTACGGGGTAAAATCTTGTCGTTGACCACTGTTAAGAGAACACCATGGATCAGTTTGAATGTATTAACGTAGAAGAAGCCCACCAGAAGATGCACCAGGGAAAAGCGGTGCTGGTAGACATCCGCGATCCGCAGAGTTTTGCGATGGGCCATACCCCGGGCGCGTTTCATCTCACCAACGACACGCTGGGCGCGTTTATGCGCGATAACGACTTCGACACGCCGGTGATGGTCATGTGCTATCACGGCAACAGCAGCAAAGGCGCGGCGCAGTATCTGCTTCAGCAGGGTTATGACGCGGTTTATAGCGTCGACGGCGGTTTCGATGCCTGGCATCGTCATTTCCCGGCGGAAGTGGAATACGCGTTTGAGCGCTAATCCCGCTATACTGTCCCCTTTTGTGTGGAAATAAGCGACCGCTGCCCATGTTGATGATCACCTCTTTTACCAACCCGCGCGTAGCCCAGGCGTTTGTCGACTATATGGCGACGCAGGGCATTATTCTGACTATTCAGCAACATACGCAGACCGACGTCTGGCTGGCCGATGAGAGCCAGGCCGCGCGGGTAAACGAGGAGCTGGCGCGTTTTCTTGAAAATCCCGGTGACCCGCGCTATCTCGCGGCAAGCTGGCAGTCTGGCCAGACCGGCAGCGGGCTGCACTACAGCCGCTTTCCCTTCCTTGCCACTATTCGCGAACGCGCGGGCCCGTTTACGCTGCTGCTGATGGCGGCCTGCATTATCGTCTTCATTATTATGAACGTGGTGGGCGACCAGAGCGTGATGATTGCCCTGGCCTGGCCGTACGATCCGTCTCTTGAGTTTGACGTCTGGCGCTACTTTACCCACGCGCTGATGCACTTCTCGGTGATGCATATCCTCTTTAACCTGCTGTGGTGGTGGTATCTCGGCGGTGCCGTTGAAAAGCGTCTGGGCAGCGGCAAGCTGATCGTTATCACAATTATCAGCGCCCTGCTGAGCGGCTACGTACAGCACAAGTTCAGCGGGCCGTGGTTCGGCGGGCTGTCGGGCGTCGTATATGCCCTGATGGGCTACGTCTGGCTTCGCGGGGAGCGCGATCCGGAAAGCGGCATCTATCTGCAACGCGGATTAATAACCTTTGCGTTAATATGGCTAATTGCCGGATGGTTTGATCTGTTTGGTATGTCTATCGCCAACGGTGCGCACGTCGCCGGGCTGGCCGTGGGGCTGGCGATGGCGTTTGCCGACACGCTCCATGCGCGAAAACGAACATAATTCTCAGGGATAATTGATGAAACAAACACAACGTCATGACGCCATTATCGAACTGGTCAAAAAACAGGGATACGTCAGCACCGAAGAGCTGGTAGAGCAGTTTGCCGTCAGCCCGCAAACCATCCGTCGTGACCTGAACGACCTGGCCGATCAGAACCGTATTCTCCGCCACCACGGCGGGGCGGCGCTGCCGTCCAGCTCGGTCAATACTTCCTGGCACGACCGTAAAGCCACGCAGACGGCGGAGAAAGAGCGCATTGCCCGTAAAGTGGCAAGCCAGATCCCCAACGGGGCGACGCTGTTTATTG
Organism: Enterobacter sp. 01-M-03-SI-ECC; assembly: GCF_047530215.1. NCBI lineage: Bacteria > Pseudomonadati > Pseudomonadota > Gammaproteobacteria > Enterobacterales > Enterobacteriaceae > Enterobacter > Enterobacter sp. 01-M-03-SI-ECC. Next base: position 43,358 of record NZ_JBLKDA010000014.1, read on the forward strand.
ATATCGGCACCACGCCGGAAGCGGTCGCCCATGCCCTGCTGGATCACGAGAACCTGCGCGTGGTGACCAACAACCTGAACGTCGCCAACACCCTGATGCAAAAAGACGATTTCCGCATCATCCTCGCGGGCGGCGAGCTGCGCAGCCGCGACGGCGGGATTATCGGCGAAGCGACCCTCGATTTTATCTCTCAGTTCCGCCTCGACTTCGGCATTCTGGGGATCAGCGGCATCGACAGCGACGGCTCGCTGCTGGAGTTCGATTACCACGAGGTGCGCACCAAGCGCGCGATCATTGAAAACTCACGCCACGTGATGCTGGTGGTGGACCACTCGAAGTTTGGCCGTAACGCGATGGTGAACATGGGCAGCATCAGCATGGTGGATGCGGTCTATACCGACGTGATGCCGCCGGCGGGCGTGATGCAGGTGATTAAGGATAATAATCTGCAGCTGGAATTGTGCTAGCGGTTGTGTCGGGTGGCGCTGCGCTTACCCGACCTACAAACCCCGTAGGCCCGTGCAAGCGTAGCGCCGCCGGGCAATGAATTACACTCCATACCCCATCATCTTCAACAGCTGCTGGGCATGCTGCACCGCATCCTGACGATGCGCCACGCCCAGCTTCTGGTACAGGTTGCGGATGTGCGTTTTGATGGTGGTCGCCGCCACCGCCAGCTCGCCGGCAATCTGCTCGTTGCTGTAGCCTGAATAGATCAGCCCCAGCACCTGCCATTCGCGCTGGGTGAGCGGGCTGGTGCGGATAAGCTCCGGCACTTCGGGGTGGTTTAGCAGACGTTCAACAAAGTTCTCATCAAAATGCGCGAACTTGTGCCGATGGTGCTGGTTAATCTCGCGCAGGATGCGCTGGGCGCGATGCTGATCCAGCTCCGGCAGCGTGTTGAGCTGAATAAGCTGGCGCAGCTGCTGCGCCATCACTTCACCTTCAATCACAAAGTGGCTGATAAACCCGGTGCGGTTCGCCAGCTGCAGCGCTTCCAGCAGCACGCGCTGGGCATCGTTTTTACGACCCGCCTGCCAGTAAAGCTGGTTCAGCAGCAGCAGGTTGCGGTTCAGGTCGCTCATCAGGCGCAGGCTGCGCGCGTTCTCGTTCAGCTCTTCCAGAACAATCTCCGCGGGCTCGAGTTCGCCGAGCAGGATCTGCGCGCGGGCAATGTTGCGCCATTGGCTCTGCAGGAAGTGGTTGTTCGCAAATTCCGGTTTTGGGGTTTGACGCAGCCAGTTGGCGGCGGATTTTTTATCGCCGGTCATTTGCCAGTAAATCACCCGGACCTTATCGGCGTTCGACACCCAGTCGCTATGATACTGACCGTTGCCGAGCAGGTTTTCCAGGCGGTTAAGATGGTTGCGGGCGTTATCGAGATCGCCCCGCGCCAGCGAGCACTGTACCAGCAGCGCCAGACACTGCAGCTGCTGCTGAGGCTGGAAGCTGGAAAGAACATTCACACCCTGGCGGGCGCAGCTTTCTGCTTCATCCAGACGCGACCACGCCCACAGCAGCTGAGCGCGAATACGCAACAGGAACTCGTGCATCGGCAGCTGTTCCAGATGCTGTTCACGAATCAGCTGGAACGCTTTCTCCTGGTTTTCCCAGGCGGCCTGCAGGAACCCCTGTGCGAATAAAATCTCGCTCTGCTGGATCAGGCTCCACAGCGCGTAATGCCAGACATCATGACGACGCGCCATCTGTTCGGTTTGCTGCATCAGTGAAAGCGAACGCGTGAGGTCGCCTTTGCAGTGCAGCACTTCGCCGTGCACGGAGGTTGCCACGATGCGGCTGTAGAAGTTGGCCAGCGGCAGTTCATCCAGGGCGACCATCGCCAGCCGTTCGGCTTCGTCCGGGTCACCGTCGTTAATGGCTACCTGAGCACGCAGGGCGTTGAACTCGCCGTGCAGGGTGGTATCCATCTCGCTTTCCATCTCCTGCTCGGCGCGCGCCAGCAGGGTGTTCACTTCGCTGTAGCGGTGCTGGCTCTGCATCAGCCAGGCCTGCAGCAGCACCAGACGCGGGTTCTCCAGCAGGCTTTCCCACGGCAGGGCTTTGAGGGACTCTTCCAGCAGGGTCAGCTCGCTGTGGTTAAACAGGCCCCACGCATGGTTGAGGAGGATATCGCGCAGCATGCTGGCATCACCGGCGGCCAGCGCGTGGTGGATGGCCTCGCTCGGGAAGCCCTGTGCCATCCAGCTTTCGGCGGCGGCACGGTGGATCTCCGGCAGTTCAACCGCCAGCTCCCACTGACAGCGCTGGCGAAGGAAGCTGCCAAACAGCGGATGATAGCTAAACCATTCGCCCGGATCGTCCATGCGCGTCAGGAACAGGCCCTGACGTTCAATCTCTTCCAGCTGCAGCTGGCCGTTTTCACAGCCCGTCACCCGCACGATCAGCGCGTCGTTCATGGAGCGCAGCAGGGAGCTTTTCAGCAGGAAATTACGCGTTGAGGGATCGACGCTGTCGAGCACCTCATCCACCAGGTAGTCAGAAAGGTGGCTGGCGTTGATGCCTGCCAGACGCCGCGCCGACTGATGCGCGGGACTGTTGTTTTGCCGGGCAGAAAGGGCGATGAGCTGCAGCGCGGTGGCCCAGCCGGCAACGTCGTCACACAGACGGCTGCTTTCGGCGGCTTCAATGGGCGAGTTCAGGCGGCAGTCGAAGAACTGTTTTGCTTCCTGATGGGTAAAGGCCAGCTGCTGGCTGCCGATTTCCAGAAGCTGATCGCGTACGCGCAGGTTGGCAATACCCAGCTGCGGCAGGTTGCGCGACAGCACCACCAGCGTCAGGTTTTCCGGCTGATGGCGCAGGAAGAAACGCATCGATTCATGGATCACCGGGTTCGTGATGAGATGGTAATCATCAATCACCACGTACAGCGGGCGATGCCATTCGGCCAGTTCGATAAACAGCTGAGAGAAAAGGGAGGACAGGCTGGCATACTGGCGCTTTTGCACCATCACCTCACTGGCGACGCAGTGTCCATGGGTGGCTTGCTGTATGGCGGCAATCAGATAGCTGGCAAAACGCTCCTGCTGGTTATCACCTTCATCAAGGGAGTACCAGCCAAGGTCGCTCTTACCCGCAGCCCACTGTGAAATGAGCGTTGTTTTTCCATAGCCTGCCGGGCTCGTAACCAGCGCCAGTCGGAAATTATGCGCGCCGGAAAGTTTAGCCAACAGACGCTCGCGAACCACGGTGTGGTCAAGGCGAACCGGGCGACTTAATTTAGACGGAATCAACATAGGTTTCACTTCACTGTGGGGAACGAGAAATTTTATTTTTTTTGCGCTTCGTAATTAATGGATATAAGTTCGGCCAATACGTTATCTATTGCAAGTTATGTCTGGATTTGGTGGCTGTGAATTTGCACTCTGTCACAAAACATTCAGACAGAGGGTGGAACTTTCCGAAAAGGTCTGCGATGCCGCGTCAATGCTGGCTTGTATGGCTGTGCTGCGGCTGCGCTGAAACTGGTTTCAGAAAGGGATAGTGACGTCAAATTTAATATACTCCTGGTAACGTTAAGAGAAATGAATAATCGTCTTAGCGATGACCCGATTGCAGAAATATTATTCTACGTAAGTAATTATTTCAGCGGGGTTTAATTTCACACGAAACCGCATTTCATTTCTTTGACATTCTCCCCGGTTACTTTTTCTCTTCCGGGCACACTCCAGCTATGCTCTGAGAGTGGCCTCGATCACACTTTTATGCTCATCCCCGCTACTCCTCCCTGTCTAATCCCCCACGGGAGGAGGAAGAGGGGAAATGAGCCTGGCACACTAGCGCCAACTTGTGTTTTCTTTCTAAAGGATGCCGATCCCCTATGTCACAGCCTACCTTCAACAAAGCTCAATTCCAGGCTGCCCTGACGCGTCAGTGGCAGCGTTTTGGCCTTCATGCTGCAAACGAAATGACGCCTCGCCAGTGGTGGCAGGCGGTGAGCGGTGCGCTCGCAGAACAGCTGGATGCTCAACCTCTGGCAAAGCCGGTAAAAGGCCAGCGCCATGTGAACTACATCTCAATGGAATTCCTGATTGGCCGTCTGACGGGCAACAACCTGTTGAACCTTGGCTGGTATCAGGAGATCGGTGAGGTCCTGAAAGAACACGACGTTAACCTGACCGACCTGCTGGAAGAAGAGATTGACCCGGCGCTGGGCAACGGCGGTCTGGGACGTCTGGCAGCCTGCTTCCTGGACTCCATGGCGACTGTCGGCCAGTCGGCGATCGGCTACGGTCTGAACTACCAGTACGGCCTGTTCCGCCAGTCCTTCGCTGACGGCCATCAGATGGAAGCGCCGGACGACTGGCATCGTAATACCTATCCGTGGTTCCGCCACAACGCGCAGCTTGACGTGCAGGTGGGCATTGGCGGGAAAGTGACGAAACAAGGTCTCTGGGAACCGGCGTTCACCCTTACCGGCGAAGCCTGGGATCTGCCGGTGCTCGGCTACCGTAACGGCGTGGCGCAGCCGCTGCGTCTGTGGCAGGCGAAGCACGCGCATCCGTTTAACCTGACCAAATTCAACGACGGCGATTTCCTGCGCGCCGAGCAGCAGGGCATCGACGCCGAGAAGCTGACCAAAGTCCTCTATCCGAACGACAACCACCTGGCCGGTAAAAAGCTGCGCCTGATGCAGCAGTACTTCCAGTGCGCCTGCTCCGTAGCGGACATTCTGCGTCGCCATCACCTGGCGGGGCGCAAGCTGGCGCAGCTGCCGGACTTCGAGGTGATTCAGCTCAACGACACGCACCCGACGATTGCCATCCCGGAACTGCTGCGCGTGCTGATCGACGAACATCAGCTGGCCTGGGACGACGCCTGGGCCATCACCAGCCGTACCTTTGCCTACACCAACCACACCCTGATGCCAGAAGCGCTGGAGTGCTGGGACGAGAAGCTGGTGAAAGCGCTGCTGCCGCGCCACATGCAGATCATCAACAAGATTAACGACAAGTTTAAAAAGCAGGTGGATAAAACCTGGCCGGGCAACAAGGCGGTCTGGGCGAAGCTCGCGGTGGTGCACGATAAGCAGGTGCGCATGGCGAACATGTGCGTGGTGAGCGGCTTCGCGGTAAACGGCGTGGCGGCGCTGCACTCGGATCTGGTCGTCAAAGATCTCTTCCCGGAATACCACCAGCTGTGGCCGACCAAATTCCACAACGTGACCAACGGCATCACGCCGCGTCGCTGGATCAAGCAGTGCAACCCGCTGCTGGCCGGCCTGCTGGATAAGACCCTGAAGAAAGAGTGGGCCAACGATCTGGACCAGCTCATCAATCTGGAAAAATACGCCGACGACGCGAAGTTCCGCGAGCAGTACCGTGCCATCAAGCTGGAGAACAAGGTTCGCCTGGCGGCGTTCGTGAAGGCACGCACCGGGATTGAGATCAGCCCGAATGCGATTTTCGATATCCAGATTAAACGCCTGCACGAGTACAAACGTCAGCACCTGAACCTGCTGCACATTCTGGCACTGTACAAAGAGATCCGCGAGAACCCGCAGGCCGACCGCGTGCCGCGCGTGTTCCTGTTCGGTGCGAAAGCGGCGCCGGGCTACTACCTGGCGAAAAACATCATCCTCGCCATTAATAAAGTGGCGGCGGCGATCAACAGCGATCCAAAAGTAGGCGACAAGCTGAAGGTGGTGTTCCTGCCGGATTACTGCGTTTCGGCGGCTGAAATGCTGATCCCGGCGGCGGACATCTCCGAGCAGATCTCGACTGCCGGAAAAGAAGCGTCCGGCACCGGCAACATGAAGCTGGCGCTGAACGGCGCGCTGACCGTCGGCACGCTCGACGGGGCCAACGTCGAAATCGCCGAGAAGGTCGGCGAGGAGAATATCTTTATCTTCGGCCATACCGTGGAAGAGGTGAAAGCCATCAAGGCCAAAGGCTATGACCCGGTGAAATGGCGTAAGAAAGACAAGGTGCTGGATGCCGTACTGAAAGAGCTGGAGAGCGGTAAATACAGCGACGGCGACAAGCACGCGTTTGACCAGATGCTGCACAGCATGGACAAGCACGGCGGTGATCCGTATCTGGTGATGGCGGACTTCACGGCCTACGTGGAAGCGCAAAAGCAGGTCGACGCGCTGTATCGCGACCAGGAAGCGTGGACCCGGGCGTGCATCCTGAACACCGCCCGCTGCGGTATGTTCAGCTCTGACCGCTCAATCCGTGATTATCAGGCTCGTATCTGGCAGGCAAAACGCTAAGGAAGCGCGATGGAGAGTAAACGTCTGGACAGTGCCGCGCAGGCGGCGGGGATCAGCCTCAGTTACATTAATGCTCACGGCAAACCACAGTCTATTGGCGCCGACACCAAAAGACGTTTGCTGGACGCTATGCACAAAACCGACGCGAAAGCGTCGGCGCTACCGGTACCGAACGTGAAGGTGTTCACCGCAGGCAAAAAGATGGCGCTCGCGGTGGAGGGGCGCGGCGAGTTTAGCTGGCTGCTCACCACCGAAGAGGGGCATCAGCACAAAGGTCACGCCACCGGCGGCAAAACGTTTACCCTTCCGGCGAAGCTGCCGGAGGGCTATCACAGCCTGACGCTCACCCAGGGCGAAGAGCGTTTTCACTGCCGGGTTATCGTCGCGCCAAAACGCTGCTACGAGCCGCAGGCGCTGCTGGAAGGCAAAAAGCTGTGGGGCGCCTGCGTGCAGCTCTACACGCTGCGCTCCGACAGCAACTGGGGTATCGGCGACTTTGGCGATCTGAAGAACATGCTGGCCTCCGTGGGCGAGCGCGGCGGCGCGTTTATCGGCCTCAACCCGATCCACGCGCTCTATCCGGCGAACCCGGAGAGCGCCAGCCCGTACAGCCCGTCCTCCCGCCGCTGGCTGAACGTGATTTATATCGACGTTAACGCGTTAGATGATTTCAAAAACAGCAAAGAGGCGCAGGCCTGGTGGGCGCTCAGCACCACCCAGCAGGCGCTGAAGCAGGCGCGCGACGCCGACTGGGTGGACTATTCCACCGTCACGGCGCTGAAAATGGCCGCGCTGCGTCTGGCGTGGAAAGGCTTTTCGCAGCGCGATGACGACCAGATGGCCGCGTTCCGCCAGTTTGTCATGCAGGAGGGGGAAAGCCTCTACTGGCAGGCGGCGTTCGATGCGCTGCACGCGTATCAGGTGAAAGAGGACGAAATGCGCTGGGGCTGGCCGGTCTGGCCTGAAGCGTATCAATCCGTCGACACGCCTGAAGTGAAGGCGTTTTGTGAAAAACATGCCGATGAAGTGGACTTCTACCTGTGGCTGCAGTGGCTGGCGTACAGCCAGTTTGCCGCCTGCTGGCAGGTAAGCCAGGGCTATAAGATGCCGATCGGCCTGTACCGTGACCTGGCCGTGGGCGTGGCCGAAGGCGGCGCGGAAACCTGGTGCGACCGTGAGCTTTACTGCCTGAAGGCCTCCGTGGGGGCGCCGCCGGATATTCTTGGCCCGCTGGGCCAGAACTGGGGCCTGCCGCCGATGGATCCGCACGTTATGGCGGCGCGCGCCTACGAGCCGTTTATCGACCTGCTCCGTGCGAACATGCAGAACTGCGGCGCGCTGCGTATCGACCACGTGATGTCCGTGCTCCGCCTGTGGTGGATCCCGTACGGTGAAACGGCGGATCATGGGGCGTACGTGCAGTATCCGGTTGACGATCTGCTGTCGATCCTAGCCCTGGAAAGCAAGCGGCATCAGTGCATGGTGATCGGTGAAGATCTCGGGACCGTGCCGGTGGAAATTGTCAGCAAGCTCCGCGACAGCGGCGTCTACTCCTATAAAGTGCTCTATTTTGAAAACGACCATGAGAAAACCTTCCGCGCGCCGCAAGCGTACCCTGAACAGTCAATGGCAGTCGCGACGACGCATGACCTTCCTACGCTTCGTGGCTATTGGGAAAGCGGCGATCTGACGCTCGGTAAAACGCTGGGCCTCTATCCTGATGAAGAGGTGCTGCGCGGGCTGTATCAGGATCGCGAGCTCTCCAAACAGGGGCTGCTGGATGCGCTGCACAAGCAGGGCTGTCTGCCGAAACGTGCCGGGCATAAGGCGTCATTGATGTCGATGACCGCCACCCTCAATCGGGGCTTGCAGCGCTATATTGCCGACAGCAACAGCGCCCTGCTGGGCCTGCAGCCGGAAGACTGGATTGATATGGCGGAGCCGGTGAACATCCCGGGGACCAGCTATCAGTACAAGAACTGGCGTCGCAAATTGTCCACCACGCTTGAGAAGATGTTTGCCGATGACGGGGTGAACAGGCTGATTAGGGATTTGGACAAGCGGCGAAAAGCAGCCGGTAAGAAGTGATAAAAAACCCGCCAGTGGCGGGTTTTTTATTATCCGGTAGTGCTCATGTAGGTCGGGTAAGGCGAAGCCGCCACCCGACTTATGACATCAAACCACCATATTCAACAGCAGCACCCCGACCAGACCGCACACCGAAATAATGGTTTCCAGCGCGGACCAGGACTTGATGGTTTCACCGATCGTCAGGTTGAAGTACTCCTTGAACAGCCAGAAGCCCGGGTCGTTAACGTGAGAGAAAATCACGCTACCGGAACCGACGGCGATAACCATCAGCTCAGGGCTCACGCCCGTCGTGGCAATCAGCGGGGCAACAATACCGCCTGCGGTGATCGCCGCAACGGTTGCAGAACCCAGCGCAATACGCAGAACCGCGGCGATAGACCAGGCCATCAGGAGCGGTGACACGTTGGTTTCATGCATCATGGCCGCGATGTATTTGTCCACGCCGCTGTCAACCAGCACCTGCTTGAACGCGCCGCCGCCGCCGATGATCAGGAGCATCATGGCAATGATTTTGATGGAAGAGGTCAGCGTGTCGTTAATCTGATCCATTGAACGGCCGCGGTTAAGGCCGAAGGTGAACATCGCGATCAGCACCGCAATCAGCGTTGCCATCACCGGGTCACCGAGGAATTCCGCGACGGACAGGAACGCATGGCCTTTCGGCAGAACCATCTCCGCCACGGCGCGCATCGCCATCAGGATCACCGGTACCAGAGAGGTCCAGACGCTGACGCCAAAGCCAGGCATCTCTTCTTCGGTGAAGGTTTTGGCGCTGTAGAGACCTTCTGGGATGGGCTTATCAATGCCTTTCAGGAAGCGGGCATACACCGGGCCTGCCAGAATCACCGTCGGGATCGCCAGAATCGTACCGAACAGCAGGGTTTTACCCATGTCCGCGTGGAAGATGGTCGCGATAGCCGTTGGGCCCGGGTGCGGCGGCAGGAAGCCGTGGGTCACGGACAGCGCCGCAGCCATTGGTACGCCAACATACAGCAGCGGGATGCTCGCCGCAGCCGCGATGGTGAACACCAGCGGCAGCATCAGCACGAAGCCCACTTCATAGAACAGCGCGAAGCCGACGGTAAAGCCGGTTAACACCACTGCCCACTGAATGTTCTTCTTGCCAAATTTGTCGATAAGCGTGGTGGCGATACGCTGGGCGCCACCGCAGTCCGCCAGCATTTTGCCGAGCATGGCGCCGAAGCCCATGATCAGCGCCAGGCTGCCGAGCGTGCCGCCGACGCCGGCTTTAATGGAGCTGATAACTTTTACCAGCGGCATGCCCTGCATCAGACCGACTGCAAGTGCCACCAGAACCAGAGCGATAAACCCGTTCATTTTGAAACGGATCATCAAGAGCAGTAATAACACAACACCGATAGCGACGATGACTAATGGCATGATTTACCTGGCCTTTGAATTGTTATGGGTAACGTCATTGTTTCAACGACACGTTCCGATTGTCCCAACTGGGAACAGAGAAGTAACGGCACTAATACTGATGCCTTGCAAACCATAAAGTTTAGTCGGCTGTTATGAGTGTGCTTAGTGCCCATGTGAATGATACGGGTAACATGGCGTGATTGAGAATCACCCTGGAAGGCAAAATGTGAATTATGAGACGCAGGTCAACATATAGAGGAGGAGCGGGGGAAAACAAAAGCCGGGTGGCGGCTTCGCCTTACCCGGCCTACGATTCGTGTTTTGTAGGCCCGGTAAGCGCAGCGCCACCGGGCAAAGGCAGACGGCTTAGTAGTAAGAGTGCTCGCCGCGCTGGTGTTCGGTCAGATCGCGCACGCCTTTCAGTTCCGGGAACTCGTTCAGCAGCTGCTTCTCGATCCCTTCTTTCAGGGTCACATCCACCATTGAACAGCCGTTACAGCCGCCGCCAAACTGCAGGATCGCCAGGCCGTCTTCCGTGATTTCCATCAGGGAAACACGACCGCCGTGGCCCGCCAGCTGCGGGTTGATCTGGGATTGCAGCAGATACTCGACGCGCTCCATCAGCGGGGCATCGTCAGACACTTTACGCATCTTCGCGTTCGGTGCTTTCAGGGTGAGCTGAGAGCCCAGTTGGTCGGTGACGAAGTCGATCTCCGCATCTTCAAGATACGGTGCGCTCAGCTCATCAACGTAGGCGGTGAGCTGTTCAAACTTAAGGGCAGTGTCGGTGGCTTCCACGGCGTCCGGAGGACAATAAGAAACACCACATTCTGCATTCGGCGTGCCTGGATTGATCACAAACACGCGGATCTGCGTCCCTTCTTCCTGATTTGCCAGCAGTTTGGCAAAGTGCGCTTGTGCAGAATCGGAAATACGGATCATAGCTTTGGCCTAATAGTTGACTAAATTACCTGGGTATAATCATACGCCCATTGAAGAAGGGCTACAAGGTACGGCACAGACACCATACCTGAACCGACGCGGCGCCGCTTCGCAAAAGCAGTCGGGAAAGTTCAGCAACGGTACTGCCCGTGGTGACGACATCATCCACAATCGCGATATGGAGACCGTCGACCGGCAATTCAAGGCGAAAGGCATTCTTGAGGTTTCTTTTGCGCTGCCGGGCGCTGAGCTGATGCTGGATGGCGGTGGCATGTACACGTGTTAGCGCACCGGCCTCGTACCGGCAGCCGAGCCACCGGGCGAGGGGGCGGCAGATCAGGTCACTCTGGTTATAGCCGCGCCGCCAGTGCCGACGTCGGTATAAGGGGACATTCACCACCATGTCGACTTTCGCCAGCGCCCGGTGACGTCGTGCCTGCAAAATCGCCAGCAACAGCAGGCGGGCAAGGGGCTGCGCCAGCGCGCTCTGCCCGGAAAACTTCAGCGCGTGAACCAGCCCGCTCAGCGGCGGAATATAATCATCCACCGCCACCAGCGCTTGCCACGGCGGGGATTTTTTCAGGCAACGGCCGCAGGGCAGCGAGGGATTAGTGGCCGGTAAACCACATTGCGGGCAGGTTCCGATTCGCCATTGCAGCGAGCGCGTGCAGACGGAGCAGATGCCCCAGGCGCTGAGGGCAAGCGGCATTTTGCATAGCCAGCACAAGCCGGGCACTGTTAGCATGTTCAACCTCCATGTCAAAAAAGAGAACAGTAACGGATGAATACGCTGTGGTGGCAGACCGTCGGGACAGGAAATTGCCATCTTGTGCTGCTGCACGGATGGGGCCTGAATGCGGAAGTGTGGCATTGCATAAGCGAGGAACTTGCCTCGCAATTTACATTGCATCTGGTTGATCTACCGGGGTATGGCCGTAGCCACGGCTATGGTGCGATGACGCTCGAAGAGATGGCGAAGGAGGTGGTTGACGCGGCGCCACAACATGCCATCTGGCTGGGCTGGAGTCTCGGCGGGCTGGTGGCAAGCCAGATTGCGCTTTCCTGGCCCGAACGCGTAAAGGCGCTGGTGACGGTGGCGTCGTCGCCCTGCTTTAGCGCGCAGGAAGCGTGGCCCGGTATTAAGCCTGACGTGCTGGCGGGCTTCCAGCAGCAGCTGAGCGACGATTTCCAGCGCACCGTAGAGCGGTTCCTCGCGCTGCAGACGATGGGGACGGAAACCGCGCGACAGGATGCCAGAGCGCTGAAGCAGGTGGTGCTCTCTTTGCCGATGCCGGACGTTGGGGTACTCAACGGCGGGCTTGAGATCCTGAAAACGGTCGACCTGCGCGAGCCGCTGGCCGCGCTGACGATGCCGCATCTGCGTATTTATGGCTATCTTGACGGCCTGGTGCCGCGCAAAGTGGTACCGCTTCTGGATGCGCTCTGGCCGGACAGCGAATCGCAGGTCATTGCCAAAGCCGCGCATGCCCCGTTTATCTCTCATCCGCCGGAGTTTTGTTCAGCGCTCGTTGCGTTAAGTCAACGTTTAGACTGATTATTTTCTATCCAGCCTGGAAAAAGTAACACACCGCAACCATACTCCAGATGTCGTTGCGGTTGTTCTGCCTACGATAATCAAAACAACAATCCTATGGAGAGTCAGGCTATGAAACTTGTTACAGGTATCGTCACTTCTCTGGTTATTGGGTCACTGTCCTTTGGCGTCTTTGCGGCAAAAGAGCTGGAAAAAGATAAAGTTGCCAGCATGAAACTGACTAAAGTCGGTGAAATTACGACGTCAGACACCACGGCTCCAATGGATGCGAAACGTGAATTGTCTAAAAAAGCGGATGAGCTGGGTGGGAAATATTACGTTATCACCAGCGCCGAGAAATATACCAAAAACGTACGCGCAACGGCGGACGTCTACAAGTAATACGATAAAGCCAGGCATCGCTGCCTGGCTTTATTAACGCAGTGCCCACCACTCTCTGAGGCAGGCCTTGCCTTCCGGACAGCTTTTACAGCTGCCGGAGAGACAGCCGTCCGCCTCTTCCTGAATCCGCACGGCTTTCCCCATGGCCTCCAGTCTTTCCAGCATGGCATCGATCATCGGCTGCGGCGTATTCAGGCTGAGGCTCAGCTGTTTCGCCTCCATCCGCCCCTGTAGGGCCAGCAGGTCACGAACCTGAATTAACGATGCCATGGAGTGCTCCTTAGTGACAGTCGCCCGCCGGGCTGTTGCAGCAGGTCGCGGCGTTTTTACGGTTTGCCAGCAGGTTGATGTCGACGCGGCTGCGCGCCCGGCGCAGAAGACCAAGAACAACCACGTTGAACAGCACGACCGCGAGAATGCAGATCAGGCTGTAGCGCGGGTGCAGGCTGAAGTTAACGGTTTGGTAAAACAGCGTCGCCAGCGAGTAGGCGATATTTAACCCCCACAGGATGGAGAAGCCCATCCAGCCGCGGCTGGATTCGCGGGCAATCGCCCCCATCACCGAGATGCACGGAATGTAGAGCAGAACAAAGATGAGGTAGCTGTAGGCCGCGGACGCGCTGCCAAATTTCTCGCCCATCACCCCCATGGCACCGGTCGCCATTTCGCCGTCGCCTTTGCTTGCCTCAATCGGGTTCGCCAGCACGCTCAGGCTGAAGGTGTCCTTCAGGCTCTGCCAGGTCTCCTCTACGGCACCCAGCAGTTCGTCACCGAGGTGAAACGCTGCCGGATTAAATTCCTGCTCCTGAATGTTCTCCGCGGTGTAAAGCGTGTTCAGGGTGCCGACAACCACCTCTTTCGCCATCGCGCCGGTGAACAGCCCGACGGTTGCCTGCCAGTTATCCTCATGCACGCCAATCGGCTTGAAGACCGGGGTGATGACCCGGCTGACGGAGGCGAGAGCAGAGTCGTTGATGTTATCCGCCGCCTGTCCGCTGAGGGTGAAGCTGTTCAGCGCGCTCAGAAAAACGCTGACGATGACAATCACCTTACCGGCGCGCAGGACAAAGCCTTTCAGACGCTGCCAGGTCTGGATGACCAGGCTTTTCAGATGCGGAACGTGATACACCGGCAGCTCCATCACGAACGGTGACGCTTCCCCACGCATAATGGTGTGCTTCAGCATCAGACCCGTGAGGATAGCCATCACGATGCCCAGCACGTACAGCGAGAAGACCGCCAGCGCGCCCTGCTGCCCAAAGAACGCGGCGGCAAAGACCGCAAAGATTGCCAGACGGGCACCGCAGGACATAAACGGCGCCATCATAATGGTCATCAGACGCTCACGCGGAGCATCAAGCGTGCGAGCGCCCATCACCGACGGCACGTTGCAGCCGAAGCCGACAATCAGCGGGACGAAGGATTTGCCCGGCAGACCCAGCGCCTGCATCAGACGATCCATCACGAACGCGGCGCGGGCCATGTAGCCGGAATCTTCCAGGAACGAGAGGAACAGATACATCATGCCGATCTGCGGCACCAGCGGCAGAACGGTGTTGATACCGCCGCCAATCCCCTGTGCGAGAAAGACGGTTAACCATTCCGGGAAGTGCAGGGTGTAGCCCACCCACTGGATCCCGTGTACGAAGATCGCGACGGAACCGGCGTCGAAAATCGGCTGCAGCGCGCCGCCGATGTTAATGGCCAGCAGGAACATCACGTACATCACCAGCAGGAAGATGGGCAAACCGAGGAAGCGGTTAAGCACAACCTTGTCCACCGCCGCCGTAAAGCGGCTGGGTTCTGCCGTCAGGGCGTTGCTGACCACGTCGCAAATCGAGGCGATGGCCTGGTAACGCGCATCGGCGATGTGCAGCGCCGGGTCGTCCAGCTCGTCGCTAAGACGAGCCATCGTCGCGTCCAGCTTATCTGCCGCATGCCCGGCGTAGGCGCGGCTGTAGATATCCCCTTCCAGCATCTGCAGGCCCAGCCACAGGCGCTGTTTCGCAGGCATGCTTTTGTCCATCTCCTGCGCCAGCAGATCGGCTTCACGCAGCAGCGGCTGCGCGTAATGCACCAGCTCAACGTCGCGATTGCCCGCGTGGCGATCGATCGCCAGCTTCAGGGCATCAATACCGCGAGCGCGCGTTGAAACCAGCGGGACCACCGGGCAGCCCAGGCGCGCGGAGAGCGCATCGACGTCGATGCGCAGCTTTTGTTTCTCCGCAATGTCGAGCATGTTGAGCGCCACGATGCAGGGAATACCCAGCTCCAGCAGCTGCAGCGTCAGGTAGAGGTTGCGCTCGAGGTTGGAGGCGTCGACCACGTTGATCAGCAGGTCCGCGTCACCGCTCAGAATGTAGTGGCAGGCAATTTGCTCATCGAGCGAGGTTTGCGACGAAATGGTGGTTAAGGAGTAGGTGCCGGGAAGATCAACCAGGGTGACCTGATGGTCCGTCGTCGTGAACAGGCCTTCTTTACGCTCAACCGTCACGCCCGCCCAGTTGCCCACGCGCTGGCGCGCCCCGGTCAGCTGGTTAAAAAGGGTTGTCTTGCCGGAATTAGGATTGCCAATTAAGCCAATAGTTAACTTTTTCATTTTTTTAGACTCACTGAAACCGCTGGCTTGTTATCGGGATAAGGCTTCGACTTCTATTAACGCGAGGTCTTTCTTACGCAGGACCAGATTCACGCGTCGGGTTTCGATGTGAACCGGGTCACCTAACGGCGCCACGCGCACGACCTGAAATGACGAGCCGGGCAGCATGCCCAGCGACAGCAGCTTTTGCCGATAGGCCGGGCTAATTTCGCGGGTAAAACCGGTAATCTTCCATGCACTGTCTGGAGTGAATTGCATAACGCCTGATTCCACGAAAGGTTAAATTATCTACTATGGGATGATAATGAGAATAGTTTTTATCAGCAATATTAAAACTGTGACGGAATGTTGTTTACGGTATTAATTTGCGGGCCGTTTGACCTTGCTCAATATTTGCTGAAATGCGGGGATAAAGAGAAGAAGGGTATTTGTTAATGAAGTGATAATTAGTAGTTTAAATATGGATGCACTCTATTTGGTTTAATTCTTTGCGGCCTGCGTGCCGGGCGGCACTGCGTTTGCCCGGCCTACAAAACCGTAGGCCCGGTAAGCGCAGCGCCACCGGGCGTTTAGCTTAGCGCTTCTTGCCCATCGCGGCCGCCAGCGCATCCATCATCGCGCTGTTGCCCGCAGGCTGTGCCTCACGTCCGCGTGGTTTTGCCGCTTTGGCTGCCGGGCGTTGCTGCTCGCGGCCGCCGCCATTGCCGCCACGGCGCGCGTTGGTTTCGCCCGGCTGCTCGTCCAGACGCATGGTCAGGGCGATACGCTTACGCTGCAGATCCACTTCCAGCACTTTCACCTTCACGATGTCGCCCGCTTTGACCACGGTGTGCGGATCTTCAACGAACTTGTCGGCCAGGGATGAGATATGGACCAGACCGTCCTGATGCACGCCGATATCCACAAACGCGCCAAAGTTGGTGACGTTGGTCACCGCCCCTTCCAGCACCATGCCTGGCAGCAGGTCGTTCATGGTTTCCACGCCGTCAGCAAAGGTCGCCGTTTTAAACTCAGGACGCGGATCGCGGCCCGGCTTTTCCAGCTCTTTGATGATATCGGTGACGGTAGGTACACCAAATTTGTCGTCGGTAAAGTCCACGGCCTTCAGGTTGCGCAGGGCGCTGCTGTCGCCCATGAGATCTTTAAGCGCCTGCTGGGTAGCGGCCAGGATGCGTTCCACCACCGGGTACGCTTCCGGGTGAACGGTTGAGGCATCCAGCGGGTTATCGCCGTGGTTGATGCGCAGGAAGCCCGCGCACTGCTCAAAGGCTTTTGGCCCCAGACGGCTCACCTTCAGCAGCTGCTGACGGTTCTGGAACTGACCGTTCTCGTCGCGCCAGGCGACGATGTTCTGCGCCATCATGCGGGTTAAGCCCGCCACGCGGGTCAGCAGGGGAACGGAGGCGGTGTTCAGGTCCACGCCGACGGCGTTTACGCAGTCTTCTACCACCGCATCCAGCTTGCGCGCCAGCTGAGTCTGGCTCACGTCGTGCTGGTACTGGCCCACGCCGATGGATTTCGGGTCGATCTTCACCAGCTCCGCCAGCGGATCCTGCAGACGGCGAGCGATAGAAACCGCGCCGCGCAGGGAAACGTCCAGATCCGGGAACTCCTGCGCCGCCAGTTCGGACGCGGAATAGACCGAGGCCCCCGCTTCGCTGACGATGACCTTCTGTGCCGTCACTTTCGGGAACTGCTTCTGCACGTCGAGGTAGAAACGCTCGGTTTCGCGGGACGCTGTGCCGTTGCCGATGGCGACCAGCTCGACGTTGTATTTTTCGCACAGCGCCGCCACCACAACGGCCGCTTTCGCTGCCTGGCCGGTGTGCGGGTAGATGGTGTCGGTGGCGACCAGCTTGCCGGTGCCGTCAACCACTGCCACCTTCACGCCGGTACGCAGACCCGGATCGAGACCCATGGTCGCGCGCAGGCCGGCAGGGGCGGCCATCAGAAGGTCGTGCAGGTTACGGGCGAAGACGTTGATGGCCTCATCTTCGGCGCGCTCGCGCACGGTGCCCATCAGCTCGGTTTCGAGGTGCATCAGCACCTTGATGCGCCAGGTCCAGCTCACCACGCCTTTACGCCAGCCGTCTGCCGGGGCGTTGTTCAGGCGCAGGCCGAGGTGGTCGATGATGATCTGCTCGCAGTGGCTCTCTTTCGGCGGCTCGTCAAACTGCGGGTCGGCGTTCAGGGAGAGCTGCAGCACGCCTTCGTTGCGGCCGCGGAACATCGCCAGCGCGCGGTGTGAAGGCGTGGTAGAAATCGGTTCGTGGTGATCGAAATAGTCGCGGAATTTCGCGCCTTCTTCCTCTTTACCCGCCACGACGGTAGAGACGATGTGCGCGTTTTTCCACAGGTAATCACGCACCTTAGCCAGCAGGGCGGCGTCTTCGGCGAAGCGCTCCATCAGAATGTAGCGTGCGCCGTCGAGGGCAGCTTTGGTGTCCGCGACGCCTTTGTCGGCGTCGATGAATTTCGCCGCTTCGGTGTCCGGATCGTGGGACGGCTCGTTCCACAGCAGGTCGGCCAGCGGCTCAAGGCCCGCTTCGATCGCAATCTGCCCGCGCGTGCGGCGCTTCGGCTTGTACGGCAGATAGAGGTCTTCGAGTTCGGTTTTGCTCAGGGTGCCGTTAATGGCGTTTTCAAGCTCGCCGGTCAGCTTGCCCTGTTCGCCGATGGACTTGAGGATCGCCTGACGACGTTCTTCCAGCTCGCGCAGATAGCCCAGACGGGTCTCCAGGTTACGCAACTGCGTGTCGTCCAGACCGCCGGTGACTTCCTTACGATAGCGTGCAATGAACGGCACGGTGTTCCCTTCATCAAGCAGGCGAACGGCAGCTTCTACCTGTTCGGCTCTGGCCTGAATATCACCCGCAATAATGCGGCAGAGCGAATCTTTCATCATGGCTTTATCATCTGTTGAGTCGAAAAAATCAGGGGATAGTTATACGGGCTGACACGGCAAAATGCCAGCCGGGGAGGGCGCTCTCGGACTATTTTACGTAGACGATCTCATTAACGTACCAGCTGGCTTCACCGGAGGGCGTCTGCACGACGGCCAGATCGCCCACCTCCTTTTTCAGCAGCGCGCGGGCCATCGGGGAGTCGATGGAGATGTAATCCTTACGACCAAAAATTTCATCGTAGCCGACGATGCGAAAACGCAGGGTGTCACCGTCGTCGTTTTCAATCTCCACCCACGCGCCGAAGAACACTTTGCCCTCCTGCTGCGGGGAGTAATCGACGATTTTGAGGTTCTCCAGGCACTTCGTCAGATAGCGAACCCGGCGGTCAATCTCGCGTAGCCGCTTTTTGTTGTACTGATAGTCAGCGTTTTCGCTGCGATCGCCCAGGCTTGCCGCCCAGGTCACTTTTTTGGTCACTTCCGGGCGCTCTTCGCGCCAGAGGTAATCCATCTCTTTTTTGAGCTTCTCATACCCTTCGCGGGTGATCAGGGGCGTTTTCATGGTAAGGCCTTTGCTGCCGGTTTTCTGTCTTGCGCACAATACGTACCTCACAGTGTAACAGACAGGATTAATAATGATTTATGTGATGAAATGAGCAGATAAGCTGCTGTTAAATATGCTTTGTAACAATTTCGACTAGAATTTATACCAGAATTAACTGGTCGAATACGTGCACTTTTTTAGAATACGCTGTTACAAAGACTATCCGAACCTTTGGGAGTACACACAATGCAAGAGAACTACAAAATTCTGGTCGTGGATGACGACATGCGCCTGCGTGCGCTGCTGGAGCGTTATCTGACCGAGCAGGGCTTCCAGGTTCGTAGCGTCGCGAACGCTGAGCAGATGGACCGTCTGCTGACCCGTGAATCTTTCCACCTGATGGTGCTCGACCTGATGCTGCCGGGCGAAGACGGGCTTTCTATCTGCCGCCGTCTGCGCAGCCAGAGCAACCCGATGCCGATCATCATGGTGACGGCGAAGGGCGAGGAAGTTGACCGTATCGTGGGCCTCGAAATCGGCGCGGACGACTACATTCCAAAACCGTTTAACCCGCGCGAGCTGCTGGCGCGTATTCGCGCCGTGCTGCGCCGTCAGGCGAACGAACTGCCGGGCGCGCCGTCGCAGGAAGAAGCCGTCATTGCGTTCGGCAAGTTCAAGCTGAACCTCGGCACGCGCGAGATGTTCCGTGAAGACGAGCCTATGCCGCTTACCAGCGGCGAGTTTGCGGTACTGAAAGCGCTGGTCAGCCACCCGCGTGAACCGCTTTCCCGCGACAAGCTGATGAACCTGGCGCGCGGTCGTGAATACTCCGCAATGGAACGCTCTATCGACGTGCAGATCTCCCGCCTGCGCCGCATGGTGGAAGAAGATCCTGCTCATCCTCGCTATATTCAGACCGTATGGGGTCTGGGCTACGTGTTCGTCCCGGACGGCTCTAAAGCATGAGGCGAATGCGCTTCTCGCCGCGTAGCTCGTTTGCCCGCACTCTGTTACTGATCGTCACCCTGCTGTTCGTCAGCCTGGTGACGACCTACCTGGTGGTGCTGAACTTTGCGATCCTGCCGAGCCTCCAGCAGTTTAATAAGGTCCTGGCCTACGAAGTCCGTATGCTGATGACCGACAAACTGCAGCTGGAGGACGGCACGCAGCTCGTCGTTCCCCCGGCGTTTCGCCGTGAAATCTACCGTGAGCTGGGCATTTCGCTCTACTCGAACGAAGCGGCGGAGGACGCGGGCCTGCGCTGGGCGCAGCATTACGAATTCCTCAGCCAGCAGATGGCGCAGCAGCTGGGTGGTCCGACGGAAGTGCGCGTTGAGGTCAATAAAAGCTCGCCCGTCGTCTGGCTGAAAACCTGGCTGTCACCCAACATCTGGGTGCGCGTCCCGCTGACGGAAATCCATCAGGGCGATTTCTCGCCGCTGTTCCGCTATACCCTGGCGATCATGCTGCTGGCGATAGGCGGCGTGTGGCTGTTTATCCGCATACAGAACCGACCGCTGGTCGACCTGGAGCACGCTGCGCTGCAGGTCGGTAAAGGGATTATTCCGCCTCCGCTGCGCGAGTATGGCGCCTCGGAAGTCCGCTCGGTGACGCGCGCGTTTAACCATATGGCGGCAGGGGTGAAGCAGCTGGCAGATGACCGTAAGCTGCTGATGGCGGGCGTCAGTCACGACCTGCGCACGCCGCTGACGCGCATCCGCCTGGCGACGGAGATGATGGGCGAGCAGGACGGTTATCTTGCCGAGTCCATCAACAAGGATATCGAAGAGTGCAACGCCATCATTGAGCAGTTCATCGACTACCTGCGCACCGGGCAGGAGATGCCGATGGAGATGGCGGATCTCAACGCGGTGCTGGGCGAAGTGGTGGCGGCGGAAAGCGGCTACGAGCGCGAGATTGATACCGACCTTCAGGCGGGCGAGATTCAGGTACGCATGCACCCGCTCTCCATTAAGCGCGCGATCGCCAATATGGTGGTTAACGCGGCGCGCTACGGCAACGGCTGGATTAAGGTCAGCAGCGGGTCCGAACTCAACCGCGCCTGGTTCCAGGTGGAAGACGACGGTCCGGGCATCAAGCCCGAGCAGCGTAAGCATCTGTTCCAGCCGTTTGTACGCGGCGACAGCGCGCGCAGCACCAGCGGCACGGGCTTAGGCCTGGCGATTGTTCAGCGTATTGTGGATAACCATAACGGACTGCTGGAGATTGGCACCAGCGAGCGGGGTGGGTTGAGCATACGCGCCTGGCTGCCGGTGCCGGTCACGCGAGGGCAGGTGAAAGAGAGTTAAAAAAAGGGTGGCATTCGCCACCCTTTTTCGTAGGTCGGGTAAGGCGAGGCCGCCACCCGACATGGACTACAGTTTTGGACCCGCGCTCACCAGCGCAGCACCCGCCGGGGTATCGGTATACTTCTCAAAGTTTTCAATAAACAGCTTCGCCAGTGATTCCGCCTTCTCGCGCCACTGCTCCGGCGAACCGTACGTGTTGCGCGGGTCGAGGATATGCGTATCCACACCCGGCAGCGACGTTGGGATCGCCAGGTCAAACATCGGCAGCGTGAAGGTTTCGGCGTCGTCCAGAGAACCATCCAGAATAGCGTCGATAATCGCGCGGGTATCTTTGATTGAGATACGTTTGCCGGTACCGTTCCAGCCGGTGTTCACCAGGTAGGCCTGTGCGCCGGATGCCTGCATGCGTTTCACCAGCACTTCAGCGTACTGCGTCGGGTGCAGCGACAGGAAGGCCGCGCCGAAGCAGGCGGAGAAGGTTGGGGTTGGCTCGGTCACGCCGCGCTCGGTACCCGCCAGTTTGGCCGTAAAGCCAGAGAGGAAGTGGTACTGCGTCTGGCTGGCCGTCAGGCGAGACACCGGAGGCAGCACGCCGAACGCATCCGCCGTCAGGAAAATCACCTTCGTGGCATGGCCCGCTTTTGACACCGGCTTCACGATGTTGTCGATGTGGTAGATCGGGTATGAGACGCGGGTATTTTCGGTTTTCGAGGCATCATCGAAGTCGATAGAGCCGTCGGCACGCACGGTGACGTTTTCCAGCAGCGCATCGCGACGGATCGCGTGGAAGATATCCGGCTCGGCCTCTTCAGACAGGCGAATGGTCTTCGCGTAGCAGCCGCCTTCAAAGTTAAACACGCCGTCATCGTCCCAGCCGTGTTCGTCATCGCCAATCAGACGACGTTTTGGATCGGTCGACAGGGTGGTTTTCCCGGTGCCGGACAGGCCGAAGAACACCGCCACGTCGCCTTTCTCGCCGACGTTCGCCGAGCAGTGCATGGAGGCGATGCCGCGCAGCGGCAGCAGGTAGTTCATCACCGAGAACATCCCTTTCTTCATTTCGCCGCCGTACCAGGTACCGCCGATCAGCTGGATACGCTCGGTCAGGTTGAAGGCAACAAAGTTTTCGGAGTTCAGACCCTGCTCTTTCCACTGTGGATTCGTGCACTTCGCGCCGTTCATCACGATGAAATCCGGGGTGAAATCCTGCAGCTCTTCGTCGGTTGGACGAATAAACATGTTCTTAACGAAATGCGCCTGCCAGGCCACTTCGGTAATGAAACGTACGGAGAGACGGGTGTCGGCGTTAGCGCCGCAGAAAGCGTCGACAATGAACAGACGCTTGCCGGAAAGTTGATGGGTGACGAGCCCTTTCAGGTGCTGCCAGGTTTCCGGGGAGAGCGGTTTGTTGTCGTTCTTCCCTTTGCCCTTATCAGCCCACCACAGCGTATCGCGGGTGGTGTCGTCTCGGACGATATACTTATCTTTCGGCGAACGACCGGTAAAAATACCGGTATCGACGGCGATAGCACCAAGATTCGTCAACACACCACGCTCGTATCCTTCCAGTGCTGGATTGAGCTCTTCCTGATACAGCGTATCGTAGTCGGGGTTGTAGACGATTTCCTGGACGTCGTGAATACCATAAGCCTTGAGATCTTGCGGGGTTAAACCAGTAACACGCATATCACTGCTCCTTAGCCAATATGTACTGCCTGAAATTGTAGGGTTTTTCTGAGGTTGTTTACCGCGACGGGGCTCATAGATTCATGCATCTGGACAAAACCCTTACTAACGGATAACGCTGCGACTCCAGTCGCGGCGCAGGCGGATTATCGCAGGAATCGCTTTTTGGTTGGGGAAAATGTTCCGAAAAGGTTAAATGCTGGTGATTTTATCGGAAAGAATGTGAATGTAATCGCATACACGTAAGAAAATTACGTAAGAGTTACATTGGGAAAACGATTCAGCTTAAGGGAAGTTTTTTACCCCTCACCCCAGCCCTCTCCCCAAAGGGGAGAGGGTGTTCACTGTTCCCTCTCCCCTTTGGGGAGAGGGTTAGGGTGAGGGGAAAGAGGCTTAGTGAACCTGCGGATCCGCCGGGGAGGCGTTGTTGCGGATCTCAGCGATATTCATTGAATTGAACACATAGTGCGTACCGCAGTAGTCACAGTGCATATCAATTTCGCCGTCTTCCGCCATGATGCTGTCGATCTCTTCATCCGGCAGGGTTTTCAGCGCGCCTGCGCAGCGCTCGCGGGAGCAGGTGCACTTAAATTCCACGGACTGCGGGTCGTAGACGGTCACTTCTTCTTCGTGGTACAGACGCCACAGCACGTCGGTCGCCGACAGGGTGAACAGTTCTTCCGCTTTGATGGTTTCGGTCAGCGTCGCCAGGTGCTCAAAGTCGTTGGTCTGCGCATCCTGAGCAGGCAGAACCTGCAGCAGCATACCGCCCGCGGCAGGCTGGCCGTCCACTTCACCGGTGCGGATGAACAGACGCGTCGGCAGCTGTTCAGAACGCATAAAGTAATCTTCCAGGCAGGCAGCGAGGGTATCGCCTTCCAGACCCACCACGCCCTGATAGCGTTCACCTTCCTCAGGGGAGATGGTGATCACCAGGTAGCCATTCCCTACCAGCGTTTTGAGGTCAGCGTTTTCAGGCACGTCGCCCTGAACGCGCGCCACGCCGCGCATCTGCTGCTGGTTATTGCCGTTGATCACCGCCAGCGTCATCGGGCCGTCACCCTGCAGCTGCACGGTGATATCACCGGCAAATTTCAGCGTTGCGGTCAGCAGGCTGGTGGCAACCAGCAGTTCGCCCAACAGGGTCTTCACCGGCTGCGGGTAGTTGTGGTTTTCCAGAATCTGTTTCCAGGTTTCGGATACGGTGACCAGCTCGCCGCGCACGGCGAATTGTTCAAACAGATAGCGGTGTAATTGGTCGTGTTGGGCCATTTTCATCTCTCGTGCGGGTGAGGTTACTCGGTCTCACCGTGTTTAAATTTCATCAGATCGCGGCGCTCTTTTTTGTCCGGACGCCGGTCCGGGTGGGGCATGGTCAGCGCATTCATTTTGCGCGCCAGCGCGGTCTTCTCGCGCTTTTCAATGCTCTCTGCCGTCTCTTCATAAAGCAGTACGGCTTCCGTTGCGGGCCGCCGCTGTTCGGTAATGGCTTTAATCACCACCGTACGTTCATCGTTACCCTGACGCAGCGTTAAGGTGGCATTCAACTCAACCAGCTTGCTCGGCTTGCTGCGCTGGCCGTTGTAATGCACTTTACCGCCATCAACCATCTCGCGGGCAAGGGCGCGCGTTTTATAAAAACGGGCTGCCCACAGCCATTTATCCAGTCTTACCCCGTCTGAGGGTTTTTCTTTCATGGCGTCTCCTTCACGGTCAGCGAGGGGATCATCTGGCGATAGTCGTTCAGTCCCGGGTGGCGCAGATAGCTTTTTTCAGCCAGGCCAGAGTCAGGATTGGTGACGCCCAGACAGTAGCGAATGCCAAATTTTGCCGCGGAATCCAGAATGGGTTCGCTGTCATCAATGAACAGCGTGCGTTCCGGCTGCAAACCCGTCTCTTCTTTCACCGCATGCCACAAACGCTGATCCTCTTTCGGATAACCAAATGTGTGGGTGGAAAGTAATAAATCAAGGTGCGACGCCAGACCCGTGTGCTCCAGCTTCACCGCCAGGTTATGCGGATGCGCGTTGGTCAGCAAAATACGGCGCTTGCCGCTGGCTTTCAGCGCATCCAGGAAGGGCACGGTATCCTCACGCAGAACGGCGCGTGGGCCCTGGGCGGTGGTCATGGCACAAATATCCAGACCGAGGCGCTCGCTCCAGTAGTCAAGACAGTACCAGTTTAGCGTATGATGGACCGCGCTATATTGCGAACGAATGAATGCCTGCGCTTCTGCCGGGGAGATCCCCTGCTGCTCGCCATAGGTTTCAGGAACCAGCGTTTGCCAGAAATAGTTATCAAAGGCGAGATCGAGCAGCGTGCCGTCCATATCCAGCAGAACGGTATCAACCTCCTGCCAGGCGATATCAAGATGCATAGGGGAACTCCAGCCAGAAGAAACGTGCGCGACAGGGTAGCACATCTTGTCGCGCAACGACGTTATCAGATCAGGCTCTCAGACGAGGGGATCAGCTTAGGATTGAGGCAGTTTTCATAATATTGCTGGATGTCGGCAAGCCGCGTACGCGAGCGCTGGTAGCGGCGCAGGGCCATAAAGCCGTTCCAGAAAATGGCGATCAGCATGGCGGTCATTAGCAGAGAGGTGCCGATGTAACGCCACAAACCCGCGCTGTCCGGCATCCGGTGCAGGCCGATATGGCGCGTGCCGTTGGCATCGGTGTAGATGCTTGTGACAATCCCTTCTGCGCTGAACGGCGTTTGCATCAGCATCTGCGCCAGGCGCTGGAATTGGCTCCACTGCTCCTGCGCCGGGTAGTCATACAGCGCAACCTGCGGGTAAGGCTGATCGACCAGGTCGCTGCCCTCGTCGCTGACAATCACAAACCCGCCCGGTGCCGGGCTGTTCAGCGCCTGAGCCGCACGGGTGGTCTCTCGCATCATGAACGGCGAGGTTGAGGTAGCGACCAGGTTATCCAGCGATTCAGCACTCACCGGACGCAGCAGCACGTTGACGCCGTCCAGCCGTCCCGCTTCGGCGCGTTTTACCAGCGAGTCCCAGTCTTTGCTGTTGCCGAGGTTTACCAGGGCGTTTTTAAGACGTATACACTCATCCTGTGAGGAACATAAATCCTGCGTTTTCAGGACGATGTCGCCAAAGTCATCCAGCAGAACCATGCCGGATTTCTGAATGGCCGAGCGCAGAGCCGGACTGACGCGCGAATCATCGTCCGGTTTCGGGTGCAGCTGGCGGTTCACCGTCTGGGTGAGGGCCGTGGCTTTATTCACCACTTCGGATTCCGGCAGCGGCAGCGGCGGCGCGTCGTTCCAGACAATTTGCGAGCAATCGAACGGCATGAACGGTGAGCTCTGGCGCGTGTTCCACGCCCCCGGCGCGTGAATATTACACATCCCGGTACCCTTCAGGCGCAGCGTGTCTCCCACGCGCACACCGGCTTGATCCAGCTTGTTGACGCTGGTGGCTTCAATGGTTTGCGCCCCTTTAATCCACGACAGGGTGAATTTGATGGGCATATCCAGCGGCACGAAAAGCAGCAGCATGACCAGGACCAGCGCCGCGCCCCCGGCAATGACCGCGCTGCGCAGCCAGTGCTGAAGCGGGAAATTTTTTACTTCATCATGCAGGGACAAGAAGCGCCCCTGACGCACAACGTGGCGGTCAAGGTAGATATCAATATCGGTTTTCTGCCCTAAGTCCTGCGCGATCCACGGCTGCCAGTGGCGCGGGTAGATCAGGTCGATAATGCCGAGCGAGATATTGTTGAGATGTTCCTGATCGTTCTCACCGAACAGGCCCCAGCGCTTTGGCGTACCGCGCAGGCAGTGGATTTCGCGCAGCGAGGTTTTAGCGGGTGGGGCAAAGAGGCCCCAAAGCCCGCCCGCCAGCAGCAGCACAGCGCCTCCCGCCAGCCAGGGAACAAACACATCCGGCGTCAGCAGGCAGAAAAAAAAGAGCAGGAAGGCAGCGACGATCAGAACAGCTTCACGGATGCCGTCCGGGCGGCTCAGGGCATACTCTTCATGCGTCTCCTGGCGAATGTTCAGCAGTTCGATCTGCTCTGTCTCTTCGCCACGAATGGAAGCCTGCTTCGAGCTCGCCCGCTCCAGGGCAAAGCGCGGGGCTTCCTGAAGGTATTCATTCAGCGTGTGGCCGTTAAGCGAGATAACCAGAGGTAACGAGTCGGTGTGAATCAGCTCAACGCTGTTTTCGTCATTAATGTACTGCTCCCAGGACGGGGGCAGATGCACTTCGACAGAATCAAGGTAATAGCGCCATTTATTGGGGTCATCAGTGGTGATGCCGTAGCGCGTGATGGAGCGCGTGACGCAGAGCACGGTATCGCTTTGCGCATTCAGCTTTAGCGCGACGGGCGCAGCGGTGGCTCCCGTTGGCCCAGGCGTTAACTGAGAACGGTTCAGAATTTCGAGATAGTTTTCAACCGCATCGCGCTCGTCTTGCGTGAGTTTACGCGTGCTTGCTCCCGCGAATGCATTTAAAAAGGGCAGACGATAGCGGCGCTGTGCGCGGCGCCTGTACAACCACCCTCCAACCAATGCGCTGGCCAGCATAGCAGCGAGAACAATCAAAATGGTGCTCATGCTTTCCCCATCTTACTTATCTTACAGGTGTAGTCTGCAGCACCTTTCCATTGAACGAGAATCTGAGGTTGGCTATCGGCAAGTATGGAGTCGAACTTGAGCATTCTGAAGCGCATCCCAGTGACCGGTGATGATAGCAAAGCCTGTTATGGCGCGATATCAGCAAATTCCTGGAAACATTTCAACCTCTTGACATTTGTTTTGAATTGAGGATTGATCCCAGTTACGTTGCATAAATGTAAATAAAGAGCGATTGACATTGCCGAAACCGTGCGGCGTATCGCACAATAACGCCAGTTCTCACTGCTAAGACCCATCACGATGAGCAAACCATTACAAAAACCCACCATTCTGAATGTTGAAACTGTCGCCAAATCGCGCCTGTTTAATGTCGAAAGTGTGGACCTGGAGTTCAGCAACGGTGTGCGTCGCGTTTATGAACGTATGCGCCCCTCTTCGCGTGAAGCGGTGATGATTGTTCCCATTATCGACGATCACCTGATTTTGATCCGCGAATACGCTGTGGGAACCGAGTCTTACGAGCTCGGTTTCTCGAAAGGGCTTATCGACCCGGGTGAAACCGTCTTTGAAGCGGCCAACCGCGAGCTGAAAGAAGAGGTGGGCTTTGGCGCGAATGCGCTTTCATTCCTGAAAAAGCTGAGCATGGCGCCGTCCTATTTTTCCAGCAAAATGAATATCGTGGTGGCGGAAGATCTCTATCCTGAATCGCTGGAAGGGGATGAGCCGGAGCCGCTGCCGCAGGTTCGCTGGCCGCTGGCGCACCTGATGGATCTGCTGGAAGACCCTGACTTTAATGAGGCTCGCAACGTGAGCGCGCTGTTCCTGGTACGGGAGTGGCTGAAGGGGCAGGGGCGACTGTAGGCCATAAAAAAGCCGGGTGGCGGCTTCGCCTGACCCGGCCTGCGATTCTGTGCCCGGTTCTTACCGGGCATTTTTATGCTTAGAACAGCTCGTGCGTCTCGCCGTTATCGATAATCTCTGTACCCACCTCATGCACCGCCTGCGTGGTTGGCTGGGTGCCCTCGATGAAATACTCTTCGCGACTGTTACCGCCGTTGGCAAGCTGGCCCGTGCTGCGGTCGATATTGACCGTCACCACGCCCGGCGGTGGCGTCAGCGGCTGCTCCGGCACGCCTTGAAGAACGGATTTCATATAGGCGTCCCAGGCCGGCTGTGCGCTCTTCGCGCCGCCTTCGTAGCCGGAAATCTGATCTTTAATCGCACCGGAGGCCGTCGTACGGCCCAGGTCGCGGCGGTGATCGTCGAAGCCGATCCAGACCGATGTCACCACGCCCGGCCCGTAACCGGAGAACCACGCATCTTTCGAACTGTTGGTGGTCCCCGTTTTACCGCCGATATCATGGCGCTGTAAATCACGCCCTGCACGCCAGCCGGTACCCTGCCAGCCCGGTTCACCGAAGATGTTGGTGTTCAGCGCGCTTTTGATCAGGAACGACAGCGGCGTGTTGATCACATGCGGGGCATACTCCGGCGCGCCGGTCTGCGCGACCAGCGACGGGTTAGCCTGCTCCAGCTGCGGCTGCGGCACGACGATGTTTGGCTGCTCCTGAGATACGGCTGGGTCTTCCATGTCCTTGTTTTCAAGCACGTCGGATTTCGGCGTATTGCCGTAAATTACCGGAATATCGCAGTCAGGACAGGCAATCTTCGGCTTCGCCTCGAACAGCACGCCGCCCTGATCGTTTTCGATCTTGCTGATGAAGTACGGGTCAATCAGGAAGCCGCCGTTGGCCATTACCGAGTAGCCACGTGCAACCTGAAGCGGCGTAAAGGAAGCGGAGCCTAACGCCAGCGACTCGGTGCGAACGATGTTCTGCGCCGGGAAACCGAAGCGCTGCAGATACTCTGCGGCATAGTCGACGCCCATTGCGCGCATGGCGCGCACCATCACCACGTTTTTCGACTGTCCCAGGCCCTGACGGAGACGAATAGGACCGGCATACTCCGCAGGGGAGTTCTTCGGCTGCCAGTCGGAACCGGCACCGGCATCCCAGCGTGAGATTGGCACGTCGTTAAGGATGCTGGCGAGGGTCAAGCCCTTATCCATCGCGGCCGTGTAGAGGAACGGTTTGATATTGGAACCAACCTGACGCAGCGCCTGGGTGGCGCGGTTAAATTTGCTCTGGTTGAAATCAAACCCGCCGACCAGGGCCAGGATTGCGCCGTTTTGTGGGTTGATAGAGACGAGGGCCGAGTTGACGTCCGGCACCTGCGCCAGCCACCAGGATTCCCCCACCTTGCGCACCCAAATTTGCTGCCCGGCCTGTACGGCATCGGTCACTTTACGCGGCGTGGCGCCCTGCAGGGTATCCGAACGGTACGGACGCGCCCAGCGGACACCGTCCATACGCAGGGAGACGGAGGTACCGTCCGCGAGCGTCGCCACGGCTTCCTGAGGATCGGCCTGCGTCACCACGGCTGGAAGGAGCGGCCCATAGGTGGGCAGCGCCTTCAGCTTATTGATGATTTTTTTGCTGTCCCACGCGCTTTCACCCACTTTCCACAGCACGTTTGACGGGCCGCGATAGCCGTGACGCATATCGTAGTCCATCACATTGTTCCGCACCGCTTCCTGCGCCGCCTGCTGGACTTTGCGGGTGACGGTGGTGTACACGCGATAGCCATCTTCATAGGCCTTGTCGCCATAGCGATTCACCATCTCCTGACGAACCATCTCGGTCAGGTAAGGAGACGCAAAGGCGATTTCAGGGGCGTGGTAGTTAGCGTCAATGACGTCACTACGCGCCTGGTCGTACTCGCTCTGGCTGATATAGCCTTCGCTCAGCATACGTGACAGAACGACGTTACGACGCGCGGTGGCGCGATCGAGCGAGTAGAGCGGGTTAAACGTGGACGGCGCTTTCGGTAAGCCGGCGATGGTCGCCATTTCGCTTAGGGTGAGTTGTTCAACAGGCTTACCGAAGTAGACCTGTGCGGCAGCCCCCACGCCGTACGCGCGGTAGCCCAGGTAGATTTTGTTGAGATACAGCTCAAGGATTTCGTCTTTGCTCAGCAGCTGCTCAATGCGGATCGCAAGAAACACCTCTTTGATCTTACGTATCAGCGTCTTTTCAGGGCTAAGGAAGAAGTTACGCGCCAGCTGCTGCGTAATGGTACTCGCCCCCTGGGAGGCGTGGCCCGAGAACAGCGCAATGCTTGCGGCACGGAAAATCCCCACCGGATCGACACCGTGGTGCTCGTAAAAACGGCTGTCCTCCGTGGCGATAAAGGCTTTCACCATCACGGGTGGAATTTGGTTTAAGGTCAGCGGGATACGACGCTTCTCGCCATACTGCGCCATCAGCTCGCCATCGGCGCTATAGACCTGCATCGGGATCTGGAGGCGCACATCGCGAAGCGTGGCGACATCAGGCAGCTGTGGCTCAATATATTTGTACAAACCGTAAATCGAGCCTGCTCCCAGCAGAATGCAACAGACTGCAAGGATGAATAAATACTTTACGAACTTCACCGGAGATTTCCCATTTGGTTTTACTTGGGCAGTTTCTAAACAATCGCGCAGTAGTATAAAGGCAAGCCTGATTCATTGATATAGCCGTCAAGGAGACGGGCGATAAGGAGATCGTGAAGCATGGCTTTCAAAACATGGCAAACGGGCGTTCATATTCAACAGGATAGGGTGCGGATCGTCGCGTTGACCCGGGAGAAGTCCGGCTGGTGCTTGCGCCGCTGGTGGACGATCCCTCTGGCCGAAGGCGTCATTCGTGACGGCAAAATTTGTCAGCCAGAACGGCTGGTTGATGCGTTACGCGACTGGCGGAAAACGCTGCCGCACAATCACCGGGTGTTTCTCTCGTTCCCGGCGGCACGGACTCTGCAACGGTCGCTTCCCCGCCCGGCCGTTGCGCTGCGCGACAGCGAACAGCTCTCATGGCTTGGTGCCGCGCTCGCGCGCGACCTGGAGATGTCTGCCGATACGCTCTGCTTCGATTACGCGCAGGATACGTTCAGCAATAGCGTTCACGTAACGGCGGCACAAAACAACGAGGTCGACACCCTTCTGGCGCTAGCGAAAACGCTGCGTTTGCGGCTGGTGACCATTACGCCGGATGCCGGCGCGCTGGCGAATCTTCTGCCCGCGCTGGCACCGGCGCAGTGCGTCGCCTGGCGGGACGATCGCCAGTGGCTGTGGGCGATGCGCCACCAGTGGGGGCGCCGCTTGACTACCGAAGTAGAAAATGTGGCTGACCTCGCAGCACGGCTGGCTCTGCGGGCGGATGACGTTGCGCTGTTTGATGGCCAACGTGAGCCGTGGGGCATTCTGCCACGCTGCCACGCTCCGCTGCCGGAATGCGGGGCGGATTATACCGTTGCGCTGGCGTTGGCCATGAGCGAGGTGCCCGGATGCGCATCATGAACTTTCTGCCCTGGCGACAGCAGCGGCGCGCGCGGTGCCTGCGTTTCTGGGGCGCACTCTGGGTCGGCACCGTGCTGTTGACGCTCGCGGCTATTTTCGGTCTGCGGATGCACCATCTCGTGAGGCTCCAGGCGCTGCAGGCGGATCTGACGGCAGCGCAGTCCGTGCAGCATGCGCTCCTCTCCCGGCAGCAACTCGCCGCACCAGCGCCGATGCCTGCCCAGGCGCGTTATCAACGCGCGTGGCAGCCCGTGCTGGCCTCCCTCTCCGCCGCCATACCTTCTCAGGTCTGGCTGACAGAGCTGCGCTATCAGCCGCCTGCGCTGATATTGACCGGGTATGCCATCACCCTGCCGGCCCTGACTGCCCTGCGCGATGCGCTTGGCCAAATAGCGGGTTTTACCCTGGGGACGGCGGGTGAGCTTCGGCAGGACGGCCAGGGACGCTGGATGTTCACTCTTCATCTTAAAAGCGAGGAGTAGCGCGTGGATGAACTGTTAGAACGCTGGTGCGAAAGCCGCCCCTGGGGGCGGGTGCTGTTGTGGTGTCTGGGGAGCTTTCTGGCAGGGCTGGCCGCGTGGGGCGCCTTGCTCAGGCCGGTAGACAGGTTATGCGCTGAGCGACAGCGCCTGCTGATGGAGAGCGTCAGGGCTAACGAAGCGTTATGGCCAGCCGTCAGAAAGCTGCCGTTTCGTTCAGAAACGGCAGAAGCACGGGTGCTCATGCCCTTTTCCCCGCTCGATTTTCAGGGCGCTGACGCGACGCTGGTTCACTGGAAGCCGCAGCAGAACGGAGGGGAACTGATGCTGGATCTGGAGTGGGAAGCACTCCCGGCGCTTTTTTCCCGGCTGGCGCAGCGGGATGTGCAGATCGCCGCCTTCGCGATTGCGCCACAAGATAAAGCGTTGCGCCTGCGCCTGGAGCTGGAACATGCGAAATAGCGCGCGATATCTGCTGGTTTGTTCAGCGCTGCTATTGACCGGCATGCGCGACCCTTTTCGCCCGCCGGACGATCCTTGTGCCATCCGCGAGCTGGCCCAGTGGCGCTATCGCGGCATGGTGGCAGGACAGCAGGCTACCGGCATTTTACAGGATGGACAAAAGCGCTGGCACCGGCTGAAAACGCATGAGCGCTTCCCGGCGGGCTGGACGATAACAGACATCAATGAAGCGGAACTGGTTGTTGACGTGGGTGATACATGTGAACCAGGAATATGGACGTGGCAACGAGAAGGAACGAAAAAGAATGAATCTACGGATAATGCTGTGGCTACTGGCGTTCAGCCATCCGCTGTGGGCCGCCGCGCCAAAACCGGTCACGCTGGTGGTGGATGACGTTCCCGTCGTCCAGGTGCTGCAAAGCCTGGTTGCACAGGAGAACCGTAATCTGGTGGTATCGCCTGATGTCGGCGGCACGATTTCGCTTAACCTGACGCGCGTTCCCTGGCGTCAGGCGCTACAGACGGTGGTGACCAGCGCAGGCCTCGTTTTACGGGAAGAGGGTGGGATTTTTTACGTGCACACCGCAGCCTGGCAGCGTGAACAGCAGGAACGCGCAGAACAGGAGCGGTCGCGCCGACAGCTCGATGCGCCGCTGGTGTCACAGGGTATCCCTTTTTCTTATGCCGACGCCGGAGAGTTGCAAAAAGCCGCGGAAAAGCTCCTGAGCCCAAAGGGGAGCTTATCTGTCGATAAACGCACCAACCGGCTGCTGATTCGGGATAACCAGACGGTAGTGGATACGCTGCAGCGCTGGGCCGTTCAGATGGATATTCCGGTCGAACAGGTCGAGCTGGCGGCGCATATTGTGACCATTAATGAAAAAAGCCTGCGCGAGCTGGGAGTGAAGTGGAGTCTCGCTGACGCTACCGACGCGGGCAAGGTTGGACAGCTCACGACGCTCGGCAGCGATCTTTCCGTGGCGAATGCCACCAGCCACGTAGGTTTTAATATCGGGCGGATCAATGGACGGCTGCTGGATCTGGAGCTCTCTGCGCTGGAGCAAAAACAGCAGGTCGATATCATCGCCAGCCCGCGGCTGCTGGCCTCGCATATGCAGCCGGCCAGCATTAAGCAGGGGAGTGAAATCCCGTATCAGGTGTCAAGCGGTGAGAGCGGGGCAACCTCCGTTGAGTTTAAAGAGGCGGTATTGGGGATGGAGGTCACGCCTGTTGTCTTGCCCGGTGGCCGCGTGCGTCTGAAGTTACACATCAGCGAAAATATGCCGGGACAGGTTCTGCAGCAGGCTGACGGCGAAACGCTGGCGATCGACAAGCAGGAGATAGAAACCCAGGTGGAGGTAAAAAGTGGAGAAACGCTGGCGTTAGGCGGAATTTTTTCGCAGAAGAACAAAACCGGCAGCGACAGCGTGCCGGGACTGGGAAAAATCCCCTGGCTTGGGCAGCTTTTTCGCCACGACGGGAGGGACAACGAACGGCGCGAGTTAGTGGTATTTATCACGCCACGCCTGGTGGGTATTCGCTGACGGGTGACGATCCCCGCAATGATTTTGCATTCAGTTTGTTGCAGATGTTTGACGTGGGGCATGAATTAGCATACAAGGAGTACCGATTTGAGTTGGACTGACGTCTTATTACCTTATGCGTCCGGCGCGGTGATTTAATCAGTTGCCAAACAAGCCGGAGTATTGAGATAATTTTTAGTCTGACTCTCGCTCTATTGCATATGAGGTTTCAGTTCATGTCCTGCTACGCTGGGTGTCTGCGAAGCGGGGATTACCATTAACGAATAGTCTTAGTAGTACCGATAAAATGGCAGAGAAACGCAATATCTTTCTGGTTGGGCCTATGGGTGCCGGCAAAAGCACTATTGGGCGTCAGTTAGCTCAACAACTCAATATGGAATTTTACGATTCTGATCAAGAGATTGAGAAACGAACCGGAGCTGATGTGGGCTGGGTTTTCGACGTAGAAGGCGAAGAAGGTTTCCGTGACCGAGAAGAAAAAGTGATCAACGAACTCACGGAAAAACAGGGCATCGTTCTGGCAACAGGCGGCGGCTCTGTGAAATCTCGCGAAACCCGCAACCGTCTCTCCGCCCGTGGCGTAGTGGTCTATCTTGAGACGACCATCGAGAAACAGCTGGCACGTACGCAGCGCGATAAAAAGCGCCCGCTGCTGCAGGTTGAAACGCCACCACGCGAAGTTCTGGAAGCGTTGGCCGATGAACGCAATCCGCTGTATGAAGAGATTGCTGATGTGACCATTCGTACTGACGACCAGAGCGCTAAAGTGGTTGCAAACCAGATTATTCATATGCTGGAAAGCAACTGATTCTGACTTTATATACAATCGCCTGCGGGTAAAAGCATTAAAGGTGGATGTCGCGTCATGGAGAGGATTACAGTTACTCTCGGGGAACGTAGTTACCCTATCACCATCGCGGCTGGTTTGTTTAACGACCCAGCTTCCTTTTTACCACTGAAAGCGGGTGATCGGGCGATGCTGGTCACCAACGAGACGCTGGCTCCGCTTTATCTCGACCGCGTACGCCACCTGCTTGAGCAGGCGGGCGTAAAAGTCGACAGTGTGATTCTCCCCGATGGCGAGCAGTATAAAAGCCTGACGGTACTGGATACCGTCTTTACCGCATTGCTGCAAAAACCGCATGGTCGCGATACAACACTGCTTGCCCTGGGCGGCGGTGTTGTGGGCGATCTGACCGGCTTTGCGGCCGCAAGCTATCAGCGTGGCGTTCGTTTTATTCAAATCCCGACCACGTTGTTGTCCCAGGTCGACTCCTCTGTCGGTGGCAAAACGGCAGTCAACCATCCGCTCGGCAAAAACATGATTGGCGCGTTCTACCAGCCCGCATCGGTGGTGGTGGATCTCGACTGTCTGAAAACCCTGCCGAAGCGCGAGATGGCTTCCGGTCTGGCGGAAGTGATCAAATACGGCATTATTCTGGATGGCGAGTTCTTTAGCTGGCTTGAAGAGAATATGGATGCGCTGTTGCGCCTGGACGAGGCTAAACTGGCATACTGCATTCGTCGTTGCTGTGAGCTGAAAGCAGAAGTTGTCGCCGCAGACGAGCGTGAAACGGGCTTACGTGCTTTACTGAATCTTGGGCATACGTTTGGTCACGCCATTGAAGCTGAAATGGGCTACGGTAACTGGCTGCACGGCGAAGCCGTCGCGGCCGGTATGGTGATGGCTGCCCGCACCTCTGAACGTCTGGGCCAGTTTAGCCCGGAAGAGACGGCACGTATCATTGCGCTGCTTGAGCGTGCAGGTTTGCCGGTGACCGGGCCGCAGGAGATGTCGGCGCAAGCGTATTTACCCCACATGATGCGCGATAAAAAAGTATTGGCAGGTGAGATGCGTCTTGTACTCCCGCTTGCAATAGGGAAGAGTGAAGTGCGCGGCGGAGTGCCGCACGATGTCGTTCTTGGCGCTATCGCTGATTGTCAGCAGGCGTAACAACTAGAAAGGTCAGGCCACTGTCGCAGGTGGTCGTTTAGCTTCAGGTGAAATGCAAAGTCGTTAGCATAAGCCTTTGAGTGGGGTGTTAAATGGATGAATTCAAACCAGAAGACGAGCTGAAACCCGATCCCAGCGATCGTCGCACTGGTCGTTCTCGTCAATCTTCAGAACGTGATAACGAGCCGCAGATCAACTTTGACGATGTTGATCTGGATGCAGACGATCGTCGTCCTTCGCGCAGCCGCAACGCGCACGAAGAGCGTGCAGAAGAGGATTATGAGTCCGAAGAAGATTCAATGGACGAACAGCCTGTAGAGCGTCGCCCGCGTAAACGTAAAAAAGCCGCTGCGCCAAAACCGGCTTCCCGCCAGTATATTATGATGGGCCTGGGCGTTCTGGTGCTTGTGCTGCTGATTGTCGGCATTGGCTCCGCGCTGAAAGCACCGTCAACGAATTCAACCGAGCAATCCGCTTCCGCTGAGAAGAGCATCAACCTGTCAGGTAACGATGCTTCCAATCAGGCGAATGGCGCACAGCCAGCACCGGGTGCGACTTCCGCAGAGCAGACCGCGGGTAACACCACAGCGCCGCAGGATGTTTCTCTGCCGCCTGTTTCTTCAACCCCTGCGCAGGGTCAGGCACCCGCCTCGCCTGAAGGCCAGCAGCGCGTAGAAGTTCAGGGAGACCTGAACAATGCGCTGACGCAGCCGCAGAACCAGCAGCAGGTTGATAACGTTGCGGTGAACTCCACGCTGCCAACTGAACCGGCAACCGTTGCCCCGATTCGCGGCGGTAACGCTCAGCCACAAACGGCTACGACTGCAACGGAAACCAAACCGCGTCAGACGCAAACTGCAACGCGTCCTGAACGTAAGCAGGCGGTGATTGAGCCTAAGCGTGAAGCCAAACCTCAGGCAGTGGTAAAAGCGCCTGAAGTGAAATCCGTTCCGGCGCAGCCGAAACACACTGAAACGGCTGCGGTGAGCGAACCTGCTAAAGCGCCCGTCACGCAGACTGCGCCGAAAGCAACGGCGACCACTACAGCACCGGCTGCTACCGCGGCGCCTGCTGCGACGGCAACCGCAACCGCCTCCAGCAGTGCAGAAGGTAAAACGGCCGGTAACGTCGGCTCGCTGAAATCTGCGCCATCCAGCAACTACACGCTGCAGCTGAGCAGTTCGTCTAACTATGACAACCTCAACAGCTGGGCGAAGAAATCAAATCTGAAAAACTACGTTGTTTATCAGACGACCCGTAACGGTCAACCGTGGTATGTGCTGGTAAGCGGTGTTTATTCGTCTAAAGATGAAGCAAAACGTGCCGTCGCGGCGCTGCCAGCTGACGTTCAGGCGAAAAACCCGTGGGCGAAACCGATTCATCAGGTTCAGGCCGATCTGAAGTAATGTTTAAAGCGCAGGATGCTGTCGGAGCTTTCTCCACAGCCGGAGAAGGTGTAATCAGTTAGTCAGCATGAAAAAAAATCGCGCTTTTCTGAAATGGGCAGGGGGGAAATACCCCCTGCTCGATGATATTAAAAAGCACCTGCCTGAGGGCGAGTGTCTTATCGAACCTTTCGTGGGTGCAGGATCGGTGTTCCTCAACACCGATTTTTCTCGTTATATCCTGGCGGATATCAACAGCGACCTTATCAGCCTCTATAACATCGTTAAGCTGCGTACCGACGAGTATGTCGCCGAGGCGCGCGAACTGTTCACGCCCGAGACCAATAACCCGGACGTTTACTACCAGTTCCGCACGGAGTTTAACCAGAGTCAGGATCCGTTCCGCCGCGCGCTGCTGTTCCTCTATCTCAACCGGCATGGTTACAACGGCCTGTGCCGGTATAATCTGCGTGGGGAATTTAACGTGCCTTTTGGCCGCTATAAGCGCCCGTATTTCCCACAGGACGAGCTGTATCACTTTGCCGAAAAAGCACAGCGCGCAGAGTTTCATTGCCTCTCCTACGAAGAGTGTATGGAACTGGCAGGCGTAAACTCGGTGGTTTACTGCGACCCGCCTTACGCCCCCTTGTCGGCGACGGCGAATTTCACCGCTTATCACACCAACAGCTTCAGCCCTGCCGAACAGGCACGTCTGGCGGAGATGGCGGAAAAGCTGGTCAGCAAAAGAATTCCGGTGTTAATTTCGAATCACGACACGCCTGATACGCGCGAATGGTACAAAGCCGCGAAGCATTTTCAGGTCAAAGTGCGGCGTAGCATCAGCAGCAACGGCGGCACACGTAAAAAGGTGGACGAACTCCTGGCTCTTTATCGCCCCTGAGCCGTTTTGCCCGCCGGTAAACACATTTCAAGGAGAAGCGGATGAAACAGTTTTTGATTGCTCCCTCAATTCTGTCGGCCGATTTTGCCCGCCTGGGTGAAGACACGGCTAACGCACTGGCGGCTGGCGCAGATGTCGTCCATTTCGACGTGATGGATAACCACTACGTTCCTAACCTGACCATCGGTCCGATGGTGCTCAAGGCGCTGCGTAACTACGGCATTACCGCCCCGATCGACGTGCATCTGATGGTCAAGCCGGTTGATCGCATCGTGCCTGACTTCGCCGCGGCGGGTGCCAGCATCATCACTTTCCATCCGGAAGCCTCCGAACACGTGGACCGCACGCTGCAGCTGATCAAAGAGAACGGCTGTAAGGCGGGTCTGGTGTTTAACCCGGCCACGCCGCTGAGCTATCTCGACCATGTTATGGACAAGCTGGACGTGATCCTGCTGATGTCCGTTAACCCAGGCTTTGGTGGACAGTCGTTCATTCCCCACACGCTGGACAAGCTGCGTGAAGTGCGCCGTCGTATTGATGAGTCTGGCTACGATATTCGTCTGGAAGTGGACGGCGGTGTGAAAGTGAATAACATTGGTGAAATTGCGGCGGCAGGCGCGGATATGTTCGTTGCCGGTTCAGCCATTTTCGACCAACCGGATTACAAAAAAGTCATTGATGAAATGCGCCGCGAGCTGGCGAAGGTAAGTCATGGATAAATTGCAGGCAATTCGGGGTGTGGCGTTCGACCTCGACGGCACGCTGGTCGACAGCGCGCCGGGCTTAACGAGCGCCGTCGACCAGGCGCTGTACGCGCTTGAACTTCCCGTTGCGGGTGAAGAGCGCGTGGTAACGTGGATTGGCAACGGCGCCGACGTTCTGATGGAGCGCGCGTTAACGTGGGCACGTCAGGAGCGCGCGTCCCAGCGCTCCGCGCAGGGTAAACCGAGCGTCGATCACGCCGACATCCCGCAGGATGAGCAGCTGCGTATTCTGCGCAAGCTGTTCGATCGTTTCTATGAAGAGACCGTCGAGGAGGGCAGTTTCCTGTTCCCGGACGTTCAGGAAACGCTGAGCGCGCTGCACGCCAAAGGCATCCCGCTGGGTCTGGTGACCAACAAGCCCACGCCGTTCGTTGCGCCTCTGCTGGAAGCGCTCGATATCGCGAAGTATTTTTCCGTAATCGTGGGCGGCGATGACGTGCAGAACAAAAAGCCGCATCCGGAACCGCTGCTGCTGGTGGCAGGAAAATTATCCTTAACGCCTGCGGAGCTGCTCTTTGTCGGCGATTCCCGCAATGATATTCTGGCTGCCCGCGCGGCAGGATGTCCTTCCGTGGGGTTAACCTATGGCTATAACTATGGTGAGTCCATCACCCTTAGTGAGCCGGACGTGGTCTTCGACCACTTCAGAGATTTGTTGCCCGCACTCGGGCTTTCGCACAGTGAACATCAGGAATTGAATCATGACTAAGCCCATCGTTTTTAGTGGCGCACAGCCTTCAGGTGAATTGACCATTGGTAACTACATGGGTGCGTTACGTCAGTGGGTCAGCATGCAGGATGACTACCATTGCATTTACTGCATCGTCGATCTCCACGCGATTACCGCGCGTCAGGATCCTGAGAAGCTGCGCAAAGCCACTCTCGACACGCTGGCGCTGTACCTGGCCTGCGGCATCGATCCCGAGAAGAGCACCATCTTCGTTCAGTCTCACGTGCCGGAGCACGCGCAGCTGGGCTGGGCGCTGAACTGCTACACCTATTTCGGCGAGCTGAGCCGCATGACCCAGTTCAAAGATAAATCCGCGCGCTACTCTGAAAACATCAACGCCGGTCTGTTTGACTATCCGGTGCTGATGGCGGCAGACATTCTGCTGTACCAGACCAACCAGGTTCCTGTCGGCGAAGACCAGAAACAGCATCTGGAGCTGAGCCGCGATATCGCCCAGCGCTTTAACGCGCTTTACGGCGAGGTGTTTAAAGTGCCTGAGCCGTTTATTCCGAAATCGGGCGCACGCGTGATGTCGCTGCTGGAGCCGACCAAGAAGATGTCCAAGTCTGACGATAACCGCAACAACGTTATCGGCCTGCTGGAAGATCCGAAATCGGTGGTTAAAAAGCTCAAGCGCGCGGTCACCGACTCCGACGAGCCACCGGTTGTGCGCTACGACGTGCAGAACAAAGCGGGCGTCTCCAACCTGCTGGATATCCTCTCCGGCGTGACCGGCCAGAGCATTCCTGAGCTGGAACAGCACTTCGAAGGCAAGATGTACGGCCACCTGAAAGGTGAAGTGGCAGACGCCGTTTCCGGCATGCTGACCGAGCTGCAGGAGCGTTATCACCGCTACCGTAACGACGAAGCTTTCCTGCAGAAGGTGATGAGAGACGGCGCGGAAAAAGCCAGCGCGCGCGCGTCCGAAACCCTGAAAGCGGTATACGAAGCGATTGGGTTTGTCGCGAAACCTTGAGTCAGCTTGCCGGGTGGCGGCTCCGCCTTACCCGGCCTACGGGACCGTGTAGGTCGGGTAAGCGTCAGCGCCACCCGACAATAAACCGCACCGCACAAACAAAAAAACCGGGAAACCCCGGTTTTTTTACGCCTGAAAAACGCTTACTGCTGCGCCGCCGGGCCGCAACCGCCGATGATCTTCGAAATGGAGATCGCCGGGTGCAGCAGGTAATCGTAGCTGCAGTTATTTTTGGTGTTCTGTACGTGACCGGTGCAGGCCGTCAGAGTGGATAACAGGCCAACCAGAACGGCGGCTTTTGCCAGTTTGAACATACGCATTCCTTGTCTTAAAAACGAAAATTGGATGTAACTCAAGGGAATAAAGGGAAAAGTTCCACTTCGGGGCGGTATGTTATCGGTAGCTGTTATAGGGGAGTAGTCCGCTTAAGGACTACTCAAAGAAGGGGGAATATGTGTTAGTGGCTGGAGAACCAGTTCAGCTTCTCGCGCAGTTCAACCACGCGACCTACCACGATCAGCGCCGGGCTTTCTACCTGCTGCGCCAGTTCGCCTAACTGCGTCAGCACGCCATCCACCACGCGCTGCGTAATGGCGGTACCGTTTTCAATCAGCGCGACGGGCATATCTGCCTCCATGCCGTGCTCCAGCAGCTTCGCCTGAATGGTAGCGGCCTGATTCAGCCCCATATAGAACACCAGCGTCTGCTTTTCGGCGGCCAGGTTATGCCAGTCCAGCTCGCAGCCGGTTTTGAGGTGACCCGTTACCAGACGAACGCTCTGGGCGTAATCCCGGTGGGTCAGCGGAATGCCAGAGTAGGCTGAGCAACCGGACGCCGCCGTAATGCCCGGCACCACGGAGAACGGAATACCTGCGCTGCACAGGGTTTCCAGCTCCTCGCCGCCGCGACCAAAGATAAACGGATCGCCACCCTTGAGGCGCACCACGCGCTTGCCTTTCTGCGCCTCGCGCAGCAGGATCTGGTTAATCTCCTCCTGCGGCACGCAGTGGTAGCCCGCTCGTTTTCCAACGAACACGCGGTCGGCGTCGCGACGTACCAGGTTCATAATGTCATCGGAGACCAGACGATCGTAAACCACGATATCCGCCTGCTGGATCTGCTGTAGCCCTTTCAGCGTCAGCAAACCCGCATCGCCGGGACCTGCGCCGACCAGCACCACTTCACCGCGATGGTCCAGCGGTTCGCTCAGCAGCTGCTCAGTGGTCTCTTCAACGGCTTTGGTGTCCTGGTTCGCCAGCGACTGCGCCAGCCTGTCGTTCACGAAGAATTTTTCCCAGAAGCGGCGGCGTTCTCCCACGGTCGCGAAGGTTTGCTTCACGCGTGAACGGAGCTGCCCGGCGTAATGGGCGATCTGACCGAGATGCTGGGGCAACAGGGCTTCCAGTTTTTCCCGCAGCAGCCGGGCGAGAACCGGCGAGCGACCGCCGGACGATACTGCAATCATCAGCGGCGAACGGTCGATAATCGACGGCATGATAAAGCTGGCCTCTTTCGGCGCATCCACCACGTTGCAGAAGATGCGGCGCGCTTCGCAGGCATCGCTCACGCGCTGGTTCACCGCATCGTCATCCGTCGCGGCAATGGTCAGCCAGCAGGCATCCAGCAGGGATTCGTCAAACTCTCTCTGAACCAGCGTGAGCATCCCTTGCTGAGCCCAGACCTCAAACTGTGGGGCAAAGTCGAGGGCGTTGACGGTCAGTCGGGCCCCCGCGTCCAGCAGCAGGCGCGCTTTGCGTTCAGCGACATCGCCGCCGCCCACGAGCAGGCAATCGCGGTTGCGTAATTGACAGAAAATCGGCAGGTGGTCCACGACGTTACCTCACAGCATTCATGGCGGGGAAAATTGACGTCAGGATAACAGCAGGGATCGTACAGAACATACGAATTTCCTGCCGCTATCCCTAAAAGGGCGGAGGTTAGCCTTTCAGCTGCACCATGCCGTCCTTCACGCGAGCGTCGTAGTGCTTCACCGAGCGGCTCTCATCTTCCATGCAATACCCGTCGCTCAAGCGGAAACGCTGCTTTTTCAACGGGCTGGCGACCCACAGTTCACCCTGATGCTCGGCAATCAGGCCGCGGGAAAGCACGCTGGCCTCGAAGAACGGGTCGATATTGCTGATGGCAAAA
This sequence comes from Enterobacter sp. 01-M-03-SI-ECC, assembly GCF_047530215.1. Taxonomy (NCBI): domain Bacteria; kingdom Pseudomonadati; phylum Pseudomonadota; class Gammaproteobacteria; order Enterobacterales; family Enterobacteriaceae; genus Enterobacter; species Enterobacter sp. 01-M-03-SI-ECC. The sequence goes on from NZ_JBLKDA010000014.1 coordinate 86,326, forward strand.
ACCTGTTCATCGTGACGAGGGCGGAAAATCGCGACCTGCTCGTTACCCAGCAGCGCACACACGCCGGTGGCGGGCAGAATGTCGTTAATCTCGCAGATGTTTATCCACTGGCTCATGCGTTTTCCTCCACCAGCGTCACCGGAATACGTTCATACGGCGTCGCCGGACGATGCTGTTCACGCTCCGGCACAACCTGCACGTTCGGGTCGCGCTGGGTGCTGTTGATAAAGTGTTTGAAGCGCGTCTGCGCCGCCGGGGTGTTGACGGTTTCCGTCCACTCGCAGATCACCGCTTCGCGCAGGCGGGCCATTTCTGCTTCCAGATGCTCGTTCAGGCCCAGCTTGTCGTCGACGATCACCGCTTTGAGGTAGTCGATGCCGCCTTCCAGGTTATCGAGCCAGGAGGCGGTACGGGTCAGCTTATCGGCGGTGCGGATGTAGAACATCATGAAGCGGTCGAGATACTGAATCAGCGTGTCGCGATCGAGGTCGGCCGCCAGCAGGTCCGCATGGCGCGGCTTCATCCCGCCGTTACCGCAGACGTACAGGTTCCAGCCTTTCTCGGTGGCGATAATCCCCACGTCTTTACCCTGCGCTTCGGCACATTCACGGGTACAGCCCGAGACGCCGAACTTCATTTTGTGCGGGGTACGGATGCCTTTGTAGCGGTTTTCCAGCTCCACGCCGAAGCCCACGCTGTCGCCGACGCCGTAGCGGCACCAGGTGCTGCCCACGCAGGTTTTTGCCATCCGCAGCGCCTTGGCGTACGCGTGGCCGGTTTCGAATCCTGCTTCAATCAGCTGGCGCCAGATTTCCGGCAGGTCGTTTTTTTGCGCGCCAAACAGGCCGATGCGCTGGGAACCGGTGATTTTGGTGTACAGGTTGAATTCGCGCGCGATGCGGCCCACGGCTACCAGCCCTTCCGGCGTGATTTCGCCCCCGGCCGAGCGTGGAATCACGGAGTAAGTGCCGTCTTTCTGAATGTTCGCGAGGAAATTGTCGTTGGTGTCCTGCAGCGGCGTATGCTCGGGCTTGAGCACGTACTCATTCCAGCAGGAGGCCAGCAGGGAGCCGACGGTCGGTTTGCACACTTCACAGCCGTAGCCCTGGCCGTGCTTCGCCAGCAGCTCGTCAAAGGACTTGATGCCTTCCACGCGGATCAGGTGGTACAGCTCCTGACGAGAGTAAGCAAAGTGCTCGCACAGGTTGTTGTTCACTTCGATGCCCTGTTTCGCCAGCTCGGCGTTCAGCACCTGGGTCACTAGCGGAATACAGCCGCCGCAGCCGGTACCGGCTTTGGTTTCCGCCTTCAGCGCCGCCACGGTGTGGCAGCCTTTATTGATGGCGGAGATGAGCATGCCTTTGGTGACGTCGAAGCAGGAGCAAATCTGGGCGCTGTCCGGCAGTTTATCCACGCCGATGGACGGTTTGCCGCTGGAGGCGTGCGCCGGGAGGATCAGCGCGTCCGGGTTTTCCGGCAGCTCGATGGCGTTCAGCACCAGCTGGAGCAGGTTGCCGAAGTCGCTGGTGTCCCCCACCAGCACCGCGCCGAGCAGGGTTTTATTGTCCTCGCTGACGATAAGGCGTTTATAGACCTCTTTGCTTTCGTCGAGATAAACGTAGCTGCGGGAATTCGGGGTGCGGCCATGCGCATCGCCAATGCCGCCCACGTCCACGCCCAGCAGCTTCAGCTTGGCGCTCATGTCTGCGCCGGTGAAGGCGTTTTCGCTGCCGAGGATATGGTCCACGGCGACCTGCGCCATTTTATAGCCCGGCGCCACCAGACCGTACACGCGGTTGTTCCAGCTGGCGCATTCGCCGATGGCGTAGATATCCGGGTCGGAGGTCTGGCAGGTGTCGTTAATCATGATCCCGCCGCGCTGCGCCACGGCTAAACCGCACTGGGTCGCCAGCTTGTCGCGCGGACGAATCCCGGTGGAGAAGACGATGAAGTCCACTTCCAGCTCGCTGCCGTCGGCAAAGCGCATGGTTTTGCGCGCCTCGGTGCCTTCCTGCACGATCTCTTTGGTGTTCTTGCTGGTGTGAACCTTCACGCCCATGCTTTCGATTTTACGACGCAGCTGGTCGCCACCCATGTGGTCCAGCTGTTCGGCCATCAGCATCGGGGCAAATTCGATGACGTGGGTTTCAACGCCAAGGTTTTTCAGCGCGCCTGCCGCTTCCAGACCCAACAGACCGCCGCCGACCACCGCGCCGCGCTTGCTGCGGCGGGCGCAGGATTCGATGGCGTTAAGGTCCTCAATGGTACGGTAGACGAAGCAATCCTGCGTATCAGAGCCTTTGATCGGTGGGATCCACGGATACGAGCCCGTCGCTATGATCAGCTTGTCGTAAAAAACCGTACGCCCGGCGCTGGAGTGGATCACTTTTTCCTGGCGGTTGATGGTGATAGCGCGTTCGCCCACCAGCACGTTTACGCCGTGCTTCTCGTAGAAACCTTCGCGCACCAGAGAGAGCTCTTCGGCGGTATGATGGGAGAAGTAGGAAGAGAGGTGCACGCGATCGTACGCCTTGCGGGGTTCTTCACAGAACACGGTGATATCGAACTGCCCGGCACCGGCCTTATCGAGGAGATCCTCAATAAAGCGGTGGCCGACCATGCCGTTACCGATGATAGCGAGTCTGACTTTGCTCATTATTGCCTCGATTTCTTTTCTATTATTGCCTACCTTAACGATTCAGCCGGGGCGCTTATTGATGCAAATCAAATACGTCTTCGCCTACTCCTTAGGTGGTATGGGACTGATTTGTCAGGATTTTTATAAGTGGTGGAAATCGCAGGCTTTTCGATTCTGTTGAATTTGTGTACAAATCATGGGCGGTTTTGCAAAATCGATACGCCGGATTATCAGCGGCGTTTTTCAGGAGAAGGGTATGTCTACATCACCGTTATGGCTTGTTCAGAATGTGCGTTTACCGGGTCGGGAAGGACTGTGGCAGCTCGCCATTGAAAACGGGCGGTTTGGTGACATCACCCCGATGGACGACACCCACGCCGAAAGTTATGAAGTACTGAACGCGCGCGGTGGGCTTGCTCTCCCGCCGTTCATCGAGCCGCATATCCATCTTGATACCACCCAGACGGCGGGCGAGCCGAACTGGAACCAGTCCGGCACGCTGTTTGAAGGCATTGAGCGCTGGGCGGAACGCAAGGCGCTGCTCAGTCATGAGGATGTGAAAGCGCGCGCCTGGAAAACGCTGAAGTGGCAAATTGCCAACGGCATCCAGTTTGTTCGCACCCACGTGGATGTCTCCGACCCGACGCTCACTGCCCTGAAGGCGATGCTGGAGGTGAAGCAGGAGGTGGCTCCGTGGGTGACGCTGCAAATCGTCGCGTTCCCGCAGGAGGGGATCCTCTCTTACCCGAACGGCGCAGCGCTGCTGGAAGAGGCATTAAAGCTGGGGGCCGACGTGGTGGGGGCGATCCCACACTTCGAGTTCACCCGCGAGTACGGCGTGCAGTCGCTGCACATCGCCTTCGAGCTGGCGAAGAAGTATGACCGTCCGCTGGATATTCATTGCGATGAAATCGACGACGAGCAGTCGCGGTTTGTCGAGACGGTGGCCACGCTGGCGTACGAGGCAGGCATCGGCCCGCGCGTGACGGCCAGCCATACTACCGCCATGCACTCCTACAACGGCGCGTATACCTCGCGACTCTTCCGTCTGCTGAAGATGTCGGGGATAAACTTCGTCGCTAACCCGCTGGTCAATATCCACCTGCAGGGGCGCTTTGACGACTATCCGAAGCGCCGCGGCGTCACCCGGGTGAAAGAGCTGCAGGACGCGGGCATTAACGTCTGTTTTGGCCATGACGACGTCTTCGACCCGTGGTACCCGCTCGGCACCGGCAACATGCTGCAGGTGCTGCACATGGGGCTACACGTGTGTCAGATGATGGGCTATCCGCAAATCGACAGCGGCCTGAATCTCATCACCCACAACAGCGCGCGCACCTTCGGCCTGAGCGATTACGGTATTGAAACGGGTAATCCGGCGAACCTGATTATTCTGCCTGCGGAAAGCGGGTTTGAAGCGGTGCGCTGTCAGGTGCCGGTGCGCTGGTCGATTCGTCAGGGCAGGGTGATTGCCACGACGCAGCTGGCGCAGACGTGGATCCAGACGGACGTCGGGGGGGAAGAGGTCAGCTTTGCCAGAAACAGCCCCTCTGCCGAGCGCAAAGGGGCGTAGGGGTTAGTGAGACGCTGCTGCCGCGTTGTGCTGGCGGTGGCGGGTCACGAAGCCCAGAACGAAGCACATGATGAACACCACGGCATACAGGCCGTTAGCGGTGTGCAGCGCCGCCAGCGGGCCGCTGTGGGCCACGATCGGGCCCGTCACCACGAAGGTGAGCATGGTGCCGATGGTGCCGCAGGTCAGAACGAAGTTCACCAGCTTCGGCGAGGCCACTTTGGTCTGCAGGGAACCGAGGGTAATGATCGAGGTGTAAATCGCGCTGGAGAAGAAGCCCAGGGTCATAATGAACCACGGCATATTGTCCGGGGAACCGTTGATGAACAGATACATCAGCACGGTTGCCAGACCCGCCAGCACGGTCAGTATGCGCTGCAGGTCGAAGAAGCGCAGGATGAAGCTAAACGCCCACATGCCGAACATGTAAGACATCCAGAAATCGCTTACCAGCTTGCCCGCGTCGTTCAGGCTCATGCCCAGACCTTTGGCGTATTCCGGTACCCAGGAGATAAAGCCCAGCTGGCCCAGGATGTAGCACAGGGCGGCGATGGAGAGGAACAGCACGCCGATGCCCCATTTCTCTTTCGCAACCGGCTCTGCGGTGGTTTGCGCTTTTTTGCCCAGCACCGGGAATTCACAGCCGAAGGTCAGGATAAAGATCGCCACGTAGACCAGACCAATGCAGGCATAGACCCAGTACCACTCGATGCTGCGCGCCAGCAGAACGGCGGCAACCATCGGGAAAATCATCCCGGCCATGCTGAAGAAGGAGTCGGTAAACAGTAGGCGCGCGCCGCGCTGGCGGCCTTCATACATGTGGGTAATCAGGAACGTACCGATCGACATGGTGATCCCGCTGACCAGGCCGAGCACGAACATCGCGGCGGAGAACAGGGCGATGCTGTGGCTCAGCATCAGGCCCGCTACGGCGGCGACCATCAGCACAAAGCCAAAACGCAGCTGGGTTTTCAACGGCACGATTTCCATCAGCCAGGCGTTCAGGAAGATAGAGATCAGGATCCCCGCGTTGAGGAAGGTAAAGGTGTTACTCATGCTGGAAACGGGCAGCTGGAAGTAGTCTGCGATATTTCCCATCACCATCCCGGTGACGATCACCAACGCGCCGGTCAGGGCGTAGGAGAAGAAGCTGATCCATGTGAGCTTGATGCGATTGCTGTTAGTCATGTCTGGCCTGTTGAAAAAAGAAAAGCGCCGGAGGGCGCTGAGAGCGTGCAAATTCTAGTCTTGAAAGTGATCCATTCCCACCTTTTCAGGAAAATTTACGAACGATTGCAGTTTTTTATGTGACGGTGATCACATAAAAAGGCGCTCTAACCAATCGTTTGCGTGGTTACAACTGTTTCAATTTCGTAAAATTAGGTAAAAGGCTGGTCTCCGTTCATACTGCTCTTTAGAATCAAGCCATTCGCTTTTTACACTGCGCTTTGTTAAGGAATTCTCATGCTCAAATCAACGCTGGCGGCTGTCGCAGCTGTGTTTGCTCTTTCTGCCGTTTCCCCTGCTGCGCTGGCAGCCAAAGGGGACCCTCACGTTCTGCTGACTACCTCTGCCGGGAATATTGAGCTGGAACTGAATAGCCAGAAAGCTCCCGTCTCTGTGAAAAACTTCCTCGACTATGTTAACAGCGGCTTCTACAACGGCACCACCTTCCACCGCGTGATCCCGGGCTTTATGGTGCAGGGCGGCGGTTTTAACGAGCAGATGCAGCAAAAGCAGCCTAACCCGCCGATTAAAAACGAAGCGGACAACGGCCTGCTGAACAAGCGCGGCACCATCTCCATGGCCCGTACCGCAGACAAAGACAGCGCCACTAGCCAGTTCTTCCTCAACGTGGCGGATAACGCCTTCCTCGACCACGGCCAGCGCGACTTCGGCTATGCGGTCTTCGGTAAAATCGTGAAAGGGATGGACGTGGCCGACAAGATTTCCCAGGTGCCTACTCACGACGTCGGTCCGTATCAGAATGTGCCGTCAAAACCGGTGGTTATCCTCTCCGCAAAAGTTCTGCCGTAATTCTTCTGAACGCGGGCTCTCCCGCCCGCGTTATATCGCCCTCCCTGCGAAAGCGCGTTTTGCTGCTTATACTTGTGGCAAACGGACTATTCAGGGAGGCGTTAAGTGAAAAAACTCACCGACAAGCAAAAATCCCGTCTCTGGGAGCAGCAGCGTAACGTCAATTTACAGGCCAGTAGTCTCCTTGAAAAAGGTCATGGTCCCGCAGAGCCCCATATTGAAACGCTGGCGCTGGGGCCTTCCGCGCCCGGGCTACCCCATCTGTGCCTCATTCACCGCCATCTGTATCACAGCGAGATGAAGCAGGCAGGCGAGCTCCGTACCGACGATATTTTTAAGGATGACATTCCCTTCTGCCATTTTGAGTACATCGAAAAGATGGGTAACGAGCTGATGGCGGCGCTTGAGAGCGAGAAATATCTTGCGGGGCTGGAGAAAGGGGCATTCGTAGACAGAGTTAGCCACTATTACTGCGAAATCAATATGCTGCACCCGTTTGTGCGCGGCAACGGCATTGCCCAGCGCGTCTTCTTTGAGCAGTTGGCCATTCATGCGGGCTACGCGCTGGACTGGCGCGATATCGATCCCGAGCAGTGGGTGTCCGCTAACCGCAGCGGCGCAACGGGGGATTTAACCGCGCTAAACGCGATCTTTGCCAAAGTAGTGAGCGAAGCCCGGGAATCTGAGTAGAATAGGGCGGCATTTTTTTCGGGGGCCGCCATGATTCTGCTGATTGATAACTACGATTCCTTCACCTGGAACCTTTACCAGTATTTTTGCGAACTGGGTGCGGAGGTGGTTGTTCGTCGCAACGACGAAATCGATCTCGCCGAGATTGCGACGCTGGCGCCGCAGAAAATCGTCATTTCACCCGGCCCCTGCACGCCGTCAGAATCGGGCGTGTCTCTGGAGGTTATCCGCCACTATGCCGGCGAGCTGCCCATTCTGGGCGTTTGCCTGGGCCACCAGGCCATCGCCCAGGCGTTTGGCGCCACCATCGTGCGTGCCGCGAAAGTGATGCACGGAAAAACTTCGCCGGTCACGCATACCGGTACCGGGGTGTTCACGGGGCTAAAAAATCCGTTAACCGTGACGCGCTACCACTCCCTGGTGATTGACCCGCCGACGCTGCCGGACTGCTTTGAGGTGACGGCCTGGAGCGATACGCAGGAGATCATGGGGATTCGCCACCGCGAGTGGGACCTCGAAGGCGTGCAGTTCCACCCGGAAAGCATCCTCAGCGAGCAGGGGCACGCGCTGCTGGCTAATTTCCTCCACCGCTGAATATCTGTTGCCTTGTTGTGATTTTTTATGCATATTTTGTGATTATATTTTCACAAGCACTGTGACATAAAATGGATGGGCATGACATGGCAACTGAACAACCAGCAATTACCCGCGCGACATTCGATGAAGTGATCCTGCCGATTTATGCACCGGCTGAGTTTATCCCGGTGAAGGGAAAAGGCAGCCGCGTCTGGGATCAGCAGGGTAAAGAGTATGTGGATTTCGCGGGCGGTATTGCGGTCACGGCGCTGGGGCATTGCCATCCCGCGCTGGTTGAGGCGCTGAAAACCCAGGGCGAAACCCTGTGGCACACCAGCAACGTGTTCACCAACGAGCCGGCGCTGCGTCTCGGCCGCAAGATCATTGACGCGACCTTCGCCGAGCGCGTGCTGTTTATGAACTCCGGCACCGAAGCCAACGAAACCGCCTTTAAGCTGGCGCGCTACTACGCGACCACGCGCCACAGCCCCTATAAAACCAAAATCATCGCCTTCCATAACGCCTTCCACGGACGTTCCTTCTTTACCGTCTCCGTCGGCGGTCAGCCGAAGTATTCCGACGGCTTTGGCCCGAAACCGGCCGACATCGTCCACGTGCCGTTTAACGATCTGCACGCGGTGAAAGCGGTGATGGACGATCACACCTGCGCGGTGGTGGTGGAACCTATTCAGGGGGAAGGCGGCGTGACCGCGGCCACTCCGGAATTTCTGCAGGGGCTGCGCGCGCTGTGCGACGAGCATCAGGCGCTGCTGGTGTTTGATGAGGTGCAGTGCGGAATGGGGCGTACCGGGGACCTGTTTGCCTATATGCACTACGGCGTGACGCCGGATATTCTGACCAGCGCCAAAGCCCTCGGCGGCGGTTTCCCGGTGAGCGCGGTCCTGACGACTCAGGAGATCGCCTCCGCGTTCCACGTCGGTTCTCACGGCTCAACCTACGGCGGTAACCCGCTGGCGAGCGCCGTGGCGGGTGCCGCATTCGACATTATCAACACGCCAGAGGTGTTGAACGGCGTTAGCGCGAAGCGCGAGCTGTTTGTGAAACACCTGCAAAAGATTGATGAGCAGTTCGACGTGTTCAGCGAGATCCGTGGGATGGGGCTGCTGATTGGCGCCGAGCTGAAGCCGCAGTTCAAGGGCCGCGCGCGCGACTTCCTGCACGCCGCCGCGCGCGAAGGGGTGATGGTGCTCAACGCCGGGCCGGACGTGATGCGCTTTGCGCCGTCGCTGGTGGTGGAAGACAATGACATCGAAGACGGGTTAGCCCGTTTTGCGGCGGCAGTCGGGAAGATCGTCCAGCAAAACTAGTACGGCGTTCGCTTTAACACGCGCGTTAACCAAACCCCATGATGCGGGCGCTGACGCCATGCCACCGACGAAATGGTGTGCATGGTGTTCAGATGCCCCAGCACGCGCTGCAAATGCTGCTCCAGGGTACTCATCGGCCCGTGGGTCAGCGTTTCCGGCGCTTCCAGAATGTTCGAATCCCCCGACTCGCCCGGCGCGTCATACTCCAGACGCTGCTGACACCGCTGCAACGCAATTTCGCACGACTGCAAATAGCGCTGCGCCAGATCCGGCGTCAGCATCGTGTGCTCGCGCGCCAGCGTGGTCATGGCGTTAATGTGCTCGACGATAAACTGGCTGTGCGTGACCCAAAGCTTCATGTCCGCCAGATAGTGCGCGTTAAAGCCCGGCTCCTGCATCGCCTGGTTGAGGGAGTTAAACAGCGCGTTGTGCGCCTGATTGACCTTCATCCGCTGCCAGGCCAGCGGCGTCGGTTGAGGATTGTCGCTGAGGATCAGCCTGATAGCCTCCTGGTCGGCCTCCAGCGCGTCGTGGGCGTTCTGGCGTAGCAGCCCGCTTTGCCACTGCGGCCAGAGCCAGACCATACCGCCGAAGGCGATCAGGCAGCCGATCAGGGTGTCGATCAGCCTGGCAACGATAAACTGTTCGCCGTTGAGCGTGAGCAGCTGCAGGGTGTATACCGCCGTCACCGTAAAGCCCACCATTGCCCAGCCGTAGTTTTTGCGGATTATCAGGTAGCTTACCAGGGTGACCGCCAGCATCCCCGCCAGCGTATAGCCCTCGGGAACGTGGAAGTGCAGCGTCACGCCCGCAACGATCAGCCCCGCCATCGTGCCGCCTGCCCGGTGCAGAATACGCACCCGCGTGGCGCCGTAGCCGTTCTGGGTGACAAACAGGACGGTCATTAAGATCCAGTAGGGTTTCGGCAGATGCAGCGCCATGCCCATCAGGCTGGCGATGCTCAGCATGACGCTAATCCGCGCGGCGTTACGCAGGGCGGACGACTTCAGGGACAAGTAGCTTTTGAGCGCGGGCAATAGCGGCAGCCGTTTCTGCTTATCCGCCATCAGGTCGCGGGGATATAGCGGGCGCTGGGTGCGCAGCACGCGGGCGATACGGCTGAAGTGCCAGGCGGCAAACTGTCCGACCGGGTTATCCGGGTGCTGACGGGCAATTTTTTCCAGCGCGCCGAGCTGTTTTTCCATGTTAAAGCGCGTGGGGTAGCGGTGGTAGAGAATATCGTCCGCCAGCACCCGCAGGCGTGCCGAGACGGTCTGCGCGTTCCAGCGGATCACCGCTTCGGCGTGGCTGCGCTCGACCAGCTTTTGCACCTCCTGCGGGTGGTGCAGGCTCACCGAAATATGCTCCTGCAGATCCAGCCCCACCTGGAAGGTGCGCAGCAGCCGTTTGTACTCGTGGTTTCTGTTGGCGGCGAGCATATGCAGCTGCTGGTAGCACTGGCTTATCAGGTCCACCACCTTCTGCTGGCGCGTCAGCAGCGGCGGTAAGGATTTTTCCGGGTCGGTATGCTGGGTGAGCAGGGTATATTTGGCTTCGCAGTACTCCGCCAGCTGCACATAGAGCAGGCTCAGGGATTCGCGCAGCGGCTGCTCCCGCCAAAGCCAGAACCAGAACCAGTTAAACACCCCGTACCACAGCGTACCGAGCGCGTAGATCAGCAGCGGCTCCCACACCGGCATATTTCCGGCGAGGCTTAACGTGAAGATGGCCGCAATCAGCGACGCGGGAAGCAGGCGGGCGTGCAGCGAACTGATTTCCGCCGTGACGCCCAGCGTCATCGCCAGCACGGTCAGGATCAGCGGCAGCGGGATATCCCGGGCAAGCAGAAGCTGCACCGCAAGGCTACAGCCCGCAAACAGGCCGCCGCCGATAATCAGGCGTTTGAAAAAGCGCTTATGCGGCGTATCCAGGCCGGCAACGTTGCAGCAGGCGGGCACGAGGGAAAACAGCAGGCCTTGCTGAAGATGTCCGAGCAGCAGGCCTATGGCCACGGGAAGACACAACACCAGCGTTTGCCGCAGTGCGTAGTTAACTTCCGGGTGATAGATCAGCCTGCGCCACATGGGGAGTAGAGACAAAAACGGCGTGACACCTTGCGATGGCACGCCGCTTAAGCGGAATTAACGCGTTCCGTAGACGACGATGGTTTTACCGTGGGCGGAGATCAGGTTTTGATCTTCCAGCATTTTCAGGATACGGCCCACTGTCTCACGGGAGCAACCGACGATCTGACCAATTTCCTGACGGGTAATTTTAATTTGCATGCCGTCCGGGTGGGTCATGGCGTCTGGCTGTTTCGCCAGGTTCAACAGGGTTTGTGCGATACGACCCGTCACGTCCAGGAAGGCGAGGTTACCCACTTTCTCTGAGGTGACCTGCAGGCGGCGCGCCATCTGGGAAGAAAGACGCATCAGGATGTCCGGGTTTACCTGGATCAGCTGACGGAACTTCTTGTAAGAAATTTCAGCCACTTCACATGCTGTCTTTGCGCGAACCCAGGCGCTACGTTCCTGGCCCTCTTCAAACAGGCCCAGTTCACCGATGAAATCGCCCTGGTTCAGATAAGAAAGGATCATCTCTTTCCCTTCTTCATCTTTGATCAGCACTGCCACCGAGCCTTTAACGATGTAATACAACGTTTCCGCTTTTTCACCCTGGTGAATCAGCGTGCTCTTTGATGGGTACTTATGAATGTGGCAATGAGACAAGAACCATTCGAGAGTCGGGTCTGTTTGCGGTTTGCCAAGCACCATGCGCTGTTATCCTCTGTTATAAGCTGTCACCAGAGTCATCAGATGCATCCGGACTCTGGGGTTGCAATCGAATTCTTACCCATACCCTGGGAAGTCGGCTACCGTAACGTTTCGCAGCCAGTAAAGTTTGATGTCCTCCGCATACATGTGTAACGTCAATGTATTACTGTAGCATCCAGAGTGTTTTAGCATAGCTTTCGCCGCGTGTCTCCTGGTGTCTCGCTTCAGCATGATGCAGGTCGCCTTCCATTGCGAGAAATGTAACGCACGCGTAATCTGTCACCAAAAATGCAACGTTGGAGTTTAAGAATATGCAAGCGCGCGTGAAATGGGTTGAAGGTTTAACGTTCCTGGGCGAGTCCGCATCAGGACACCAGATTTTGATGGACGGTAACTCAGGCGACAAAGCGCCAAGCCCGATGGAAATGGTGCTGATGGCGGCAGGGGGATGCAGCGCGATTGACGTGGTGTCGATTCTGCAAAAAGGCCGTCATGACGTAACGGATTGTGAGGTTAAACTCACGTCAGAACGTCGCGAAGAGGCGCCGCGCCTGTTTACCCACATTAACCTGCACTTTGTGGTTACCGGTAAAGAACTGAAGGACGCTGCGGTTTCACGTGCGGTTGACCTGTCTGCGGAGAAGTACTGCTCTGTGGCGTTAATGCTGGAGAAAGCGGTAAAAATCACCCATTCGTATGAGGTGATCGAGGCCTAATCTTTTGGCGGGTGGCGCTTCGCTGACCCGCCCTACAAAAGCCTAATCGTAGGCCCGGTAAGCGCAGCGCCACCGGGCAAAACAGCTTACGCGATCTGCTTCCCTTCCATCAACCGCTCCACCAGCGGCGTCATGATGAGCTCCATCGCCAGCCCCATTTTTCCACCCGGCACCACCAATGTATTCATGTGCGAAATAAATGAGCCCTGCAGCATCGCCAGCAGCCAGGGGTAATCAATGCCTTCGAGATTGCGGAAATGGATCACCACAAAGCTCTCGTCCAGCGACGGGATGCTTTTGGCCGCGAACGGGTTGGAGGTGTCCACCGTCGGCACGCGCTGGAAGTTGATGTGGGTGCGGGAGAACTGCGGCGTGAGGTAGTTGATGTAGTCTTCCATGGAGCGCACCACCGAGTCCATCACCGCCTCACGCGAATGGCCGCGCTCGCTCATGTCGCGCGTCAGCTTCTGGATCCACTCCAGGTTCACGATAGGCACCACGCCAACCAGCAGGTCCACGTGGCGCGCCACGTCGTGCTGAGGCGTGACCACGCCGCCGTGCAACCCTTCATAAAACAGCACGTCGGTGGGTTCCGGCAGCGGCTGCCAGGGGGTAAAGGTGCCCGGCACCTGATTCCAGGGAACGGCTTCATCATAGGTATGCAGATACTTGCGGGACTGCCCTTTGCCGCTCTGCCCGTACTCGATGAAGGTTTGTTCCAGCAGGCCAAAGTCATTGGCTTCCGGGCCGAAGTAGCTGATGTGTTTACCCAGATCGCGCGCCTTACGGATGGCCATGTCCATCTCCGGACGCGTGTAGCGGTGAAAGCTGTCGCCTTCGACCTCCGCCGCACGGAGATTCAGCTGGGCGAAAATCTTGCGAAAGGCGAGGCTGGTGGTGGTGGTTCCCGCACCGCTCGACCCCGTAACGGCAATAACCGGATGTCTGGCAGACATAGCAACTCCCTGACTGAAAAGGTGGAAGATCAGCCGTGAAACGCGTTGCGGGGCATGATATTCACCGTCTCATGCAGTTCTGACCACACCAGCACCACGTCGCCGCTTTTCAGCTGGCGCTTAACATCGTTGACCTTTTGCTCAAGCGAGCGTTCCTGTTCACCATAATCGGTGCCTTCGCGTAATACAAAGCTTTCAATCAGATTATCGAGCGTTTCGGGAGCCAGATCCTGCCAGGGAATGATCATTTTGCACCGTCCAGATAAGGAGTTAGCCAGTCAGGAATACGCGTCTCAAGCCACATTTTCGGGCGGCGCAACGTCCCGCCGATAAACCCGACGTGGCCGCCGTGCTCGGTCAGCTGATAGTGAACGTTGTCGGGCAGGAATTCCTGAGCGGGAATTGAGTGATGATCCATAAACGGGTCATCTTTAGCGTGAATAATCAGCGTCGGCTGGGTGATTTTGCTGAGCAGCGGCATGGCGCTGCACTGGCGATAATAGTCAATCGCATCGGCGAAGCCGTGGATTTTCGCGGTGATCAGATCGTCGAACTCGCGAATACGGCGCACCTTTTTCAGCTGGCGCAGGCTGACCGGCAGGGTATCCGGGTAGGCCTTCAGCTTACGCGCCGCGTTGGCCTTCAGCAGGTTGAGCAGGTAGCGTTGATAGACGCGGGAAAAGCCTTTATCCATGTGGTAGCTGCACTGCTCCAGCATAAACGGCGCGGAGACAATGACGGCGGCATCCAGCGGGACGCTTTCGCCCTCTTTGGCCAGCAGACAGGCCAGCATATTGCCGCCCAGCGAATAGCCCACAGCCGCCGTTGGCACCGTGCCGTAATTTTCCCGCAGCCAGTGCAAAAACCAGGTTCCGTCTTCGGTTTCACCCGAGTGATAGATACGTTTTTGACGATTTGGCTCGCCGCTGCAGCCGCGAAAATGCATCACCACGCCGAGCCAGCCGCGCGCTTTTGCCGCTTCAACTAAGCCGTGCGCATACGGGCTGTGCAGGCTGCCTTCCAGACCGTGAAAGACCACCAGCCGCGGCTTGTGGCGCGCCTGCTCCGGTGCTTCGCTCCAGGCGAGATCCAGAAAATCACCGTCCGGCAGGTCAAGCCGCTGCCAGTGCGGCGTGAACTGAACCTTGCGGCGGATCAGCCGCGGCAGCATGGTCTGCAAATGGCAGTTGGCCACGCCGCGCAGGGGCACGAACTCGGTGCTGTCTTCGGCTGCAATGTCGAAGCCTGATGGAATGATTTGGGTCATAAGGGCGATGCTGATTCTTGTCAGATATTAACGATACTTTCCGAATTGTACCCCGTTTAGCCTGGTTTTCCGAAACATGAACTGATCCCGATCACAAATCTTTACCTTGATTATTACTCTCAAGCTAATGATTCCGCTCTACGCTTAATTGATGCCTTTCTCACCAGAGCGCACACTTTACTCAACGTTAAGCAAATCAAAATGATTAGCTGAATCAGGAGGTTAATAATGTTATCTGGGCAAACACCCACCCGGCAATGGAACACGCGACGCAGCGAAAAAGCGCGTCGTCTGGCGTCCGTACCGGTGCAGGGCAAGGTACTGCCAACCGGCGATCTGGTCGCCATGCTGGAAAAACTGATCGCGCCTGGCGACAAGGTCGTTCTGGAAGGTAACAACCAGAAGCAGGCGGATTTCCTTTCCCGTTCGCTGGCAGAAGTGAACCCGCAAGTTGTCCACGACCTGCATATGATAATGCCGAGCGTCGGGCGCAGCGAGCATCTGGATATCTTTGAGAAAGGCATCGCCCGCAAGCTGGACTTCTCCTTCTCCGGTACCCAAAGCCTGCGAATCTCCCAGCTGCTGGAAGATGGTCAGCTCGAAATCGGCGCCATTCACACCTACATCGAACTTTACTCACGACTCTACGTCGACCTCTCGCCCAACGTGGCGCTGATTGCCGGCTTTAAGGCAGACCGCAAGGGCAACCTCTACACCGGGGCGAGCACTGAAGATACCCCGGCGCTGGTGGAAGCCGCTGCCTTCCACGACGGGATCGTCATCGCGCAGGTGAACGAGCTGGTGGACGACGAGTGCGATCTGCCGCGCGTCGATATCCCGGGCTCCTGGATTGACTATGTTGTCGTTGCCGACAAGCCATTCTTTATCGAACCGCTGTTTACCCGCGACCCGCGCCTGATCAAGCAGGAGCACATCCTGATGGCGATGATGGCCATTAAAGGCATCTACGCGGAACATCAGGTGCAGTCCCTGAACCACGGGATCGGCTTTAACACCGCGGCGATCGAGCTGCTGCTGCCTACCTACGGCGAGCAGCTTGGCCTTAAGGGCAAAATCTGTAAGCACTGGACGCTCAACCCGCATCCGACCCTGATCCCCGCCATCGAAAGCGGCTGGGTCGAAAGCGTGCACTGCTTCGGCGGCGAGCTGGGAATGGAGGAGTACATCCGCGCCCGTCCTGACGTGTTCTTTACCGGTGCCGACGGCTCGATGCGCTCCAACCGCGCGTTCTGCCAGCTGGCCGGCCAGTACGCGGTGGATATGTTTATCGGCTCAACTCTGCAGGTTGATGGTTACGCCAACTCTTCCACGGTGACCCGCGGCCGTCTCTCCGGCTTCGGCGGGGCGCCAAACATGGGTCACGACCCGCACGGTCGTCGCCACGCGACACCGGCCTGGCTGAACATGATCACCGAACCCGATCCGATGCAGCGCGGTAAAAAACTCGTCGTGCAGATGGTGGAAACCTTCCAGGCGGGCGTGAAGCCGACCTTCGTGGAAAAACTTGATGCCGTTGACGTGGCAAAAGCCTCCGGCATGCCGCTGGCGCCGGTGATGATTTACGGCGATGACGTGACGCACGTGCTGACGGAAGAGGGGATTGCCTATCTCTACCGGGCGAAAGACCTGGAAGAGCGTCGCGCCATGGTCGCCGCCGTGGCGGGGATCACCGATATCGGCCTGGGCGTGGACGCTAAACGCGTGGCGGAACTGCGCCAGAGCGGCAAGGTTATGTATCCGGAAGATATGGGCATTCGCCGCACCGACGCCACCCGCTCTCTGCTGGCGGCAGGCAGCGTGTCGGATCTCGTTGAATGGTCCGGCGGCCTGTATAACCCGCCTGCGAAATTCCGGAGCTGGTAATGAAACTTCTGCCCCAGATTCAGGTTGAAGGCGGTGCCGAATGGCTGGCGCGAACCGCCACGCAGTGTCTGATTGACGAAGCACGTTTAAGCCCGAAACCCGGTCTGGTGGACAGTCGGGGGAACGGCGCGCACAGCGATTTATCCCTTGCGCTAATGGAGCGCTCCGCGCACAGCCTGACCCCGACGTTTCAGGCGCTGGCGCAGCAAAGCTGGCAGCGTCCGGCAGATATTGCGCTTCGGCAAACCGTTGGCCGTCTTGGCCGTGAAGGCGAGCAGCAGATGATGGCTGCAACCGGCGGCGTAAACACCCATCGCGGTGCGATTTGGGCGCTGGGGCTGCTGGTCAGCGCGGTGGCGATGCTGGGCGGGAATGCCAGGGCGCAAGACGTCGCCCGCACTGCCGCACAGCTGGCGAGACTGCCGGACGACGCGGCGCCGAAGGTGTTCAGTAAAGGCCTGCGCGCCACGCACCGTTACCGCGTGCCGGGCGCGCGCGAAGAGGCTCAGCAGGCGTTTCCGCACGTTATGCAGCGCGCGCTGCCGCAGCTTCGCCTGAGCCGTCTCAACGGCAGTAACGAAGCGCACGCCAGGCTCGACGCGCTGATGGCGATCATGACCTCGCTCACCGACACCTGCGTGCTGTCGCGCGCAGGAATGGAGGGGCTTGACGCCATGCAGGACGGCGCCCGTGCGGTGCTGAATGCCGGAGGCTGTGCAACGGCTGCGGGCCAGCAGGCGCTGGCGAACTTAGATCGCCACATGCTCACGCTTAACGCTTCGCCGGGCGGCGCAGCCGACCTGCTTGCCGCCACGCTGTTTCTCGATCGCATCGAAACGCCTTATTCAAAGCTTTAAGAGGATGTTATGGAAAAAATCACATTGACCGTGCCAGCCAGCCGCGCGTTAAGCGGCAGAGCGCTGGCAGGCGTCGTCGGCTCCGGGGATATGGAGGTGCTCTTCACCGCCGAACCGGGCCAGACGTTAACCATTGATATCACCACCTCCGTTGACAACAGCCGGGGGCGCTGGGAGGCGCTGTTCAACCGCCTGCAAACCGTCAGCAGCCTGCCCGCAGGCAAACTGACCATCCACGACTTCGGCGCGACGCCGGGCGTGGCGCGCATTCGTATCGAACAGGTTTTTGAGGGGGTGAGCCATGCGTGATGACAGCAGCTTTATCGAACTGAAAGCGCGCCAGCGCGCGCAGGCCCTGCTCGACGAGGGCAGCTACCGCGAACTGCTGGATCCGTTTGAAGGCATTATCTCGCCGTGGCTTGGGCCGCAGGGCATTGTGCCGCAGGCGGACGACGGCATGGTGGTGGCGAAAGGCACCCTCAACGGCAAGCCAGCCGTCGTCGTGGCGATTGAAGGGGCGTTCCAGGGCGGCAGCATGGGCGAGGTGTCCGGTGCCAAAATGGCGGCGGCGCTGGAGCTGGCGGCGGAAGATAACCGCAACGGCATTCCGACTCAGGCGGTGCTTTGTCTTGAAACCGGCGGCGTGCGCCTGCAGGAAGCGAACCTCGGCCTGGCGGCGATTGCCGACATCCACGCGGCGATTGTTGACCTGCGTCGCTATACGCCGGTCATCGGGATTGTGGCGGGAACCGTGGGCTGCTTCGGCGGGATGTCCATTGCGGCAGCGCTGTGCAGCTACCTGATTGTCACCCGCGAAGCGCGTCTCGGCCTCAACGGCCCGCAGGTTATCGAGCAGGAGGCGGGCATTGAGGAGTACGACTCTCGCGACCGTCCGTTTATCTGGAGCATGACCGGGGGCGAAGTGCGCTACCAAAGCGGGCTGGTGGATGCCCTGGTGGGTGACGGCGTGAACGCGGTGAAAGCGGCGATGAACGACGCGATTGCCAAAGGCGTCCCCGCGAAACACCGCACCGACAACTACGACGATTACCTGACCCGTCTGACGAATTTCGACACCCGCAAGCAGGCCGATGCCGAACAGATTAACGCGCTTTTTGCCCGGGAGGTGAAATGATGAGTAATTCAAAAAGCCGTGGCGAACTCTGGCTGGAAACCCTCGCCCCAAATGCCAAACGCGTGGAAGGACTGTGCCCGTCCGTGCAGGCGGCAGACGGTGAGCTGAACGGCGAAGCGGTGCGCTTTATTGCCGTGGTGCCGGATGCCAACAACCACTTCCCGCGCGCGGCGAAAGGGGAAGTCGGTCTGCTGGAAGGCTGGACCCTGGCGAAAGTGGTGAGCGAAACCGTGGCCGAGGATGCCAATAAGTCCGTGAAGCGCCCGATTGTGGCGGTGATCGACGTCCCTAGCCAGGCCTATGGTCGTCGCGAAGAGGCGTTTGGTATTCATCAGGCGCTGGCCGGGGCGGCAGCAGCCTATGCGAATGCACGCCTGGCCGGTCACCCGGTGATTGGGCTTATCGTCGGCAAGGCGATGTCCGGCGCGTTTCTGGCGCACGGCTACCAGGCTAACCGCCTGATTGCCTTCAACGATAAGGGCGTGCTGATCCACGCGATGGGCAAAGAGTCTGCGGCGCGCATTACGCTGCGTACCGTCGACGCGCTGGAAAAACTGGCGGCCACCATTCCGCCCATGGCCTACGACATCAGCAACTACGCCACCCTGGGGCTGCTTTCAAACCTGCTGGACATCAGCAACCCGGATGCCCCATCCGATAACGATCTGGCGCAGGTGAAAGCGACCCTGCAACAGGCCATCAGTGACGCTCGTCAGGACACCACGCTGAAGAATCGTCTGGGTGCTGACAACCGCCGCAGCTCTGCGCTCGTCCGCGAACGTATGCGAGCCAGCTGGTAAGTAAAAAAGAGACCTGCCAGATGCATAACCCCGTGGGCGCGTTCGCCGCGCCCGCGCGGGGGCCTGCATCCTGAAAAATAATAAACATCGCACCAGTGCTAAAACTTTTTTTACTACAGGTGATTTATGACTTACGTAATTGTTCATGCTCTTGCACCGATTTTCGTCATCATGCTGCTGGGTTTCTGGGCCGGCAAGGCAAAGATGGTCGATAACAAAAACGTTTCCCTGCTGAATATCTTCGTGATGGATTTCGCCCTTCCCGCCGCGCTGTTTAGCGCCACCGTGCAAACGCCGTGGACCGGCATCGTGGCCCAGTCGCCGCTGATTCTGGTGCTGACCCTGGCGATGTGGATCACCTATGCGGTCATCTACTTCCTCGCGACCAGCGTCTTTAAGAAATCCCCGCAGGATGCGGCCGTGCTGACGCTGACCGTCGCCCTGCCAAACTATGCGGCGCTCGGCCTGCCGATTCTGGGCAGCGTGCTCGGGGAAAGCTCGTCTACCTCGCTCTCCGTGGCCGTTTCCATCGCCTGCGGTTCGGTGCTGATGACCCCGTTCTGCCTGCTGATTCTTGAACGAGAAAAAGCGCGCGCTGAGGGGAATAGCTCCGGCTCAACGCTCTCCATGCTGCCGGTGCTGATGTGGCGTTCGATTAAAAAACCGATCGTGATGGGCCCGCTGCTGGGTGTGATTTTGTCCGCCATCGGTATCAAAATGCCGGAACTGGTGCTGGCGGCGATTAAACCGCTGGGGCTCTCCGCGACCGCGGCGGCGCTGTTCCTGACCGGGGTGATCCTCTCTGCCCGCAAGCTGCAGATTAACACCATGGTGATTACGTCAACTATTGCCAAGCTGCTGATTCAGCCCGCGATTGCCTGGGGTATCGTGCTGATCTTCGGTCTGCACGGCTCCGTGGCGATCACCGCTATCCTGATGATTGCGCTCTCTGCGGGCTTCTTCGGCGTGGTGTTCGGTAACCGCTTTGGCGTGCAGTCGCCGGATGCAGAGGCCGTGCTGCTGTTAAGCTCCGTACTGTGTATCCTGTCGCTGCCGCTGTTTATCTCGCTGACTTCAGGAATGTAATTATGACCACAGCATTACGCCCGCACGACCTCATCTGGCTCACCGCACGCGACGCGCTGGAAGGCATTACCGACTCCTGGGTTGAGGCGGCCTGGCATACCGGCCTGCCGGTCGTGGTGCGGCGTGATGTTGACAGTGAAGGCCGTATTCCCGTTGGCGTGCGCGGACTGCGCCGCGACCAGCGTGCGGCCGGATGGGTGAAGCCGGAAAACGTGCTGCGCGTGGTGTCACCCGAATCACTGAGCGTAACGGCGGACCTGCTGCGTTCGCCGTTTGTCACGCAGCCTCCGGTTCAGGTGGCGCTTCAGCTTTCTCAGCAGGCCTGGCCGTGGACGTGGGGCATTACCGGCAGCACCGGCTACGCGCTGGCGACCGGCATTCCGGTCATTCGCGCCGACAGCGATCTCGACCTGCTGATCCGCGCCCCGCGGCCGATTTCCCCTGACGCATTTACCGCATGGCAGACGCAGCTCGACCGCGCCTTGTGCCGGGCGGATACGCAGGTGGATACGCCCGACGGCGGCTTCGCGCTGGCAGAGTGGCTGCGCGACGGTAAAACGCTGCTGAAAACGAGCCGCGGACCGCGCCTGGTGGCCGATCCGTGGCGCAGGGAGGAGTGATGAAAATACTGTTTACCTTTCCGGGGCAGGGCACGCAGCATGAAGGCATGCTGCAAAACCTGCCGGGAACGACGCTGGCGGAGGCACGCGAGGTGCTGGGCAGCGAAGTCGATACGCTCGATAGTGCGGCCTCACTCGCTCATACCCGCGCGGTTCAGCTGTGTCTGCTGATTTCTGGCGTAGCCTGGGCGCGCGAGCTCGAACGGCGCGGCGTGACGCCGGACATTGTGAGCGGGCTTTCAATCGGCGGTTATCCTGCGGCGGTCATCGCGGGCGCGCTGGACTTTACCGACGCGCTGAAGCTGGTGGCCCTGCGCGGCGATCTGATGGAGCAGGCGTACCCGCACGGCTATGGTTTGACGGCGATTATGGGCCTGACGTTGTCGCAGGTGGAAACGCTTATCGACGGCACGGGAACGTATATTGCCAACCTGAATGCCGAAACGCAGATCGTGATTGCCGGAAGCGACGACGGGATGGCGCAGGCGGCGGCACGCGCGCTGGCAAAAGGGGGGAGCAAGGCTAAACGGCTGGCGGTCAGCGTACCGTCGCACTGCGCGCTGCTGGCCGAACCGGCGCAGACGCTGGCGGCGGCGTTTGAATCGGTTGCGCTTTCACGCCCGCACTGCGCGTATCTGAGCGGCAGCACCGGACGGGTGCTGTGGCAGCCGGAAAAAATAGCCGACGATCTGGCGATGAATATGGCGCGCACGGTGCGCTGGCAGGAGGCGATGATTTCCGCCAACGAACGTGAAGCCCGGCTGGCAATCGAGATGCCGCCCGGCGGCGTGCTGACCTGCTTAACGCGACAGGCGGTGTGGGAAGGCGAGACGATTGCACTGGAGCGCAGCGGCGTTGACGTGGCGGTGCATCTGGCGGGTCGGCTTCGTGCGTGAGTTTTTTGCCAGGTGGCGGCTTCGCCTTACCCGGCCTACTCCCGAATTGTAGTTTTGTAGGCCGGGTAAGCGCAGCGCCACCCGGCAAGGCATCACGCACTATCCTGCAAGCTGCGCGCATACATCCGCCCTTCGGCGGCGAGCGCGCGCAGGCTCGGATCCTGCTCGCGGTTGCGGGCGAAGACAATCGCAATCAGCTGCTGCATCTGGTACGGCTCCGCCAGCTTCAATAGCTGCACCGAATTCTCATACACCTTCTTCATCCTGCCCGGCATCAGCGTAAAGCCGACTCCCGCCTGCACCAGGCTCAGCATAGAGAAAATGTCGTTCACGCGCGTAACGATCTCCGGCTCGAACCCGGCGATATGAAACGCTTCCTGAAAGCCCGCGTAGGTGGCAAACCCTTCCGCCAGCGAGACAAACTTCTGATCCTTGTAGTCCCGCAGATCCGCAGGCCCGCTGGTGTTCAGCGTGGCGGAAGCCGGGGCGGCAAGGAAAATGTCGTCGTGGAAAAGGGGAAGAACCTCAAGGGTGTTGCGGTCGATATCGCTTTCGGAGATGGAGATCAATATGGCATCCAGCGACCCGTCATCCAGCATGTGGAGTAACGTTTCGTTAGATCCCATCGTCAGGTCCATTTCCAGATCCGGACGGCGCAGCTTCATGCCCATAATCAGGCGCGGGACGGTTTCCAGGGTGAGCGAGTAGAGCGTCCCCACCCGCAGCCGGCCCTGGCCGATGCCGGCAATTTTGCGCGCTTCATCAAGCCCGCGCTCCATTACCTGCATCACCTCCTGGCAATACTCCAGCAGCGTCCAGGCAGAGGGAAGCGCAATCAGGTTGCGCCCCTTGTGGGTAAAGAGCGGGCAGCGCACGTTCTCTTCCAGGGTGTGCAGCGCGCGGTGCACGCTGACGCCGCTCAGGCCCAGCGTTTCGGCGGTGCGCGCGATATTCCCCTTCTCCATAAACGTCATGAAGATGCTGAGCTTGCGGAACGTAATCTCGCTCGTGGTATCGAAACGCATAACCCTCCCGGCGTGTTAGTCGGCCTGCAGCATCGCTTCCAGCTGTTCCTGCGTATCCAGCCACGCCATTTCGCACTCTTCGAGACTGGATTTGGTCTTCGCCTGGGTTT
This sequence comes from Enterobacter sp. 01-M-03-SI-ECC, assembly GCF_047530215.1. Taxonomy (NCBI): domain Bacteria; kingdom Pseudomonadati; phylum Pseudomonadota; class Gammaproteobacteria; order Enterobacterales; family Enterobacteriaceae; genus Enterobacter; species Enterobacter sp. 01-M-03-SI-ECC. Next base: position 109,294 of record NZ_JBLKDA010000014.1, read on the forward strand.
GCAGGCAGTCCGTAAGTTCCGCTTTACGGCTCTGGTCATACAGACCGCTGTCGCCGAGCTTCTCTTCAACGGCGGCAAGCGTGGCGTTGAGCTTTTCCATCTCTTTTTCGAGACGGGCAATCTCTTTACGCAGCGGCTGCGTCTGGGTGCGCAGCTCCGCTTCGCGACGCTTCTGGTCCTTACGCGCCTGCGCGCTGTTGGCGTTCTCTTTCGCAGACTCCTCCGGCTGGTTCTCCTGCTTCTGCACGTCCGTCAGCCACTGCTGGTAGTCTTCCAGATCGCCGTCGAACGGTTCGACTTTGCCGTCGTGCACTAAGTAGAGATCGTCCGTGGTGGAGCGGATCAGGTGACGATCGTGCGACACCACCACCAGCGCGCCTTCGAACTCGATCAGCGCTTCGGTCAGCGCCTGACGCATATCGAGATCCAGGTGGTTGGTCGGTTCATCGAGCAGCAGCAGGTTCGGGCGCTGCCAGACGATCAGCGCCAGCACCAGACGGGCTTTTTCGCCGCCGGAGAAGCGCTCGGTATTCTCAGTGACCTTATCGCCCTGGAAGCCGAAGCCGCCGAGATAGTCGCGCAGCTTCTGCTCCATCTCCTGCGGCGCCAGGCGCGCGAGGTGCTGAATCGGGGATTCATCCGCGCGTAAAAATTCCAGCTGATGCTGGGCGAAGTAGCCCAGCTTGATGCCCTTCGCCAGGCCGATTTCACCCTTGACCGGGTTAAGTTCGCCCGCGAGCAGCTTGATCAGCGTCGATTTACCGGCACCGTTGCGCCCCAGCAGGCCAATACGTGAACCCGGCACCAGGTTGAGCTTGATGGAGTCGAGAATGATGCGGTCGTTATAACCCGCGCTGACTTTCTCCATTTTCAGCAGCGGGTTCGGCAGGCTTTCCGGCGCGCGGAAGCTGAAGTGGAACGGGTTGTCGACGTGCGCCGGGGCGATCATCTCCATGCGCTCCAGCATCTTGATGCGGCTCTGGGCCTGCTTGGCTTTTGACGCCTTAGCCTTGAAGCGATCCACAAAGCTCTGCAGGTGCGCCACGCGCTGCTGCTGGCTTTCGTACATCGACTGCTGCTGGGCAAGGCGCGTCGCGCGCTGGCGCTCAAAGGAGCTGTAGTTGCCGGTGTACTCGAACATCGTTTGCTGTTCGATATGAATGATTTTATCCACCACCGGGTCAAGGAAGTCCCGGTCGTGGGAGATCAGAATCAGAGTGCCCTGATAGCTCTTGAGCCACTTCTCCAGCCAAATAACCGCATCGAGATCGAGGTGGTTAGTCGGTTCATCGAGCAGCAACAGGTCAGAGCGGCAGATCAGCGCCTGCGCCAGGTTGAGGCGCATACGCCAGCCGCCGGAGAAGTCGCTGACCGGGCGTTCCAGCTGTTCATTGCTGAAGCCCAGGCCGTGCAGCAGGCTGGAGGCGCGGGAGCGAATGGTCCACGCGTCGATGGCGTCCAGCTTGCCGTGAACGGTGGCGATGGCGTGACCGTCGTTGCGCTCGTTAGCGGCGTTGAGTTCCGCCTCAAGCTTACGGTACTCACGGTCGCCGTCGATAACATAGTCGAGTGCCGGTTCGCTCAGGGCTGGCGTCTCCTGGTTCACCCAGGCGAGCTGCCAGTTCCCGGGGAAGGTGAAGTTACCGCCATCCGCGCTAATCTCGTTTTTCAGCAGCGCCAGCAGCGTGGACTTACCGCAGCCGTTTTTGCCGACCAGACCCACTTTTTGGCCCGGGTTGATGGTAGCAGTGGCGTTATCCAGCAGGACGCGCACGCCGCGACGAATTTGTAACGAGGAGAAAACAATCATAGAAGCGCCGTATGTTCCGACTATGTTAATTTGTCATTATGATAATGTAAGGTGTGGGCCATTTTCCGCACCGGGCCGCCATGGTAGCCCAAAACAGCGACGATACACAAAAACAGAAACAACACCGGGAGGGGAATGATGTCTCAGACAGCAAAAGTGCTGCTGCTGTATGCCCATCCGGAATCTCAGGACTCGGTGGCAAACCGGGTGCTGCTTAAGCCGGCCACACAGCTCAGTAACGTCACGGTGCACGATCTCTACGCGCACTATCCTGATTTCTTTATTGATATTCCTCACGAGCAGGAGCTGCTGCGTCAGCATGACGTGATTGTGTTCCAGCATCCGCTTTATACCTACAGCTGTCCGGCGCTGCTTAAGGAGTGGCTGGACCGCGTGCTGAGCCGGGGCTTCTCCAGCGGGGTGGGGGGCAACCAGCTGGCGGGAAAGTACTGGCGTAGCGTGATTACGACCGGTGAACCCGAAAGCGCTTACCGCCACGACGGGCTGAACCGTTATCCGATGAGCGACATTCTGCGGCCTTTCGAGCTGACGGCGGCGATGTGCCGCATGCACTGGATGAGCCCGATTATCGTCTACTGGGCCCGACGTCAGGATCCAAAAGAGCTGGCAAGCCACGCCAGAGCCTATGGTGAATGGCTGGCGTCACCGATTCCGGCAGGAGGTCGTTAATGGAAGGATCGAATTTGCTCCTCGCCGGGGTGCTGTTTTTATTTGCGGCCGTCGTCGCGGTACCGCTCGCTGCCCGCATTGGCATCGGGGCGGTGCTGGGGTATCTGCTGGCGGGCATCGCCATTGGCCCGTGGGGACTGGGATTCATCAGCGACGTGGATGAGATCCTCCATTTCTCCGAGCTGGGCGTGGTGTTCCTGATGTTCATCATCGGCCTGGAGCTGAACCCCTCTAAATTGTGGCAGCTCCGACGCTCTATCTTTGGCGTGGGCGCCGCCCAGGTGTTGTTCAGCGCCGCGATCCTGGGCGGCCTGTTAATGCTGACCCACTTTTCATGGCAGGCGGCGGTGATTGGCGGGATAGGCCTGGCGATGTCGTCGACGGCAATGGCCCTGCAGCTGATGCGCGATAAAGGGATGAACCGCAACGAGGCCGGTCAGCTGGGCTTTTCGGTGCTGCTGTTCCAGGATTTAGCGGTGATCCCGGCGCTGGCACTGGTGCCGCTGCTGGCGGGCTCCGGCGACGATCGCTTCGACTGGGCGAAAATCGCCATAAAGGTGTTGGCCTTCGCGGGCATGCTGATTGGCGGACGTTTCCTGTTACGTCCGGTATTTCGCTTTATTGCCGCGTCGGGCGTGCGCGAGGTGTTTACCGCCGCGACGCTGCTGCTGGTGCTGGGATCGGCGCTGTTTATGGATGCGCTGGGGCTGTCGATGGCGCTCGGGACCTTTATCGCCGGGGTGCTGCTGGCGGAGAGCGAGTATCGGCACGAGCTGGAAATTGCCATCGATCCCTTCAAGGGGCTGCTGTTAGGCCTGTTCTTTATTTCGGTGGGGATGGCGCTCAACCTTGGCGTGCTCTATACCCATCTGCTGTGGGTGGTGGTGAGCGTCGCCGTCCTGGTGGCGGTGAAAACGCTGGTGCTGTACGTCATGGCGCGCATTTACGGCTTGCGCAGTTCGGAACGCATGCAGTTTGCCAGCGTGTTAAGCCAGGGGGGCGAGTTCGCGTTTGTGCTGTTCTCCGCCGCCTCCTCCCAGAAGCTGTTTAAAGACGACCAGATGGCGCTTTTGCTGGTGACGGTCACGCTGTCGATGATGACTACGCCGCTATTGATGAAGCTGGTGGACAAGCTGCTTTCACGGCGCCTGAACCCGACGGACGATGAAGATGAAGCCCCGTGGGTGGAAGACGACAAGCCGCAGGTGATTGTGGTGGGCTTTGGCCGTTTCGGGCAGGTGATTGGTCGCCTGCTGATGGCGAACAAAATGCGCATTACGGTGCTGGAAAGGGATATCAGCGCTGTAAACCTGATGCGTAAATATGGCTATAAAGTGTATTACGGCGATGCCACCCAGCTTGAGCTGCTGCGATCGGCTGGGGCAGAAGCGGCCGAGTCCATCGTGATTACCTGTAACGATCCGGAAGACACGATGAAGCTGGTGGATCTGTGCCAGCAGCATTTCCCGCATCTGCATATTCTGGCGCGCGCCCGGGGACGTGTTGAAGCTCACGAATTATTGCAGGCGGGTGTGAAACACTTCTCCCGCGAGACGTTCTCCAGTGCCCTGGAGCTGGGGCGCAAGGCGCTGATCTCGCTGGGCATGCATCCTCATCAGGCGCAGCGCGCGCAGATGCACTTCCGTCGGCTGGATATGCGGATGCTGCGCGAGCTGATGCCGGTACATACCGATACGGCGCAGATCTCCCGCGTGCGGGAAGCGCGTCGCGAGCTGGAGGAGATCTTCCAGCGCGAGATGCAGCAGGAACGGCGCCAGCTTGACGGCTGGGATGAATTTGAATAAAGGGTAACGAAAGATGGCTGTACGTAAACGCTTTATCGCGGGTGCAAAATGCCCGTCCTGCCAGGCGCAAGATACGCTGGCGATGTGGCGGGAAAATAATATTGATGTTGTTGAGTGTGTTAAGTGCGGTCACCAGATGCGCGAGGCCGATAAAGAGGCTCGCGATCACGTTCGCAAAGAAGAGCAAGTGATCGGCATTTTTCATCCGGACTAGCGATATGCCCTGAGTTTTTTTAAGCTAAAGGGTACACGGGTGCAGATTTCCGCTACAATCTGCGCCAGCAATTTTCCCACGCTCAGGAGATATCATGAAAGTAGCAAAAGACCTGGTGGTCAGCCTGGCCTATCAGGTACGTACAGAAGACGGTGTGTTGGTTGATGAGTCTCCGGTGAGTGCGCCGCTTGACTACCTGCATGGTCACGGCTCCCTGATTTCCGGCCTGGAAACTGCGCTGGAAGGCCATGAAGTTGGCGACAAATTTGACGTTGCTGTAGGCGCGAACGACGCTTACGGTCAGTATGACGACAACCTGGTTCAGCGCGTTCCGAAAGACGTGTTCATGGGCGTTGACGAACTGCAGGTTGGCATGCGCTTCCTGGCTGAAACTGACCAGGGTCCAGTTCCTGTTGAGATCACCGAAGTGGAAGACGACCACGTTGTGGTTGACGGCAACCACATGCTGGCCGGTCAGAACCTGAAGTTCAACGTAGAAGTTGTTGCGATCCGTGAAGCAACCGAAGAAGAGCTGGCTCATGGCCACGTTCACGGTGCGCACGGTCACGACCATGACCACGATCACGGCCACGACGGCTGCTGCGGTGGTCACGGCCACGATCACGACCATGGTCATGACCACGGTAAAGGTGGTTGCGGTAACGGCGGCTGCGGCTGCCACTAATACCTGCCGTTGGTAGGTAGGCCCGGTAAGCTTCGCGCCACCGGGCACAAAAAAAGCGGGGAACCCCCGCTTTTTTTACGCCTCAATAATGAGGGGGTGGCGTCTCTTCTGACTGAGAGGCAATGTTTGACGGTTGCGTAGCCTTCAGCTTTTCCGTCAGCAGGCGCATATGATCCCGCAGTTTTGCCATTTCGAGCTCATGGGCGGTCACGGTCTGGTTCAGCTCTTCGATGGTGATGTCCTGAAAAGCCAGGCGGCTTTCCAGCTCAGCCATTCTCGCTTCTAATGCTGTATCCTTCATCATTCACCTCGTTTATTTCAGATTTGCCATAATGGCCCAGCGGCGGCGCAGTTTAACTGAGTTTATCCCTAAGTACAGTTCGCATCCCCTGACAAGAAACTTATTTAAACAAAAATAGTCTGAAAAGTGGCGACAATTGGACGTGTCTGTATGTAGATTTCTTCTGCAACGTTTTATAGTACGTCACTCATTTACGTTTAACGCTGGGGTGAGAGTCCCCAGGCCCTGGAGATATGGATGAAATCACTGTTTAAAGTAACGCTGCTGGCGACGACGATGGCTGTTGCGCTGAACGCGCCGCTGTCATTCGCTGCTGATACTGCTGCGAAGCCTGCTGCCACTGCAGACAGCAAAGCGGCGTTCAAAAATGACGACCAGAAATCCGCCTACGCACTGGGCGCATCTCTGGGCCGTTACATGGAAAACTCTCTGAAAGAACAAGAGAAACTGGGCATCAAACTGGATAAAGCTCAGCTGATCGCGGGCGTTCAGGACGCATTTGCAGATAAGAGCAAGCTGTCTGACCAGGAAATTGAACAGACTCTGCAGGCGTTCGAAGCGCGCGTGAAGGGTGCCGCGCAGACCAAGATGGACGCGGACGCGAAAGACAACGAAGCGAAAGGCAAAGCCTACCGCGATACCTTTGCTAAAGAGAAGGGTGTGAAAACCTCCTCTACTGGCCTGGTGTACAAAGTTGAGAAAGAAGGCACCGGCGATGCGCCTAAAGACAGCGACACCGTTGTGGTGAATTACAAAGGTACGCTGATCGACGGTAAAGAATTTGATAACTCTTACACCCGCGGCGAGCCACTCTCCTTCCGTCTGGATGGTGTGATCCCAGGCTGGACTGAAGGCCTGAAAAACATCAAGAAAGGCGGCAAGATCAAGATGGTTATCCCACCGGATCTGGCCTATGGCAAAACCGGCGTTCCGGGGATCCCTGCCAACTCTACGCTGGTCTTTGACGTAGAGCTGCTGGACATCAAACCGGCACCGAAAGCGGATGCCAAAGCAGACGCACCGGCTGACGATAAAGCCGCTGCTGCTAAGAAGTAATGCTGAAAAAAACCGCCGCCTTTAAGGCGGCGGTTTTTTATTGTGGGGCAGATATAATTAACACTGGAAAGCGTTAGGCACGCTGTATTAATTTAGTTGTCCGTGTAGATAATGAGCCTGCCCTGAAAACCTAACGACAGGCTCCTGAAAAGGAGTGTTTTTTTCATGTCCAGGTCGCTTTTAACCAACGAAACCAGTGAACTTGATTTGCTGGATCAACGTCCTTTCGATCAGACCGACTTCGATATTCTGAAATCCTACGAAGCGGTAGTGGACGGGTTAGCGATGCTCATTGGCTCCCACTGTGAAATCGTATTGCACTCCCTGCAAGATCTGAAGTGCTCCGCCATCCGTATTGCGAATGGTGAGCATACTGGCCGTAAAATTGGTTCGCCTATTACCGACCTTGCATTGCGTATGTTGCATGACATGACCGGCGCGGACAGCAGCGTCTCCAAATGCTATTTCACCCGCGCCAAAAGCGGCGTGCTGATGAAGTCAGAAACCATTGCGATTCGAAACCGCGAGCATCGTGTGATTGGGCTGCTGTGCATCAACATGAACCTTGATGTGCCATTCTCGCAAATCATGAGCACCTTTGTTCCACCTGAAACGCCGGATGTGGGCTCCTCCGTTAACTTTGCCTCCTCCGTTGAAGATCTGGTGACGCAGACGCTTGAGTTTACGATTGAAGAGGTGAATGCCGATCGCAACGTCTCGAACAACGCCAAGAATCGCCAGATCGTGCTCAATCTCTATGAAAAAGGGATTTTTGATATTAAAGACGCCATCAACCAGGTGGCCGATCGTCTGAACATCTCCAAGCACACGGTCTACCTCTATATTCGCCAGTTCAAAAGCGGTGATTTCCTGGGACAAGACAAGTAATGCGTTTTGCGTTAATGGTAACAGGCCCGGCGTACGGGACTCAGCAGGCCAGCAGCGCGCTGCAGTTTGCGCATGCGCTCCTCGCTTCCGGACATAAGCTGGCAAGCGTCTTCTTCTATCGGGAAGGGGTGTATAACGCAAATCAGTTTACGTCCCCGGCGAGCGACGAGTTTGATCTGGTTCGCGCCTGGCAGGCATTAAACGAAAAACAGGGCGTAGAACTTCACATCTGCGTCGCGGCGGCACTGCGACGCGGTGTGACCGATGCAACCGAAGCCGCGCGCCTTGGTTTATCGGGTTCTAACCTGCAGCCCGGTTTTTCGTTGAGTGGCCTGGGCGCGCTGGCACAGGCGGCATTAACCTGCGACAGAGTGGTGCAATTCTGATGAAGCGCGTGGCATTTGTTTTTACGTCTGCGCCGCACGGTAGTGCTTCAGGCCGCGAAGGTCTGGATGCGTTACTGGCGACATCCGCGCTGACCGAAGATATCGGCGTCTTCTTTTTGGGCGACGGGGTGTTTCAGCTTCTGGCGGGCCAGCAGCCGCAGGCCATTCTGACGCGTGATTACATCGCGACGTTCAAGGTCTTACCGCTTTACGATATCGACACGTTCTATCTCTGCGCCGACTCCCTGGCCGCTCGCGGTCTGAATGAGAAGATGCCTTTCGTGCTGGATGCGACGGTCCTGTCTTCTGCCGCGTTACGCGAACAGCTTTCCCACTACGATACCGTTCTGACTTTCTGAGGCTGCCATGCTCCATACTCTGAGCCATTCACCGTGGCAATGTGATATCGACACGCTGCTGAGCATGTTGCGCGAAGGTGACGATCTGCTGCTCATTCAGGATGGCGTGCTTGCCGCACTGGAAGGCAGTCGTTTCGTTGAAATTCTCACAAATGCCCCCATAACCGTCTCTGCGCTGAAAGACGATCTGGATGCGCGGGGTCTTTCTGGTCAAATTTCAGCCAAAATTGACGTGGTTGGCTATACTGATTTCGTCAATCTTACTGTGACGCACGCCAGTCAAATGAACTGGTGATTTGAGATCGCTGTATATTTCTTGACACCTTTTCGACGTAGCCCTAAAATTTCGCGTCCTCATATTGTATGAGGTCGTTTTATTACGTGTTTACGAAGCAAAAGCTAAAACCAGGAGCTATTTAATGGCAACAGTTAACCAGCTGGTACGCAAACCACGTGCACGCAAAGTTGCGAAAAGCAACGTGCCTGCGCTGGAAGCCTGCCCGCAGAAACGTGGCGTATGTACTCGTGTATATACCACCACTCCTAAAAAACCAAACTCCGCACTGCGTAAAGTATGCCGTGTGCGTTTGACTAACGGTTTCGAAGTGACTTCCTACATCGGTGGTGAAGGTCACAACCTGCAGGAGCACTCCGTGATCCTGATCCGTGGCGGTCGTGTTAAAGACCTTCCGGGTGTTCGTTACCACACCGTTCGTGGTGCGCTGGACTGCTCAGGTGTTAAAGACCGTAAGCAGGCTCGCTCCAAGTACGGCGTGAAGCGTCCTAAGGCTTAATGGTTCTCCGTTAAGTAAGGCCAAACTGATTTATCTTAATGTCACACTAAACTCTTTGAGTTTTGGACAATCCTGAATTAACAACGGAGTATTCCCATGCCACGTCGTCGCGTCATTGGTCAGCGTAAAATCCTTCCAGATCCGAAATTCGGATCAGAACTGCTGGCAAAATTTGTAAATATCCTGATGGTAGATGGTAAAAAATCTACTGCAGAAGCAATCGTATACAGCGCGCTTGAGACCCTGGCTCAGCGTTCTGGTAAAAATGAACTGGAAGCTTTCGAAGTCGCTCTCGACAACGTTCGCCCAACCGTAGAAGTTAAGTCCCGCCGCGTTGGTGGTTCTACTTATCAGGTTCCAGTTGAAGTTCGTCCGGTTCGTCGTAATGCTCTGGCAATGCGTTGGATCGTTGAAGCTGCTCGTAAACGCGGTGATAAATCCATGGCTCTGCGTCTGGCGAACGAACTTTCTGATGCTGCAGACAACAAAGGTACTGCAGTTAAGAAACGTGAAGACGTTCACCGTATGGCAGAAGCCAACAAGGCGTTCGCACACTACCGTTGGTAATCCCTTCGGAGTCTTAGTCACCAGGCGGGCGCTTCAGAGAAGCCGCCCGCTCTGGGTAACTTAACTGAACGCCTAAAGATATAAACGAGGAATCAAATGGCTCGTACAACACCCATCGCACGCTACCGTAACATCGGTATCAGTGCGCACATCGACGCCGGTAAAACCACTACTACCGAACGTATTCTGTTCTACACCGGTGTAAACCATAAAATCGGTGAAGTTCATGACGGCGCAGCCACCATGGACTGGATGGAACAGGAGCAGGAGCGTGGTATCACTATCACCTCCGCAGCGACTACTGCATTCTGGTCAGGTATGGCTAAGCAGTACGAACCGCATCGCGTAAACATCATCGACACCCCAGGGCACGTTGACTTCACCATCGAAGTAGAACGTTCCATGCGTGTTCTTGACGGCGCGGTAATGGTTTATTGCGCAGTTGGTGGTGTTCAGCCACAGTCTGAAACCGTATGGCGTCAGGCGAACAAATATAAAGTTCCACGCATCGCGTTCGTTAACAAAATGGACCGTATGGGTGCTAACTTCCTGAAAGTTGTTGGTCAGATCAAAACCCGTCTGGGCGCGAACCCTGTTCCGCTGCAGCTGGCAATTGGTGCTGAAGAAGGCTTCACCGGCGTTATCGACCTGGTGAAAATGAAAGCCATCAACTGGAACGATGCAGACCAGGGCGTTACCTTCGAATACGAAGATATCCCAGCTGCAATGCAGGACCTGGCTGACGAATGGCACCAGAACCTGATCGAATCCGCTGCTGAAGCTTCTGAAGAGCTGATGGAGAAATACCTGGGTGGTGAAGAACTGACTGAAGAAGAGATCAAAAAAGCTCTGCGTCAGCGCGTTCTGAACAACGAAATCATCCTGGTAACCTGTGGTTCTGCGTTCAAGAACAAAGGTGTTCAGGCGATGCTGGATGCGGTAGTTGACTACCTGCCATCCCCGGTTGACGTTCCTGCGATCAACGGCATCCTGGACGACGGTAAAGATACTCCGGCTGAGCGTCACGCAAGCGACGACGAGCCATTCTCTGCACTGGCGTTCAAAATTGCTACCGACCCATTCGTGGGTAACCTGACCTTCTTCCGCGTTTACTCTGGTGTGGTTAACTCCGGTGACACCATCCTGAACTCCGTGAAAGCGGCGCGTGAACGTTTTGGCCGTATCGTACAGATGCACGCTAACAAACGTGAAGAGATCAAAGAAGTTCGTGCGGGCGACATCGCTGCAGCTATCGGTCTGAAAGACGTGACCACTGGTGACACCCTGTGTGACCCAGATCACCCGATCATTCTGGAGCGTATGGAATTCCCAGAACCGGTAATCTCCATCGCGGTTGAACCAAAAACCAAAGCTGACCAGGAAAAAATGGGTCTGGCTCTGGGCCGTCTGGCGAAAGAAGACCCATCATTCCGCGTATGGACTGATGAAGAATCTAACCAGACCATCATCGCTGGTATGGGTGAACTGCACCTGGACATCATCGTTGACCGTATGAAGCGTGAATTCAACGTTGAAGCTAACGTGGGTAAACCTCAGGTTGCTTACCGCGAAGCGATTCGCGCGAAAGTTACCGACATTGAAGGTAAACACGCTAAGCAGTCTGGTGGTCGCGGTCAGTACGGTCACGTTGTGATCGACATGTACCCACTGGAGCCGGGCTCTAACCCGAAAGGTTACGAGTTCATCAACGACATCAAAGGTGGTGTAATTCCTGGCGAATACATCCCAGCCGTTGATAAAGGCATCCAGGAACAGCTGAAAGCGGGCCCTCTGGCTGGCTATCCGGTTGTTGACATGGGTATTCGTCTGCACTTCGGTTCTTACCACGACGTTGACTCCTCTGAACTGGCGTTTAAACTGGCTGCGTCTATTGCCTTTAAAGAAGGCTTTAAGAAAGCAAAACCAGTTCTGCTTGAGCCAATCATGAAGGTTGAAGTAGAAACTCCTGAAGAGAACACCGGTGACGTTATCGGTGACTTGAGCCGTCGTCGCGGTATGCTGCGTGGTCAGGAATCCGAAGTAACTGGCGTTAAGATCCACGCTGAAGTTCCGCTGTCTGAAATGTTCGGATATGCAACTCAGCTGCGTTCTCTGACCAAAGGTCGTGCATCATACACCATGGAATTCCTGAAGTATGATGATGCGCCTAACAACGTTGCTCAGGCCGTTATTGAAGCCCGTGGTAAGTAATCCACAGGATTAAAACCTAAGTCCCGTGCTCTCTCCAAAGGGGAGAGCACTATAGTAAGGAATATAGCCGTGTCTAAAGAAAAATTTGAACGTACAAAACCGCACGTCAACGTTGGTACTATCGGCCACGTTGACCATGGTAAAACTACCCTGACTGCTGCAATCACTACCGTTCTGGCTAAAACCTACGGTGGTTCTGCTCGTGCATTCGACCAGATCGATAACGCACCAGAAGAAAAAGCTCGTGGTATCACCATCAACACTTCCCACGTTGAATACGACACCCCGACTCGCCACTACG
>NZ_JBLKDA010000015.1:0-53396 GCF_047530215.1 Enterobacter sp. 01-M-03-SI-ECC
ATATGGAAAGAGTTCTTACCCAGATCGATACCAATAAGCGCAATGTTTTCCATGATGGTTCTCCGAATGAAAGCCTGTCCTCAGCATAGTACTGGGAAGGAGGGAGTGACCATCTCATTAAATATTCTCGTTTGCGGGATAAAAGTGACCTGACGCAATATTTGCGTTTTGATGCTTATTGATAATGTTGTCACAAAAAGTGAGGGTGACTGCATGGATAAATTACTTGAGCGTTTTTTACAGTACGTTTCGCTGGATACCCAATCTAAGCCGGGTGTTCGCCAGGTGCCAAGCACCGAAGGCCAGTGGAAGCTATTAAACCTGCTTAAAGAGCAGCTTGACGCCATGGGGCTGGTCAACGTCACCTTAAGCGAGAAAGGCACTGTGATGGCAACGCTGCCGGCGAATGTCCCAGGTGACATTCCGGCGATTGGCTTTATCTCCCACGTCGACACCTCTCCGGATTTTAGCGGTAAACACGTGAACCCGCAGATTGTGGAAAACTACCGCGGCGGCGACATTGCGCTGGGCATTGGCGACGAAGTGCTCTCGCCTGTGATGTTCCCGGTGCTGCACCAGCTGCTGGGCCAGACGCTGATCACCACCGACGGAAAAACGCTGCTGGGAGCAGATGACAAGGCGGGCATCGCGGAGATCGTGACGGCGCTGGCGGTGCTGAAAGAGAAAAACATCCCGCACGGGGATATCCGCGTGGCCTTTACGCCGGACGAAGAGGTCGGCAAGGGCGCGAAGCATTTCGACGTGGAAGCCTTTAACGCGCAGTGGGCCTACACCGTTGACGGTGGTGGCGTCGGTGAGCTGGAGTATGAAAACTTTAATGCCGCGTCCGTCACGATCAAAATTGTCGGCAACAACGTTCACCCCGGCTCGGCGAAAGGCGTCATGGTGAACGCGCTGTCGCTGGCATCCAGAATTCACGCAGAAGTCCCGGCGGAAGAGAGCCCTGAACAGACCGAAGGGTACGAAGGTTTCTATCACCTGACCAGCATCAAGGGCACGGTGGACAGCGCGCAGATGCACTACATCATCCGCGATTTCGACCGCAAAGCCTTCGAGGCGCGCAAGCGCAAGATGATGGAGATCGCGAAGAAGGTGGGGAAAGGGCTGCATCCCGACTGCTACATTGAGCTCATCATCGAAGACAGCTATTACAATATGCGCGAGAAGGTGATGGCGCACCCGCATATTCTCGATATCGCCCAGCAGGCGATGCGCGACTGCGATATTGAACCGCAGCTGAAGCCGATTCGCGGCGGTACCGACGGTTCTCAGCTGTCGTTTATGGGGCTGCCGTGCCCGAACCTGTTTACCGGTGGCTATAACTACCACGGCAAGCATGAGTTTGTGACGCTCGAAGGGATGGAGAAAGCGGTGAAGGTGATAGTGCGGATAGCGGAGCTGACCGCGAAGCGGTAAAAAATGCCCGGTGGCGCTGCGCTTACCGGGCCTACGATCCGAATGTAGGCCGGGTAAGGCGCAGCCGCCACCCGGCATTAAGGCAAGGAGTGCCCATGTCAAACTACCGTCGTCACTACGTCCCCGGTGGAACCTGGTTCTTCACCGTCAACCTGCAAAACCGTCAGAGCGATTTGCTTACCCGTCATATTGATAGCCTCCGTACCGCGACTGTCGCGGTTAAACGCGCAAAGCCTTTTACGATAAACGCCTGGGTTATTTTGCCCGAACATATGCACTGCATCTGGACCTTACCGGAAGGCGACAGCGATTTTTCTGCCCGCTGGCGAGATATCAAAAAGACGTTCAGCCGCAGCATCGACATGCGCCATATCTGGCAGCCACGCTTCTGGGAGCACACCATTCGAAACGAAGACGATTACCGGCGGCATGTGGATTACGTCTACATCAATCCGGTGAAGCACGGCTACGTCAGTAAGGTTATCGACTGGCCGTTTTCAACGTTTCACCGAGATGTTCACGAGGGATTATATCCTGCCGATTGGGCAGGGGAGATCGAGGATTTTGCGACGGGAGAGCGGAAGTAAAAAGCCGGGTGGCGGCTGCGCCTTACCCGGCCTACGATCGTATTGTAGGCCCGGTAAGCGCAGCGCCACCGGGCATTAAGTCGACTCAGTCCTCAAAGAACCAGTACCCGCTGTTGACCAGCGCGGCCAGCATTGCGAGGAAGGATGGATCTTCCAGCGCATCGCCAAATGTGTCGGCAGTCAACACCAGATGGCTGGCAATCGCTTCCAGCGCCGGACGGTGCGGAGAGTCAAGCTTCTCGCCGTTGACGAACACCTCATCACCAACGCGCAGCACGCGCAGCCCGCCCAGACGCGTCAGCTTGTCGCCCTGCTGAAGCGCATCATAAATCTCGTCAGCCTGATACGGCGGTTCCGGCGGCGCAACGTCCAGCTCATGACGCGACTGGCTGATAAACTCACCAAACCACTGTTTGAAGTGCTCCGGCTCGTTGATCAAATCCAGCATCATGCCGCGCAGCTTATCCAGCTCCGCTGGCAGAATATCGGCCGGATGCTCGCGGGCAGGGACGTCAGGGTCGCTATAACGGTAGCTACCCAGCTCGCGTTGCAGAACATAGTCGGCAAATCCGCTGATCATCTCGCGGCCGCTTGGCGCGCGGAACCCAACCGAGTAGTTGAGCGAGTTTTCCAGGGAGTAACCCTCGTGCGGGAATCCAGGCGGAATGTAGAGAATATCGCCCGGCTCCAGCTCTTCGTCGATAATGCCTTCGAACGGATCGACCTGAAGCAGATCCGGATGCGGGCAGTGCTGTTTCATTGGCACTTTTTCGCCCACGCGCCAGCGGCGGCGGCCCGTACCCTGAATAATAAACACGTCGTACTGGTCCAGATGCGGACCCACGCCGCCGCCCGGTACGGAGAAGGAGATCATCAGATCGTCCATGCGCCAGTCGGGAAGGGCGCGGAACGGGCGCATTAAGGCAGCCGTTGGCTCGTGCCAGTGGTTCACCGCCTGCACCAGCAGCGACCAGTTGTTTTCACCGAGGTGATCGTAACTCTCGAAAGGACCGTGGCTGACCTGCCATTTCCCGTCCTGGTGGCTGACCAGGCGGCTGTCGACTTCATTTTCCATGGCCAGACCGGCCAGTTCGTCAGGGGAGATGGGGTCGACAAAGTTGCTGAACCCGCGTTTCAGAACCACCGGGCGTTTTTGCCAGTAACGTTCAATAAACTCGGGCCAGTTAAGCGTTAAGTGATAATCCATATTTTTTTATTCCGCAGGCTCTTACTGACCTGGATTATAACGGAAGCTCGGCCCCCCGGCTGCGAGATCCTCGCATTTTTCACATAACGGGTTAACTATCGTTCGACGTGGGCTCCTGGCGACCAAAAATGACCTCCATTCGGGCGCCGCCCAGCAGGCTTTCGCCGGTTTCGATTTTTCCGTCGTACTGGTCAACAATCTCGCGGGCGACGGCTAAACCGACGCCCTGGCCTGGGCGTAGCGTATCGGCGCGCTGGCCGCGATCGAACACCACATCGCGCTTGTTGAGTGGGATCCCCGGGCCATCATCCTCAACGATGATATGCAGTTCATTTTCCGTCTGGCGCGCGGACACTTCCACGAACTCCAGACAATATTTGCAGGCGTTGTCCAGCAGGTTACCCATCACCTCCATGAAGTCGTTTTTTTCCCCGACAAAGCTGATCTCGGGCGAAATATCGAGGCTAATGTTCACCCCTTTACGCTGATACACCTTGTTGAGGGCAGAGGTGAGGTTATCCAGAAGCGGGGCGACCGGGTGCAGCTCGCGGCTCAGCAGGGCGCTGCCTGAACGCATGCTGGCGCGGTGCAGGTAGTAGCCAATTTGCTGTGAAATACGGCTGATCTGTTCCAGCATCACCGGCTCGGCATCATCGACGCTCAGCTTCGAACTGCGCATTGAACGCAGGGTGCTTTGCATAACGGCCAGCGGGGTTTTCAGGCTGTGGGTCAGGTCGGTAAGGGTAGTACGGTACTTATCATAGCGTTCGCGTTCACTTTTCAGCAGGCGGTTGAGGTTACGCACCAGGCTGGTAAGCTCGCGGGTCGTTTCCGGATTCAGCTTCTCGCGATGATGCTCTTCCAGCTCGCGAACCTCTTTTGCCAGAGATTCAATGGGGCGCAAGCTCCACCATGCCGCTATCCACAGCAGCGGGATCACCAGCAGAAGATTTGCAGCCAGAACGTAGATGAACCAGCTCCAGACCATATAAGAACGCTTCAGCTCGATCGGAATGGTGTCGATCACCACGATGGTCAGCTGAGGCATGTTCAGCGTCGCCGGGTAGAGATTAATCGCAACGGAGTGCGTCATTTCCGTTTCGGCATCATCCGCGCGGATCTCGTTCAGCTTTTGCTGCAAAGAGCGATCTTCACGGATCAGCGAGCTGGTGGTATTGAGATCGGCCTCAATTTCATGAAAACCGTTGGTTTTAAGCCATTCCGGACGAATACTTTTAACCAGCCACGGGATGTCACGCTGCGCCCACAGTAACTTACCCTTCTCGTCATAGATCAGGGCCAGCGTGGGGCTCTGCTGGTTGAGGTTTTCCGGCATTTCGACGGTGATGCGGTTGTTTTCCCATTTCGCCAGGGTATAAAACAGATTGCTTTCGCCACGCAGCAGCCGAAAGGTGGTTTTATCAAAGCTGACGCTGTAGCCCACGAGGGCGACCATGCCGTAGGAGAGCGACAGCACCAGCACGACGGCGGCCGTTGCCAGCAGAAAACGTACCCGCAGCGAAAGGGGCAGAATATGGCGCAAGATCCGTCTCATTTAGCGTAATTCGAACAGGTAGCCCTGGCCACGGACGGTGGTAATCACATCCTGCGGATACTGCGCCTGAATCTTCTTGCGCAAACGTCCCATCAGCACGTCAATGGTATGGCTCTCGCGCAGTTCCGCATCGGGATAAAGCTGGAGCATTAAGGAATCTTTGCTCACCACTTTGCCATTGTTACGGATCAGCGTCTCCATGATGGTGTATTCGAAGGCGGTGAGCTTGATTACTTCATCATTGATGGATAATTCCCGGCGGGAGAGATCGACCTGGAAAGGCGGGATGGAAATAACCTGTGACGCCAGCCCGCTGTTGCGGCGTAATAGCGCCTGCATCCGCGCCGCCACCTCTTCAATATGAAACGGCTTGGTGACGTAATCATCTGCACCCGCGCTGAGTACTTCAACCTTGTCCTGCCAGCCTTCACGGGCGGTCAGCACCAGAACCGGCAGGGAGACATCGTGGCTGCGCCAGCGGCGAATTAAGGACAGACCGTCTTCGTCAGGCAACCCTAAATCGACAATGGCGATATCCGGCAGGTGTTCATTGAGATAATAATCGGCTTCTTTTGCATCTTCAGCATCGTCCACCTGATGTCCCATCTCCTGAAGCTGGACCTTCAGGTGATGGCGTAGCAATGCGTTATCCTCAACAACCAGTACGCGCATCATCTCTTCTCCCTAGATATTTGGTATGAATAGTTTAACGCTGATTATGTTGTTGTGGGGATAAACATTGAGTAAACCGGGGAAAAGCATCCCCCTTTTCGGGCGAAAAGGGGGAGAGGGGCGTTATTTCAGCTCGTCAACCATGGTAATGGCGCGGCCAATGTAGTTCGCCGGGGTCATCGCCTTCAGGCGGGTTTTCTCTTCTTCCGGCAGCGCCAGACCGTCGATAAACTGCTTCATGCCTTCGGCGTCAACGCGCTTGCCGCGGGTCAGCTCTTTCAGCTTTTCGTACGGTTTTTCGATGCCGTAACGGCGCATCACGGTCTGGATCGGCTCCGCCAGCACTTCCCAGTTGTGATCCAGCTCGTCCAGCAGGCGATCGCGGTTCACTTCCAGCTTGCTCACGCCTTTCAGGGTGGACTGGTACGCAATCAGCGCGTAGCCAATGCCCACGCCCAGGTTGCGCAGCACGGTGGAGTCGGTCAGGTCGCGCTGCCAGCGGGATACCGGCAGTTTGCTCGCCATATGCTGCAGCACGGCGTTCGCCAGGCCCAGGTTGCCTTCGGAGTTTTCGAAGTCGATGGGGTTCACCTTGTGCGGCATGGTAGAAGAGCCGATTTCACCGGCGATGGTTTTCTGCTTGAAGTGGTTCAGGGCGATGTAGCCCCATACGTCACGATCGAAGTCGATCAGGATGGTGTTGAAGCGCGCGATGCAGTCAAACAGCTCGGCGATATAGTCGTGTGGTTCGATCTGGGTGGTGTACGGGTTCCACTGAATCCCCAGAGAAGTCACGAACTCTTCGCTGAACTGGTGCCAGTCCACTTCCGGATAGGCGGCGATGTGGGCGTTATAGTTACCGACCGCGCCGTTGATTTTGCCGAGAATTTCAACCTGTTCCAGCTGACGGTACTGGCGCTCCATGCGGTACGCGACGTTCGCCATCTCTTTCCCCATAGTGGAAGGGGTGGCTGGCTGGCCGTGAGTACGAGAAAGCAGCGGAATGTCGCGGTACTCCACGGACAGCGCTTTCACCGCGTCGATGATTTTACGCCAGTAAGGCAGCACCACCTCTTTGCGCGCGGTAGAGAGCATCAGCGCATGAGACAGGTTGTTGATGTCTTCAGAGGTACAGGCGAAGTGAATGAACTCAGACACGGCGTGCAGGGCAGGGACGCTTTCCACTTTCTCTTTCAGGAAATACTCAACCGCCTTCACGTCGTGGTTGGTGGTGCGTTCAATGGTCTTAATGCGCGCGGCGTCTTGTTCGCTAAATTCGGCAACGATTTTATCAAGGTAATCGTTTGCCTTTTCGTCAAAAGCAGGAACTTCCTTGATTGCTGCCTGGGCGGCCAGCTTTTGCAGCCAGCGTACTTCAACCTGAACACGGAACTTCAGCAAACCATATTCGCTGAAGATCCCGCGCAGCGCGCTGACTTTATCGCCGTAGCGTCCATCGACAGGGGATACGGCGGTCAGTGAGGATAATTCCATAATTCGCAACTCCGGGAGGTTAACAATGAGCAAGAATTTGTTTTGCCTGAGTGGTCAGGCGATTACGAGAAAACATTAACTGCAGGCGGCCACCGCCAACCTGGTGCCACAGCACGGCGGCGCGGATCCCTGCCAGCAGGGACGCACGCACTTTTGCCTGCACCTGTGGACTTTGCAGCACGGCAGGGGAGCCGGTGACCTGAATGCGCGGGCCGAGCGGGCTGATGACGTCAACGTAAATACCGGCCATGGCGCTGAGCAGCGTGTCGGACTGCAGGTCAAAATGGTCAAGCTGGCGCTGTAGCCCGGCAATGCGATCGCCCAGGGTATTGAGCGCGCCTTTTGCGGCGCTCAGCTTACGCTCCAGCACCATCAGGCTTAACGTGTAGCGGGTCAGCTCTGCGTTTAATCCCTGACGGCTGCTGGCGTTAAGCACGCCAAGCAGGGTTTCAAGACCGAGACGAAGATTGGTTTCACTGCCACCGAACACGCCCAGGGTCGAGCCAGGGTTGAGATCGATAACGCTGTTCAGCGAAACGTGCTGGGCGTCAGCGTCGCAATGACCCTGATGCGCAAGCTGTTGCACCAGACGGGCAGACTGGCAAATTCCCGCCAGCGCCAGGGTGATGTCATAGTAGTTCTTCGCCACACGGTCTCCTTTATGTGAGCAATCGTATTAAACAGCAGGCAGCGGCAGGCGCTGTTCAATGATCCCGCCGCCGAGGCAGATTTCGCCGCTGTAGAAGACAGCAGACTGGCCCGGCGTGACGGCGGCAACCGGCTCGTCGAAGCGCACGTCAATGCGATCGTCATCAAGCGCGGTAATGGTGCAAGGAATATCGCTCTGACGGTAGCGTGTTTTGACCGTGCAGCGCAGCGTGCCTTTCAGCGGCTCGCGGTCGACCCAGTGCAGCTGCTGCGCGATCAGGCCAACCGACATCAGACGCGGATGGTCGTGACCCTGGGCAACAACCAGAATATTGTTTTCGACGTCTTTGTCGACCACATACCACGGATCTTCGCTACCTTCTTTGGTGCCGCCGATGCCCAGGCCTTTACGCTGGCCTAAGGTGTGGTACATCAGCCCCTGGTGCTGACCAATCTCGTCACCGTCGACGGTGACGATTTTACCCGGCTGTGCGGGCAGGTAGCGTCCGAGGAAATCACGGAATTTGCGCTCGCCGATGAAGCAGATGCCGGTAGAGTCTTTTTTCTTCGCGGTGATCAGGTCCAGCTCTTCGGCGATTTTACGCACCTGCGGCTTTTCCAGTTCGCCGACCGGGAACAGGCTCTGGGCGATTTGCTCGTGGCTCAGCGTGTAGAGGAAGTAGCTCTGATCTTTATTGCCGTCCAGGCCGCGCAGCAGCTGGCTTTTGCCGTTCACGTCTGCGCGCCGCACGTAGTGGCCGGTCGCAATATAGTCAGCGCACAGGTCTTCCGCGGCGAACTCCAGGAAGGCCTTAAATTTGATCTCTTTGTTGCACAGGATATCCGGGTTCGGGGTACGGCCCGCTTTGTACTCTTCGAGGAAGAGCTCAAACACGTTGTCCCAGTATTCTGCGGCAAAGTTAACGGTGTGCAGTTCAATACCGAGCTTGTCGCAGACGGCCTGCGCGTCAGCGAGATCCGCTGCGGCAGTGCAGTATTCCTCACCATCGTCTTCCTCCCAGTTCTTCATGAACAGGCCCTCCACCTTATAGCCCTGTTGCTGCAACAGGTAGGCGGAAACGGAGGAATCGACACCGCCGGACATGCCGACGATCACTTTTTTTGGGCTATCTGACATTGGAATACTCACGACATTGAACTTCAAGGCGGCGTATTCTATCACGCCCCCCCACCATTGGCACCCTCTGTAAACGGCCAGTTAAATGCGCCGATGACATCCAGCGGCAAGCGGTCGGCGGACTGCCAGCAGCGAATGCTTTCCGCAACCAGCGGCGAGCGCAGGTTTGGCGCGTTCAGGATCTCGTCGGCAGTGACCCACAGGCAGCGGTCGATATCGTCATCCTGCGGCTCTGTGGCGCACGTTTCGCTTAGCTCGACGGCAAATAAGAAGCGCAGGAACGGAGTGCTATCGGGGGCGATCCACTGGTGCATGCGGATGAAGTGCTGGGGCTCTGCGTGAATGCCGGTCTCCTCCCACAGCTCGCGTTTCGCGGCCTGCAGGAGCGTCTCGTTGGCTTCAAGGTGTCCGGCAGGCTGGTTCCACAGCGCTTTGCCGTTAATGCTCTCTTCAACAACAAGGAATTTACCCCGGGCGTGAACCACGCAGGCAACCGTGACATGAGGTTTAAACATAGTGACTCCTTAAAAGGTAACGTCTCGCCATTCACCGTTTGCCAGCGCGTCCAGAGTGTAGCTGCCCATAGCGTAGCGAATCAGACGCAGGGTAGGGAAGCCGACGTGGGCGGTCATGCGCCGAACCTGACGGTTGCGGCCTTCATAAAGGGTAATTTTGAGCCAGCTGGTTGGAATGGATTTGCGTTCGCGGATCGGCGGATTGCGCGGCCACAGCCACTCTGGTTCATTCACGCGTTCAATACCTGCGGGCAGGGTGGGACCGTCGTTCAGCGTCACGCCGCTGCGCAATTTCTCCAGCGCTTCTTCATCCGGCTCGCCTTCGACCTGGACGAAGTAAATTTTGCCGGTGCGTTTCCCCGGCTGCGTGAGCTTCGCCTGTAGGGCGCCGTCGTTGGTCAGGACCAGCAGGCCCTCGCTGTCGCGGTCCAGACGCCCGGCCGCATAAACCCCCTGTACAGGGATGTAGTCCTTCAGCGTGCTGCGCCCGGCTTCATCGGTAAACTGCGGCAAAACATCGTAGGGTTTATTGAACAAAATAACCCGCTTCGGCTGGGTTTCCTGCGGTCGTCTGGCGGCTTGTCGGGAGCTGAATCGCTCAACCCGGTGTTTTGTAAAAGAAGTTTTCTTCATGGTATTTTCAGGCGTTATCAATTGCCGCATTATAGCCTAATAACGAAGACCTTTCATGGCGCAGGACAATCAGGTACTATCGAAGGGCTCATTACAATTTATTAACATAAGATCAGTAACAACCAGAAGCGCTCGAAGGAGAGGTTAATGGAAAGCAAAGTAGTTGTTCCGGCGGAAGGTAAAAAGATCACCCTGCAAAACGGCAAGATTAACGTTCCTCACAATCCGATTATCCCGTTCATCGAAGGTGACGGTATCGGTGTAGACGTTACCCCGGCAATGCTGAAAGTGGTTGATGCCGCTGTTGAGAAAGCCTACAAAGGCGAGCGTAAAATTTCCTGGATGGAAATTTACACCGGTGAGAAATCTACTCAAGTTTATGGCCAGGACGTCTGGCTGCCAGCCGAAACGCTGGACCTGATCCGCGACTACCGCGTTGCTATTAAAGGCCCACTGACCACCCCAGTCGGCGGCGGTATCCGTTCACTGAACGTGGCGCTGCGCCAGGAGCTGGACCTGTACGTGTGTCTGCGTCCGGTTCGTTACTATCAGGGCACCCCAAGCCCGGTTAAGCACCCTGAACTGACCGACATGGTTATCTTCCGCGAAAACTCAGAAGACATCTACGCGGGTATCGAATGGAAAGCGGACTCTGCAGACGCAGAAAAAGTGATTAAATTCCTGCGCGATGAGATGGGCGTGAAGAAAATTCGCTTCCCTGAGCATTGCGGTATCGGCATCAAGCCGTGCTCCGAAGAAGGGACCAAGCGTCTGGTGCGCGCGGCGATCGAATATGCGATCACCAACGACCGCGACTCAGTGACCCTGGTGCACAAAGGCAACATCATGAAGTTCACCGAAGGCGCGTTCAAAGACTGGGGCTACCAGTTGGCGACCGAAGAGTTCGGCGGCGAGCTGATTGATGGCGGTCCATGGCAGAAAATTAAGAACCCGAACACCGGCAAAGAGATCGTCATTAAAGACGTGATCGCCGATGCGTTCCTGCAGCAGATCCTGCTGCGTCCTGCCGAATACGACGTGATTGCCTGTATGAACCTGAACGGGGACTACATCTCTGACGCCCTGGCGGCACAGGTTGGCGGTATCGGTATCGCCCCTGGCGCGAACATCGGCGACGAGTGCGCCCTGTTCGAAGCAACTCACGGTACTGCACCAAAATACGCAGGCCAGGACAAAGTAAACCCAGGCTCTATCATCCTGTCCGCTGAGATGATGCTGCGTCATATGGAATGGTTCGAAGCCGCAGACCTGATCGTTAAAGGTATGGAAGGCGCGATCAACGCGAAAACCGTAACGTACGATTTCGAACGTCTGATGGAAGGCGCTAAGCTGCTGAAATGCTCAGAGTTTGGCGACGCGATTATCGCGAACATGTAATCCAGATTCTGGGTTAAACAAGAGCGGGGGCCTGAGGGTTCCCGTTTTTTTTGCCTCTGCCTGCGGGAGACAACACGATGTTAGCCACCGTCCTTATCGCTGTCGTTGCACTCATCCATCTCTACATTCTCGTGCTGGAAATGTTCCTGTGGAACACCAAAACGGGGCACAAGGCTTTTAATCTGCGTCCCGACTTTGCGCGCGACACCCGCGTGCTGGCGGCGAATCAGGGGCTGTATAACGGTTTTCTGGCGGCGGGCCTGCTCTGGAGCCTCTGGCTCGGCGACAAGGGGGTTCAGGTCGCCATCTTCTTCCTGGCCTGCGTGCTGATCGCCGGGCTCTTTGGCGCAGCCACCGCCAGCCGAAAAATTTTGTATGTGCAGGCTCTGCCCGCGCTCGCAGCGCTGCTTGCGTTACTTATCTGAAGCAACGCTTTGGTTGAGGTAACGCGTCCGATATACTCGTGACGTTATCCTTCCAGGCGAGAGACGAGACCGTTATGCACAACGACATCCCACTGAAATATTATGACATTGCCGATGAATACGCGACGGAAGCCGCAGAGCAGGTGGCGGAATCAGAGCGCGACGCGCTGGCACACTATTTCCAGCTGCTGCTCACCCGTTTAGCAAATAATGAGGAGATCAGCGAGGAAGCCCAGCAGGAGATGGCCGCGGAGGCCGGGATCCGTGCGGGTCGCATTGATGATGTTGCGAATTTCCTCAACCAGTGGGGAAATGAATAGCCTGCCTTAAAAACCGTTATGCTGATGCTTTGCGATACAGCTCAGCATCACGCTATCGGACCACATGCATTTTTTTCGCAGAATATGCGAAGCAGGTTTGTCGGTAAACAGCACGAAAATGACGGTCAGAAAAAAGAGTGCCACTGGGAAAAGTAAGGATAATTTCACGTTTTTAACCAAAATAAGAGTGTATTTCCAGGTAATCTACCGTCTGATTGTGACGACTATATGATTTTGCTTAAAAAATGGAAACGTGTAATTTAAAAAAAGATCGCGCCAGGCTTCGGGTTACCGAATGACGCCGGTGAGCCGCTTCGCCAGCTCGCTTCGGCTGAGCGCTTTTGAAAAATACCATCCCTGGATCAGGGCATCGGGATAGCGCTCAGCAATAAAGCGATACTGAATTTCATTTTCCACGCCCTCGAAAACAAGCGTTTTGTTCAGCTTCGCGAGGGCATCGCTGAAGATAACAAAGATGTTTTGCTTATAATGCTCGCTGATGCCATCCACCAGCGACTTATCAATTTTGATCTCATCATATTCAAGCAGCGACAGGCGGGCGAGGTTTGAATTTTGCACGCCAAAATCATCAATTGATATTTTAACGCCGAGTGACTTCAGTTCCTGACAGAATCCCTCGAGGATATCTGCCGCGGAAACGGCTTTCTCGGAAAGCTCGACCTTTAGCAAGGAAAGGGGGAGGCGGTTGGCTGAACACGCGCGGCGCAAAGTGTTAATAAACTGACCGTCTTCAATTTCCTTGCGCCCAACGTTGAGGGAAACGATCAGCTGATGCTTAATGGCCAGCGGGGCAATTTCTGCAAGGGACTTACCGATAATATTGCTGTAATATTTTTTATACAGGCCGATTTTTTTAATTAATGGAATAAACAGCTCCGGCGAGACGTCGCCGTGCTTTTGATCGCGCCATCGCGACAGAACTTCTATGCCCACGATTTTTTGATCGCGAATGCGGATAATAGGCTGGTAATTAACGCTGAAGGTATTGGTTATCACCGCTTTGATCAGCGTACGTTCCAGCGAAAAACGGTCTTCATGAATACGGAAAAGAAACAGCGTTATCGCGAGCCAGATTAAATAAAGAATGATTGCGAGAAACGTAAAGATAAACGGGGGCAACGAGGCCAGTCCTGCATCGTGATGTTTTACAATCACGCATAAATCCCACAAGGCGCTGCACTGCGTCATGGTCAGGGTGAACAGCGTCGACTGCAGCCAGCTTTGCGGCGGAAGCTCAGGGGCGGCCGAAAAAAAGGTCCGACCAAAGTCCTTGGTGGTGGCACTCAGAGAATAGCTTGCGGTAACCGGAGTGAATTTATCGTAGGCATAGCGGGAGGTGAAGATAATAATATTATTATAAATGGCCGCATTGCCTGTGAAGAAGTCTTTTCTTGAAAACTGCGCCAGAAGAAAGCCTCTCGGCGTTTTATGCAGTTCGGCAGGAAGCGCGACGGGCGTCGCGAGTTTCCCCCAAAAGGCGGTACAAACAATTTTTCCCTTTTCGATAAAACCGATATCGCCGAAATAGAGGCTGTTAAGCTTTATTTGTCTGTAGGTATCAAGACTGGCTTTATCACATCCCTGCGTCGTTATGCTTTTGAGTCCCAGCGCCACGCTTTCGGAGAGGTCTTCTGAATAACGTAAAAGCGTATGGGATATTTCGAGCTGTTTGGTTTTCTGCTGACCGATGATAACCGCATTGACCGCATACAGCGACAGAATGACCAGAAGCGTTGAAACGATCGCAACGGCAATGCGCTTTTTCATTTTCCAGTTATCCTGTCCGCTCCCTGATTTCACAAATCTTATCACAGGCAGGGCAAGGTACAAGCCTGATAGTCACAGCTGGTAATCACATTCAGGCGGCTGAACTCATACGAAAGTATCAGTTTTTTAAGACAAATCTCAGCTAAGCTTTTTTCATTGCCATAAGCAACGCCGGGTCAGGCGCAGGCGCTTTTTCCATATCCTCCATGCCTGTTTTTTCTATTAAGGAAAACATCGTGCGCAACGTGACGATCCCCCTTCTCAGTGCTCTGTTTCTCTTTCTGGGCGGCATGCTGATTATTAACTGGCAGCTATGGCAGATGGCGAAAGCGAATAATATTCACACCGCCACGGTTAGCATTCAGAAAATAGAAAACATTCTTACTGAAGCGGCCAGTGCGGCCAACACGGCGAAGCGCGTTGCGGCTCAAGGATGTACCAGTACTGGACAGCTGGCGCTGGGGACAGAAGCTGCGTTAAAACCGCATCTGCGCGCCATCATGATTCAGCAGCAGGGTAAAATCATCTGTACTTCACTTCCCGGAAATGGCGTGTTGATTATTCATCCGGAGACGTTACCTGAGAAACAATTAATGCTGGTCCCCGGTAACCGACTGGTTAACGGCATTCCGGTGCTTGTCTTCCAGATGCCCATTGCGGGAGGGCGCGTCATCGTCAGCGTCAGTGATGCGCATTTGCAGGACGTCATCGCAAACGCGTCAAACAGCGTTGACCTGGAGCTGGTGGTTGGCGAAAAACGGTTTACGCGCAGCGGTGATGTGATCGACTGGAAAGCGGCCGCCTGGGCGGGGTCACTTGCGTCATCCGCGCAATTCCCCTTTAGTCTGGCCTGGCAACCGCCTGCCTTTTTTAGCCTGACGCGGCTGCTGCAACAGGGATGGAGTCTGATACTGCTTATTCTTGCGCTATCGGTGGCGGTGGGCATTTTGATCCGCCGTTACAAGGGGAAAAGCACCTCATTTGAAGACGATTTGCGCAAGGCCATTTTACAGGGAGAGATCGAGCCTTATTACCAGCCGATCGTTAACGGCGATACTGGCGGGTTGTATGGTGTTGAAGTCCTGGCGAGATGGAAGCATCCAAAATCAGGGTTTATCCCGCCGGATGTCTTTATTCCGATTGCTGAACGAAGCGGTTTAATTATTCCCTTGACCAAAGGGATGATGGCGAAAGTTGTTACGCAGCTTAAGCCACTTTTGCCAAAGCTCCCGGACGGGTTTCATATTGGGGTGAACATCAGCGCCAGGCACATCAATGCCCCTTCTTTCCTCGGCGACTGTCGCGTGTTCGGCAACGGATTTCAGGGTAAAGAAGTCAAGCTGGTGCTTGAGGTGACCGAGCGTGAACCGCTGATCGATAACCCCCACCTGGTGGAAAATCTTAACAGGCTGCATAACGCCGGTTTTGTCATTGCGCTCGATGATTTTGGTACTGGCTATTCAGGGCTGTCATGCCTTAATGCCCTCGCCATTGATTATATTAAAATAGACAAAAGCTTTGTGAACCGGGTTTCAGATGAAAAAGACTCAACGATCCTGCTGGACTGCGTCATTGAACTGGCGAAAAAACTCTCATTACGCATTGTGGCTGAAGGCGTAGAAACGAAAGCGCAGCTGGAGTATCTAAACCGTAATGAAATTACGCTGTTGCAGGGTTATTATTTTGGTAAGCCTGTCTCCTATATCGATTTTATTAAAGTCATTTTATCTAAGCCAAGGGAGACCGTAAGTTTGTAGAGCGTAATTAAGACGAGCTTCTGTAGTATGCTTAAGTGCAATTCATTTTCCTCTTATCCTGAGCTTTGTTACAGTGACAAGAGTTGTCAGCCAGGGATGTCAGGCGTGATAAGGTGGAATAGCTCGTGCATGTGAAAAATACTTTTTACACAACAACCATTACCGTCATTATTGTCTCATTGATCATCTCGCTGTCGCTTGCCGTCCAAATTGCCACGTCAAGGCAGCAGTCAATCCAGCAAATAAATACCGGCGTCGCTAACCTGAGCCATACCCTCGATGTCTATACCGAGGGGATCATGCGCCAGAGCGAAATGTTAATTACTACCGTTTCCGACATTATCGAAATTTATGGCATGACCCCGCAGCAGGCGACCCATATTCAGCGGATGATCAATAATCAGGATAATCTTCTTACCCAGATTAATAATGTGGTTGTTTACGATGCCAGCGGCGATATCTTTACCGCACTGCACGAAAGTTTTACCGGGCCGCGCAAAGGCTCGGACAGAAAGTTTTTTATCTATCATCGGGACAATAAAGGTCAGCAGATTTTTATTGGGGAGCCGGTGGTCAGCCGCACCAACGGTAAATGGGTTATCACCATCAGTCGACGCCTTGAAACCCCCGCCGGGGCATTTAACGGCGTCGTGGTCGTGACGCTGGGTATCGAAAATTTTTTGGCGCTCTACGGGCAAATTAATATCGGTCACTCGGGCGTCATCGGCTTAACGACGCAATCAGGCGTGCTGCTGGTCCGTTATCCCTTTAAAAATACCTATATCGGCACGATTGTTTCTGATTCACCGCTCTTCAGGAAATACCTTAAGGTACAAAATACCGGGATTGCCCGTTCCGTGTCGCGGTTTGATAAAATCGACCGTATTTATGCCTATGAGAAAAACAGACGCTACGGGCTGGTTACCACCGTGGCCGTCAGCATTGATGAAGCCCTTGCTCCCTGGCGCAAGCAGGCGATTCAGCTGGCGGTACTCATTTTCGTGTTTACGGCGATACTCATCGTGGCGTCATACTTCCTGTATTCCGACCTGTCCCGAAAAGCAAAGGACAATAAGGCGCTAAAGATTATTGCCTCAGAAGATGCCTTGACCGGGCTGTACAACCGCCGCATTTTTGATGAAAAATTCCTTTCGGAAATCGCGCGTTGTGCCGCACGTGATGCACCAATTTCGATACTGATTGTGGACGTGGACTTCTTCAAAAAATACAACGATAACTACGGCCATCCGGAAGGGGACCGGTGCCTCGCGCTGCTGGGAAACAGCCTCAGGGAGAGCCTGACCCGCGATAACCAGATTGTCGCGCGATACGGCGGAGAGGAATTTGCGCTGATACTGCCGGATGCGGATATTCAGCAGGCACTTCGTCTGGCACAGACGATTATTCGCAATGTGTTCTCGCTGGACATCGCCCATGCTTTTAGCCCCTTCGGGCGGGTGACGGTAAGCGTCGGAATTTCAACCGCACGCGCCGTCGACATCGCGGGCAGCCAGCAGAATATCATTGTTGCCGCTGACCAGGCGCTCTATCAGGCGAAACGCGCGGGACGTAACCGCTACGCGTTTGTTGGGGTCTGAGCAAAAAAAAGCCCACTCTACGGTGGGCAAGAAATACTGGAAGCAATGTGAGCAATGTCGTACTGAATACCCGAGTCTTTAACTCAATTATTCAGTGTTGAGAAAGATAATCTTTCTCAACAAAAGATGCAACCCCACAGTTTATGTGCCACGCGCTTTTTTATTGATGAATAATTGCGCACTCTCTCATTGTGATGCCTATCACAAATTTCCTTTCTGAAATCCTGTGCTATCCTTTTTTGTGTCGTTGATTTAATGACAAAAACCATACAGAGAGGAAAGTTATGGGAATTTTATCCTGGATTATCTTTGGGCTTATTGCAGGTATTCTGGCGAAGTGGATCATGCCGGGCAAAGATGGCGGTGGGTTTATCGTCACCGTAATACTGGGTATTGTGGGCGCGGTAGTTGGCGGCTGGATCAGTACGCTGTTCGGTTTTGGCAAGGTCGATGGCTTTAACTTCGGCAGTTTCGCCGTGGCGGTAATCGGTGCGCTGGTTGTTCTGTTTATCTACAGAAAGATCAAAAGCTAAGGCTTAAAGCGTTGGAAAAGGCTGCCGGATGGCGGCCTTTTTACTTGCAGGGGTTACCACCAGCCGAGCTGCGTGCCGGCAAACGCCGCAATGGCAACGATCAGCATAATGACGGTTGTTTTCCGCATTTATGCCCCCGGAGCCGCGTAACCGCCGACAAAAAACCATGCTAAAAAAACCACCGCCGTGATAAATATCACGACCGGGAAGAGGATCCCTATTCTCATACCATCACCTGTTTCGGTTCCAATAACGCCGTAGAGTGTACGGGGTTAATCCATAGTGAGAAAGCGTGTTTTGCTTTTTCCTTTCTTAACCTGATACATCGCCACATCCGCGGCGCGTAACGCGCTGTCAGGATCGGTTTTGGCAGGATCCACTTCAATAACGCCAAGGCTGGCTCCAGGATAAATGATATGAACGCTGCCCAGCCAGTATTCGCCAGCAATGCAGGCGCTGAGGCGCGTTTTGAGCAGCGTAATCTGCGCATTATCCCCGTCCTGACGGGCGTGGCTCAGCGACGCGACGAGAAACTCATCACCGCCCAGCCGGCCAATAATATCGTCCTGCTGTTTCTCTTCCGTCAAACGCTTGCCCACTTCAATCAAAAACTGGTCGCCAGCCTCGTGACCGTAGCGATCGTTAATCAGCTTGAAGTCATCCAGATCGATAAACGCGATGATGGCATTTCGCTTAAGGTGCCGTGCCAGTGAAAAGAGGGTGGTCAGATCCTCAAAGATGGCGCGACGGTTGGGTAAACCGGTCAGAGCATCCGTGTAGGAGTGCGCGATGAGGGCCGCGTTGGCTTCGCGAAGCTGGGTCACCAGCGACTCTTTCTGGATGGACTGGGCAATCAGCCCGGCGAAGAGCTTCAGCACCTGTTCACCGCGCTCGCTAAGGGGCTTTTTGGCCGTGCTGGTGGCGCAGAGCGTTCCGTAGAGTGAACCATCCGCAAGATGGACAGGAATACTCATGTAGGTGGTAATGCCAAGCGCTTTTGCGGCTTCACACTCGGGCCAGCGTTCGGGGACGTCATTGCTGAACAGGGTGTCACTGTCCAGCGCGCGCTTGCACAGCGTCTCATCCCACGGGACGCTGAGTCCCTCAGGAATTGTCATCTGCTTGCTGTTGCGGGCGTAGAGGATGTGCTGCAGCCGCGCTTCGATATCCACCTTCGTCAGGTAGGTCGACTCCATGTCGGTGACAATTTCCAGCATCTCCAGCAGCTGGCGAACGAGGCTTTCAAGGGTTTGCTCGGTGGCAAGGGTTTCTGAAACGCGAGCGAGGATAATATCCGACATGACGTAGAATGACTCCCAGGCAGAAGACGTCTGCATCTGCATGTTATGCTGAGTTTTTAGGCTTCAGGCATAGTAAAACATGAATACAGAAAATTTAATATATGCAGGGAGAGGGCAGCAGCAGAGAAAAAAAAGCCCCGTTGTTGAGAGCGGGGCAAAGACATCTTGATTACGGAATGATGTTCTCTGGTCATATCGAGTACACGCCACACTATAGTGCTGAAAAGTGCAGTTAAAATGGAGAAATCATGGAGAACGCGGCGATGACCCGTTACCCTTAGACTGTAACGATGTCACAAGGATCAATAAGATGAGATTTCTGCTTTTAGCGCTGGCGCTTCCTCTGGCGGCCTGCACCGCAAAGAGTACGCCACCCGATGCGCCGAAACCGCCACACGCGATCGGTATGGCGAACCCGGCTTCCGTGTACTGTCTGGAGAAAGGCGGGGAACAGGTCCCGGTTCAAAGCCCGCAGGGCGTACGCACGGAGTGCAAATTACCGGGCGGCGAAACGATCGATGAATGGACGCTCTATCGTCGGGATCATCCGCAACCCACCAGGTGACAGACGCATAGCGCCTGCGATACACTTCTCTTTAGGATTAATCTTAGCCAGTTTCTGGCGTTCGTTACCGCGAGAGAAGTATGTTTCAGCTAAAACCGGGCAGCATGGCAGTAATCGTGGGTGCCCGCACGGCGTCTGGTCGTCGCAATATTGGTAAATCCGTTGAGCTGTTTGGCCTGTGCCAGCCTGGCCAGCGTTTCGTTAACCCGGTCAACGGCGTGATGACGCAGTTACCGGCCACCGCCGACCGCGCGCTCTGGCTGGTGACGGGTGATGTTCACGCTTTTGACAACCAGCACGGCTTTGCGTTTGTCCGCGCCGAACACCTCATGCCGCTCACCCCGGATGAAGCGCCGCAAATCCGGGATGAGATGACCATCGGCTGATTACAGGTGGCGCAGCCAGTCGGCTAAGACCAGAGCGTGGTTTTGCTCCGTGTTTTTGGCAGCAAAGAGCAGGGTGACGGTCTGCCCTTTTGCCAGCGTCGCCAGTCGCTTTCCCTCATCAGCATGCTGCGCCAGCGCTTCCCGGTAGGCCTTACTGAAGGCGGCGAAATCAATCGTTTCGCTATGAAAGGCCTTGCGTAAGTCATTCGAGGGGGTGAGCGCTTTACACCATTCATCATACGCGAGGTCCGTTTTCTTCACCCCGCGCGGCCACAGCCTGTCCACCAGTACCCGATAGCCGTCGTCCGGGCCTGCCTGCTCGTATACACGCTTGCACTGAATCATGACTCCACCCTCCCAATTTAAGGTATTGTGATAATTGCAAAAGATCGGTAGTCTGAGGTTCCTTATGTTATCTGATAATACTCTGGCATAAGGAACCTTTCATGGAACACCTCCCGGTTAAAACGACGCTGCGCATTGCCCTGGTTGGCGATTACAATCCCGCTGTTACTGCGCATCAGGCGATCCCGTTGGCGATTGACGACGCCGCCGCCGTCCTTGACCTCACCGCCGATTACGACTGGCTTGCCACCACGGAGCTGACAAGCCCCGAAGATCTGGTGGGCTACGATGCCATCTGGCTGGTTCCTGCCAGCCCCTATAAAAACACCGAGGCGGCCTTTATCGCCGCGCGCTACGCCCGTGAAAACAGCATTCCGTTTCTTGGTACCTGCGGCGGGTTCCAGCACGCGCTGATTGAGTATGCCCGCAATGTGCTGGGCTGGGCTGATGCGGCACACGCCGAAACGGATACCGAAGGCACTATGGTGATTGCGCCGCTGACCTGCTCGCTGGTGGAAAAAACCGATGCGGTTGAGCTGCGCAAAAATACGCTGATTGCGAAAGCGTACGGCAAGCCGGAAATTGAAGAGGGGTATCACTGCAACTATGGCGTGTCGCCGGAATTTGCCCAGGCGCTGGAGACAGGCGATATGCATGTGACGGGCTGGGACGACCAGGGGGAAATTCGCGCCGCGGAGCTGGTTACGCACCCGTTCTTCGTCATCACCTTATTCCAGCACGAGCGCGCGGCGCTGGAAGGGCGCCCGGTGGTGCTGGTCCAGGCGATGCTGCGCGCGGCGCGCGATTCATAACGTCATCGCTTTTTTTGCCGGGTGGCACTGCGCTTACCCGGCCTGCATTTAGCGCGGCGCAATCTCCCGGTCTCGCCCGGCCAGCATGCCGCAAATAGCCATTATCACGGCGGCCAGGGCGCAGCCCAGCAGCGGGATCCGCCAGTCTCCGGCGCTGTCGTGAATTTTCCCCATCAGCGGCGGGCCGCAGGCGGCGAGCAGATAACCGATCGACTGCGCCATGCCGGAGAGCGCCGCAGCCTGGTGCGCCGAGCTGGCGCGCAGCCCGATGAACGTCAGGCCGAGGATCATCGTGGCTCCTGTGCCGAAGCCAAACACCAGCGTCCACATCACCGCCATGTCAGGTATAAACCATAGCCCCGCCGCGCTGACTGCGCACATCAGCGCCACCGCTCCGGCAATGACGCGCTGATCTTTCAGACGGTGGAGGATCAGCGGCACGGCCAACCCCGGCACGGCCGTGGCCAGCTGCAACAGCCCGTGCACCGAGCCGGCCTGCGCTTCGCTGTAGCCGTGGCTCAGCAGTATCGCCGGCAGCCAGCCGATGATGACGTAGTAAATCAGCGAGTTAATCCCCAAAAAGAGCGTCACCTGCCAGGCGAGGGCAGAGCGCCAGATCGCGCGGTTATGCAGCGCGCCAGCGCCCGTTACCGTCGCAACGTGCTTTTGTCGCCCCTGCGGCAGCCAGAGCAGCAGCGCGGCCAGCGGAAACGCCATCAGCATCAGCAGCGCGCCATGCCAGCCCGCTTCCCCCTGTGCCAGGGGAACAATCATCGCCGAGCCAAACGCCGCCGAGATGCCCATGGTCAGGGAATAGGCACCGGTGAGCTTCGCCACCTGGCCCGGAAAGTCGCGTTTGATTAAACCGGGCAACAGCACGTTCCCGAAGGCAATACCGCAGCCGACGATCGCCGTTCCGATAAAAAGCAATGCGGCGGAGGGCAGGGAGCGAACGGCGATCCCGATGCAAATCAGCAGCAGGGCGATAAGCAGGCTGCGCTCCATGCCGATACGCCGTGCAACGCCTGCCGCGAGCGGCGAGACGAGGGCGAAAGCCAGCAGGGGCAGGGTGGTCAGCAGGCCGGTTTGCGCCGTGCTTAAGCCATAATCAAGACGAATAGTATCAAGCAGCGGGGCTGCTCCGGTAAAGGTGACGCGAAGCGTGGTGGCAATCATCAGGATGCCTGCAATCAACAGCGCGCCGTGTTTTCCTGAGGTGCGAATAGCAGTAGTCATTATGTTCTCATACGTTCAAGCGAGCGCACACAATACCGAGTTTCCCGGCGGTTGAAATCAGGCTAAAATGACAGTTTATCGCTCATATCGGACAAACTGATGATTGGCCTGGGACTGGACGGCTACGATCCTGATAGCCAGCACGACGCGGCTGCCGCGTTTCGCATCCGCGTGGTGGCGGAAGAACAGTATATTCCCCGACATCAGCACCGTAAGGGGCAGCTGATTCTGGCCCTCGGCGGCGCGATCACCTGCGAAGTGGAAAATGCCATGCTGATGGTGCCGCCCCAGTATGCCGTCTGGATCCCCGGCCAAATGCCGCACAGCAACCGGGCCACGCCGGGCGCGCAGCTCTGCTTTTTGTTCATCGAACCCGGGGCGACAGGCCTGCCCGACCGCTGCTGCACCCTGAAAATCTCGCCTCTCGTGCGGGAGCTGATTTTATCCCTGGCGGAAAAAACGCGTGAGGAGCTCTCTCTTGCGGCCACATCGCGCCTGGTGGACGTCCTGTTTGACGAGCTGCCGCGCCAGCGTCAGGAGCATCTGCAGCTGCCCGTCTCACCCCATCCCAAAATCCGGCTGATGAGCGAGAAGATGGCGGAAGATCCCGCCGCCTGGCAGACGCTGGCGCAGTGGGCAAGCCACTTTGCCATGAGCGAACGCAACCTGGCGCGGCTGGTGGTGAAAGAGACCGGTTTAAGCTTTCGCCGCTGGCGCCATCAGCTACAGCTTATTGTGGCCCTTCAGCATTTGATCGGCGGGAAATCGGTACAGCAGGTGGCCCAGTCGCTGGGCTATGACTCGACCACCGCGTTTATTACCATGTTTAAGAAGGGGCTGGGTCAGACGCCCGCGCGATATATGGCCAGCCTGACTACGACTTCCCAATAAACAGCGAGACAAGGCCTGCCGCAATCAGCGGGCCCACCGGCACCCCGCGAAAGAGCGCCACGCCCAGCACGGTGCCCACCAGCAGACCCGCCACCAGCGAGGGCTGACTGCTCATCAGGGTGACGCCGCGCCCGCCGAGCCACGAGACAAAAATCCCCACCGCAATCGCCACCAGCGATTTCCAGTTTACAAACGAGTGCAGCAGCGTTGAGGCAGGAAGCGTGCCGCTGGCGATGGGCGCCATTACCCCAATGGTTAAGATGATGATCCCGATGGTGAGGCCTTGTTTTTCTATCCACGGGAAAAAGGTGTTAAGCGGGGTCACGCGCACAATAATCAGCACCAGAATCGAGATGGCGACGGTGGTGTTATGGCTGACAAAGCCAAGCGCGGCGAGTGCCAGAAGAATAAGCAGAGTAGGGTCAAACATAGGGAATCCTTGCCAGAATAATGAACCTGTTTACTCTACGCGCAAACGCGGCAGAGAACAGTTTCAAAAAGATTTTATCGTTGTCATAACCTTGTCATTTACGCGGATTAAAACGAAAGCAGATATCGCAAAAGGGTCGCTATCATGAACGATCACATGTTTGTGGAAACGCTGATTATCTCCTCATCGTTTTTCGCTATTGCCGCTATTCTCGTCGCCTCCGTGCTGTTCCTGGAAAGGAACGGCTGACAGGGTAGCCAGCCAGTCCGGTTACGCTTTGTGGAAGGTCACCAGCTCAGGACGGGCGATGCGCAGGTAATCCTGGGTATCCATAATCACGGATTTCTCCAGCAGGCCCGCGTTAAATGCGATCTCGTCGAAGCGCTCGAACAGCAGCGGGTCGGCAACCAGCGCCAAATCAGGATGGAAGCTAAAGGGCGGGATAGCGCCGAAAACGCAGGCGGTCAGGGCATCCACTTCGGCCGGGCTGGCGAGGGAAGCCTTTAGTCCGCCAAAATGGCTGGCCAGCTGGCTCAGGTCAGCCTGCAGATCGGCGGCGAGGATCGCCAGAACGTGTTTTTTTACGCCGTTTCCCTTCACCTTGCACACCAGCGCTTTGGCACCCTGGCGCAGGTCGGTTCCGCGAATTTCACTTACCGCTTCACATTTCCCCACCGCCTCGTGCTCCATAACGCGAAAGCGCGCGCCCTGCTCGGTGAGTAAGGCAATCAGCTGCTGGTGAGTGTCTGTTCCAATAACGTCGTCAGTCATAACGATTTTCCCGGTGATAATTCAGTACGCGTTTGCCTACATTAGCACGGGATGAACGGGGTCGAAAGAAAACAGCCAGCGGGTTCGCTGGCTGTGGGGTTAGGCGTTGCTGGTCGCAGACTGCTTGTGGAACAATTCGATGATTTTTATTTTATTGTTTTATAAGGTTAATTTTTCTTCCCCAAATCATCCCCAAAACATATCCCCAAAACTCATATAACTCCAGCTTATCATTTGGCACTTTCTAAAAGTTATCCATCTCGCTAAATCACAAGTTTGTTCCATTCCAGACCACGATCATCTCCATACATTGTGCTCATCGCTTCAGTTTTATGACCAAGCAAAGTTTTGACATCAATGCCCTGTGCTTTATAGGTTCTAGATGAAAGTGAACGCTGCTCATGAAATGGGGGCAGGGCAATACAATCCTTTGGCCAGTCAATATTTGCTTTATCTCTCGCTTCTTTGAAATACTTAGATATTGTTTTTTCAGGAACGTGAGAACCAGCTTTACCGTAAGCATGATGTTTCACATGGTGTATCAGGTATGGACTCACAACTCGGTCTCGACACTTACTTACTACTTCTGCAAGCGTCATGCCAATAGCATCACACCGTAAATTTAAAGGAATAGCTAACTTCATTCCTGTTTTACTTTGAGTTATATGAAGATGATTATCCCATATATCACTAAACTTCATCGCCACTATGTCACCAATACGTTGACCCGTCACCAAAGCCAATAGCATGGAATTCTGAGCGCATGGTGGCAATGTTCCCGCGCTTTCATAGATTAGCTTCCATTGTTCGATACTGAGCCTGCTTCGCTTGACCTTTGCTATCGGATTTTTAACTGCTAAAGCAGGATTGTA
This sequence comes from Enterobacter sp. 01-M-03-SI-ECC, assembly GCF_047530215.1. Taxonomy (NCBI): domain Bacteria; kingdom Pseudomonadati; phylum Pseudomonadota; class Gammaproteobacteria; order Enterobacterales; family Enterobacteriaceae; genus Enterobacter; species Enterobacter sp. 01-M-03-SI-ECC. The sequence goes on from NZ_JBLKDA010000015.1 coordinate 25,315, forward strand.
GCCGGGTTCAACCTCCCCAGCATGTTGAGCCTCTTTAAATACGTCGTTAAGTACGCTCCTAATCAGCTGACCCATTCGATGTTTACCTTCAGACTTATATTCATCAATAATTTTTGCGATTAACTTCGTGTCAACATCTTTTAGGCGAACGTTAGGAGCTCTGTCAGCCAGAACTTGAGCACACAACCTCCTAGATTTTACGGTTGGTTTTTTTATTTCTCCGTCACGCATCCTTTCCATCTGAATATCTACGTACCTTTTAATCCAATCTGCAACACGAATTCCTTGTTCTTTCTTTTCGGTAATCTTCATAGCCATATCAATCAGTGCGAAAGATTGACGAGTTTCCTGCTCAGAGGTTATCCGATTCAGCTCAGTTGCAGCGGCCTTTGCTGCCTCTTCATCGGTTCCGAAACCTATAAACGTTCCAGTGACAGGATGGCGATATTGCCAGTAAATTTTTGATGTACGTTTATCCAACTTGCAATAAAGGTTGGGTATTTTAACGTTATGCTTTCTGGGGCGAGCTGCCATTTATTGCTTTCTCCACTAACTGGCGAGCCTTGTCTGATAACGATGATGAAATATCAACATTGCCTACCATGCCAATAAAACGAGCGTCCTCATCAATAACCCAGCGGCGACCTTGCTTTAAAGCTGGTGGAAAAGTTTGCTTGGTCTTGGCTATTTTGTTTAGTGCTGAGTTGCTTAATGGATATTTGAACCCATTAGGACCCGACGCCCACTCTTGTAGTGTTACTAACTGCCCCATACGTTGATCTCCACTTTACCGGCTGCACCCGGCTATCTCTTATAGAAAATGCATGATGAACAACCACCACGGAGCCCATCATTGCAGTTACGACATCTTTTTGTTTCGGTGTAATAGAGCTGGTGGACCATTTCCTTCGGCATGAGAACCGGCATCGGCACGTGGATAACCAGCTTTTTGAGTCTGTCGATTTCACCGGCCAACTCCAGTAGACGGTAGCGACAATCCTCTGCCTCCTCTCGCCACCAAGCTACATCCGCTTTAAGGCGGCGCAAGCGCCGCTGTTTGAGTTTGCTGGCCATGGTTATTTACCTAATATCCATTGGTTACCAGCATGGGCTTGAAACTTAACTGAAGTGTCTGGCAGAAGCAGTTCCTGCACAACCTCGCCGGTTTCGACAAAGTAATAATTGCTGTCAGTTACATTGTTAATAAATAAACCCTGTCGTTCAGCCTCACTAAGCCCACCAATTATTTTCATGACTTTTTTACCAATCGGACGATAGTCAGGCTCTACCCCGGCTAACTTTGCCGCCGCATAGTTATGGTGGCCATCCATTAAAATGGTGTATTGCTTACCACGCAGAACTATTGGGTACACAGAAACGATGAAGCGTTTAAATCTCAATGCACGGTCGACAACTTTTGCTTTATCAAGATAGCGCTGACTGCTAATGAGTTTGCCCTTTATCACGACTTCACCTCCTGCTGCGGTGATGCTGCTATCATCCGGCGATACACATCGTAAGTTCCGAATTGTTCATCACCAGCCTCAAGCATTTCATGGGTGGGTTCTTCTGGCACCAGCACCCAACCATCCGGAATCACCGGAGAGTTGCCATCGGCACCATGAAGCATAGCGGCGCGGCGATTCCATATCTCACGCAACTTATCTCTTGCGTCCTCGTCTGTGTGATATGCGGTGTCGGTTGATATTCCACAAGCGTTGCAAGATATCCAGTTGAGGTTATCGTCATCATAATCAAACTCAGCACGGCCGCCGCAGCATGGGCATGGAAGAAGGCCGTTTTCATCAGGCACAGATACCGGCGCTGGCGGGGCGGTGTATAACGGCTGACAAGAACCTTCAAAACACGACCTGTCAGAGCGAATGATTTTTTCGCCTGTATCAGCATCTTTAACCATCCATGCCACAGCCTCCGCTTCGAGCGATGCCAGCGCGATACGCGCCAGCTCACGCACAACTTCCGGCGGCGCGTAACGGTCATTCAGGGCATCCCACAGATGGAGCATGTTGTCGCTCTCAGGGTGAACATCCTCGTTAGTTCCGGCCAGCGTGGTAATAACCGCATCGGCTGCATCAATGATTTTCTGCGCCTGCTCTTTGGTAATAGTGCTCATGGGCTTTCCTTCAGCCATCTCTTCATCGGTTTCCCATAAAACGCGCGCCTGACCCTCACAGACTTGAATCACACCCCCACGACCGCAGGAGTTGCACTTAACGGCATCGTCATCCCACAAGCCACTTTCGTTTCCACGAGCTGTTTTGACTGTGTGTGATTTATTTCCGCAACGGCATTTGTTGAGCCAGCCGATAGTGAACGTTTTCATGATGCCTCTCCTTTACCGGCTGCGGCGACCTTTAGGCCAGCAGTTGCTAGCGCCGCCAACACATCCTCGCGTGAATACCAATCCCCATCCGGGGAAGGCGTTGGACACATTTCAACTTCGTAGCGCTCGGGTAATGTCACCTTCCGCGCCTCAAGCTCAGCAATCCGCTTCTCTGCGGCTTCCAGCGCCTTGACCAACTCATCTACGGTTCCGGCTGCTTGGCGCGCGTAATCCGTGATTGCCAGCTCGCATTCAACCTCAGTGCCGTTTTCGTTGGAGTGGCAAATAGCAAAGTAGTCTGAGTCAATTTCGTTATCAGCCAAATGCCTCAGCGTGTCGGCAACAAGTACACCGTTTTCAATCAGCAGCTCTGTCGCACGTTTGTCGATGTTGCTCATCGGGTGACCCCTTCTGTCCGTGTGCGAAAAGTAGAGACAAAACCAGCGGCGCCAGCAGCACCAATTCGCAACTCTGGTGTTGTGCTGGTCTGGGATAATTCGGTGAACCGAGCTTCTAGCTCATCAACCAGCTCATTTCTCGCCTGCGCCCGCACTTCAGCCAGGAAAGTGTTAGTTGTAGGGGTTTTGAATGAGTCAATAACAGCTTGCACACCTGCTCGCGTAGCTTCCTCTGGAGTGGCGCCATTCTCAATTGCCTTATCAGCGGCAGAGCCGCCAACTTCATCAGCGTTCATCCACACGTCAACTGACTTCAGTCCCGCATTCTCCGCTGCCAGCGCAGCAGCATCATCACGAACCTTACGCAGTTCCATAACGGCAACCTGAACAGCATAGGCGAACATAGCGGTGGGACGGTCACCCGATTTCTCACTATCGCGCTGCATATTGACTGCAATAGTCATCAGTTCATCCAGTTGTTCGCCGGTCATTGGTTTATTGGCTGTCATGATTATTTTCCTGCTTCAGTTTGTGTTGCTTAACGAAGTGGGCCACAGCCTTTGACTGGCTGGCGGCAATGGTTTTGTCACCCATGTCCAGCCAAACTGTTTTTCCGCGGTACAGTGAGGCCCGACCAATGTCTTTACCATCGAGCATCACATACAGAGTTCGTCCGCGAATTTCAGTGGTCGGGACTGGCTGAGACAAGCGATACGTTTCACGCGCTTCAGCAATGGCTTTGTGCTCGTCGATAATTGCCAGCGCTTCAGCTAGCGCCACACCTTCAAGAGTGAAAACACCTTCATCACTGATTGCAGCCTGAGCCATAAGCTCAACGAAACGGCGCGCGTTCTTGATGCTTGGTTCTGGGGCGATAGAACTGCGGGTAACTTTCGATTTCCCTTGGGCAGCAGCGACTGCTTTGTCATGCTGGAGAACCTCACCCGCCTGTTCGCCATACTCGCGAACGCGGTCCACAGCAACGTCAACAGATACGGCACCGGATTTAACTTCCCGCTGCACATCATGGTTTGCTGTGCTGAGGAGTAATAACTTCTCTACGGTGGCCAAAGACTTATTAACCAGCTTTGCTATCTCGCTGGTGGTCTGGTTGAAGGCGTTATGTAGCTCCTGAATAACAGCTGCCTGTTCCATATCGGAGAGCGGGAGTTGATTGTTGCTGGTCATGATGCGCGCCAGGCGCTGCACATCGTTACCGTTGAACGGCATGATATGGATTCGGTCTACTGGCTTGCCAGCTTCAGCGCAGCGTGCGTAGCAGCGGCGACGGCGGTGACCTTCAACAACCCACACTCCACCTTCATCACGAGCGATAACTTCCAGCGGTGGAACTGATCCGCCGCTCATCAGGTAGTTGAACAGGTCATCATCAGCCTGGCGGGTGCGTTCATCATCTTCACGCTTGTTGAAACCTTCACGAACGTGGATATCGGAAAGAGCGATAAACATCCCCGTATCGGTGCGCTTAATTACACCGGCCTTGGTCATTTGCTTGAATGAGTTAGCCATCAGTTTGAGCCCTTACCGATAATGTCTTTAAACTCGTGAATTGTTACTGCACCTTCTTCTGGATAATCAGCAGAGGAAATATGAAGTCCATATTTCCAACCATCGTCGAGGTTGACTTCACCAACCCAAAGAATGCCGGATGTGAAATCGCCATAGTTTTTACCGCCATCACCGCACTGGGAGCAGATCGATTCGATATCTTCTTCATCAAGATACATTTGTTCAGGAACCAACCTCCATCCATCAGGAATGGCCGTCGAGCGAACCTCATTCAACACAACTTCTGTTGCCGGTGACTCAATACAAGCTATGATCGCTTTCATTCCTGCGAGTAGCGCAGCCTCTTCTGTTTCGCCGTTACCATCAGCGATAGCGACTGCGGCATTGCCAGTGTCAGAATGTTTAAGCCAGTTTTCAGGTGTGCGTAGAGCAAGATTTTCAGCGGCAAGATTGCGGCGCTGTTCCATTGCCTCACAAAGTGCAACGCTGGTTTGGTCCAGACGGTTTGCCAACTCATTCATTATCTGGGCCGAAGCGGTAGGGAGGTAAACCGCAGCTTTCCGAGCGAGAGCAACAAGCGTCTCTCTGGTCATGCGTGGTTGTAACTCGGTGACGTTCTGTGTGTTCGTCATGGATAGTTTCTCCGTGTTATAAGCGCTCTGCACAGCGCTAAATTTTGGTTGCACGAATCCCTCGCCAGGTGGCGACAAAAAATAAATGGGTTTCGTTTTAGTAAGCACCCAACCAGGGCACTTAGTGAAACGGGCGGCTGCCACCGCCAGTTAGCTTCTCCACAATTGGGAGCGCGTTCTCCTGAGGTTGATTTAACGACTGAGGCCTCTCAAGGAACCGGCTGAACGCGCTTTCAGTTGTGTAAAAGGGGCGGTCGACATTAAGGACATTCACAACTGCCGACCGCCAAGACTACACACAGCATCTGGTACAGCTACTACGGGTTTACCACGGTCCTAACGTGATGTGGTTGTGATGCCGGAGCCGCTCTCCGGTTCGGCAAAGCTATGCTTACCAGGCTTTATTCACCACAACTGGAAGCGCACTCCGCCAGTTAACAAACCGATCCCCATCAGTGAAAGAGGAATGCGCTTTCATGTTATGTGCCGGGATTCCACCGGCTCCCATCTGTTTTTTAAGCCACTCAGATATCGTCTGGGCTGTCACCTGATCGCCACGCTGGTGAAGCGTCTCTGGCTGTCGTACTTGCCTGGCTTGCACATTCCGGCTACCCGCTGGATCGGGATACTGTCTAAGGAATCCCCAGACCGCTGCGGCACATGTGCCATATACCGTATTGCTAACTACCACACCGGCGCAGGTAACTTTCAGTACCCATGGTGTGATTTAAATGTACCTTTAGTTACCTTTGTGGTCAAGTGACGAATGTACTTTTTGTTACCGTGAGGGGTGAAAAAAAAGCCAGAAGGATATCTGGCATTTGAAATGAAGAACTTAGATGTTCTGAGTTATCTGAACCACTTTCCCAACAATTCGGCAGTTACCGTCTATCGGGATAGGTTTGAATGCAGGGTTAAGTGGCATCAAGTATGAGAATGGACTATCCCATACCAGCTTTTTAACAGTCGCCTCAGCTGAACCGTCAAGTATTGCTACTACAATTTTTCCGTAAAGGTCATCAAGTTGGCCATAATGAGGTTCAACAATGACGATCGACCCTTCAGGTATGGATGGCAGACCGTGAGGGTTGGTCATAGACTCCCCACGAACTACCAATCCGAAAACTTCATCAGAAACGTTTGCAGTGGTTTGCGTCCATGAAATCACATCAGAAAGCCTTGAGCATGCATAAGTATCAGTCCACATACCGGCCTGAACGGCGGAGATAATAGGAACTGCAGTTGGGGGCTTGAGAAACGGAATAACTTTGGTATCGTCCTGCGTTTCCTCACCATGACCGTAAAGAATCCATTCTGGAGTTGTCTGCAACGCCATTGCCAACTGGTGGAGGTTTTCACCATCAGGTTTGGTCGTACCACTCTCCCATTTAGTTACGGAAACACGGCTTACTCCTAAGCGTTTAGCCAGGGTCTGCTGTGTTATGTCGAGCTGTACTCGACGGGATCTTATACGGTCTTTCATCTCTGTTTTCATGTAACCAATGTTACATTGATTCCTTGTAACTGTTGTTTGCTATTTGATGTACCTTTTGTTACCTTTAAGGCGTGAGTTAACCAGGAGGAACCATGCGTAAATCAGAAGTTATTGAACACTTCGGCGGCGTATCAAAAACCGCGAGTGTTCTTGGGATTTCCCACCCGGCAGTTTGCCGATGGGGTGAAGTTATCCCTCAAAAGCAAGCTTTTGTCATCGAGCGAATTACGAAAGGAAAGCTTAAGTACGATGCCAGCCTTTACCAAAAGGCTACAGATTCAGCTGCTTGAAAGTAACTACAAAAGGAAAAACAACATGGTAGAGCCAAGCCTGAAAGAAGTAGTGAAAGCGATGTGCAAAGCGTATCCCGGTGGCCGTGAGGCAATGGCCGGTGCTCTTGGCATGTCAGTAACGCAGTTCAACAACAACCTGTACGAGAAGAATGGCTGTCGCTTCTTCGAAGTGAATGAGCTGGAGGCGATGGAGGACATTTCAAACACGTCTCTCCTGGCAGATTACTTTGCACGTCGTCGCGGCGCATTGCTGGTGGATGTTCCTCATCTGGAAGACCTGGACCGTGTCGACTTGTTTGATCGTGCTATGCGTACATCAGCTGCTCGCGGACGCGTCGATACCGTTATTCAGAAAGCACTGGAAGACGGAGTGATAGAACCCCATGAAGCGGAAGAAATTAACGAGTATCACCGGCGTCATCTTGCTGCGCGTGAAGAAGAAATCCGCGCGATTGTCGCGCTGTTTAGCCGTAAGCAAAGCCAAAAAAAGTGACGCCCGCGAGTGTGCAGCTCCGGGCGTCTTGGCGTGTCGTATTCAGTGGAGAAACTAACGCATGAACAGTTTAAACCGATTGAGACCAGCGAAGCAATTCAGATGCCTTCCACTTGTGGGAAAAGATTCCCCGTTCGGCTATGTGGAGAGATTAAACGACCAGGCTGGCGTGAACAACTACCAGCCTGAGAACGCGATGGTAGAGGCATTTGCTCAGATGAACGAGAAGGGGCGTGAGGAATGGCTGAAGTTAACCGGCGATTCAAAGACCACTACGGCGTCCCGGTCCATGTCATCAGATGGGAGCCACAGACTCGACGCGTTATATACCTTCGCGAAGGGTACGATCATGAGTGCTTCAGCCCTCTTGAGCAATTCCAGCGTAAATTTACAGAGTTAAAGGACGACCATGAGCCTGTTGATGCCATCCCGGCCAATAGTGATAAACCCTGATCTTGCGTACAGCATTGGCCTCAACGAGGCCATTGCGTTGCAGCAGGTTAACTACTGGCTTAAAGAAACCACCTCCGGACTGGAGCGTGACGGCGTGCGCTGGATTTACAACACCACTGAGCAGTGGCTGGAGCAGTTCCCGTTCTGGTCAGAGTCTACGCTGAAGCGCACATTCACTCGCCTGAAGAACCTCGGAGTTCTCAAAGTTGAGCAGCTGAACAAGTCTCAGCGCGACATGACGAACTACTACACGATCAACTACGAAAGCGAGCTTTTAGATGAGGTCAAAGTGACCAAATCGAAGAGTTCAAAATGCACTCTTCCATCAGGTCAAAATGAACCGATGGAAGAGGTCAAAGTGAAACGCTCCAACGGGTCAAAACGAACCGCTCTCATCAGGTCAAAATGCACTGATGTTCTTACAGAGAATACAACAGAGAATACTACAGATATTAAAAAACCTATTTGTCCGGTTGCCTCGCAACCAGACCGTGATGTGCTTATCACCGATCAGGCTAAACAGGTTTTAACCCATCTGAACCAGGTGACTAACTCGCGCTATCAGGTTTCGACCACCTCGTTGCAAAACATTCGTGCCCGAATCGGGGAAGGTTATACCGTTGAAGAGTTATCGCTGGTGGTGGACTACTGCAACGCCAAGTGGAGCGAAGACCTGACGATGTCTGCCTACCTTCGCCCCCAGACTCTTTTCCAGCCAACAAAGTTTCCTGGCTATCTGAAGTCAGCCAACAGCTGGGCCAAAGCAGGGCGTCCACCTCGTATTAACGGAGAGTGGGCACGAGAAGATGGCGTTTTCCGCTCCAGCTTCCAGAACACTGACTACAGCAAAGTCCCGGCAGGTTTCAGAGGAGCAAATTCATGATGAAATTAACGCCGCGTCAGAGTGATGTTCTTGATGCCATCGTGCTTTACAAGGACCGAACCGGTTTCCCGCCGACTATTCTGGAGCTTGCTGAATTAATTGGCTGTGCATCACCGAACGCTGCTGCTGAGCATGTGAAGGCGCTAAAGAAAAAAGGTTACCTCTCTATTGCTCCTGGCGCTGCCAGGGGCATTACCGTCGTCAAAACGGAATTGGATGCTGATCCGGTAGCGATCATCAAAGGCCTGCTTTCCGGTGGAGACATGGCCAGAGATAACGCGGTGGAATGGCTGAAAAAGCAGGGAGTGACTTTATGAAACTGGTGCTCCCGTTCCCTCCTAGCGTAAACACCTACTGGCGAGCCCCGAACAAGGGGCCGTTAAAAGGCCGCCATCTTATCAGTGAGAAAGGCAGGGCATATCAGAGTGCGGCATGCGCAGCGATCATTGAGCAGCTGCGTTGCCTTCCAAAACCATCATCGTCACCAGCTGCGGTGGAGATACTTCTCTTTCCGCCAGATGCACGCCGCCGCGATATCGACAATTACAACAAGGCTCTGTTTGACGCACTTACTCACGCTGGCATCTGGGAGGATGACAGTCAGGTGCAGCGAATGCTGGTGGAGTGGGGCCCTAAAGTTCCGGGTGGCAGGGTTGAAATAGCGATCACTAAACATCAACCAGCGGTAGGAGTAATAGGGTGAGAGCCATACTGACACCTGAAGTTGCGCCAATGTCCGGAGTGGTGCTGTTTCGGCCAGGAAATGAGTTGCTGTGGTTGTTTCGTCGCGGCCGGGTGGTTATTGAAACGCCATCTGAAGCTATCCAGCATCTGCCATCTGGTCTGATTCCTGAAGCTTACCAGCCACTGACAGATGATGTCAGCATGCAGGAACTTTTCCTGAACGATCGGGTTATTCTGCGTGCTGGTGGGCTTAGCAGTCTTGATGCCTGGCTGGAAAGAAAATTCGAATGTCAGTGGTCCCACAATGAATGGCACTCAAAGGACTTTACGGTGATGCGTCACGCCCCTGGAAGCATTCGCCTTTGCTGGGGCTGTGATAACCAGTTGCGTGAACAAACCACTGAAAGACTGGCGGGAATTGCCATGCAGAACCTGGTAAAATGGCTGCTCGAAAGGGTGAATATTATGCTGGGCTTTAATGCAGACCATACCCTGACTCTGCCAGAGTTCTGCTGGTGGATGGTACGTAACGATCTGGCCGACCTTATTCCTGAATCAGTGGCCAATAAAGCCCTCAGGATTAAGCCTGAATCGCATAGCTCAGTGATGCGGGAAAGTGAGATTGTTCCGTCATTACCGGCGACTGAAATCCTCCAGGAGAAAGTTAAGAAGATAGTCTCGGTGAAGGTCGATCCTGAATCACCGGAATCTTTCATGCTGAGGCCAAAGCGCCGCCGCTGGGAGAACGATAAGTACACCCGCTGGGTTAAGTCGCAGAAGTGCAGTTGCTGCAATAACCCGGCAGACGACCCCCACCACCTGATAGGCCACGGGCAGGGTGGAATGGGTACCAAAGCGCATGACCTGTTTGTGATACCGCTGTGCAGAGCGCATCACGATGAGTTGCACGCTGATCCTGTGGCATTTGAAGCGAAGCACGGCGACCAGTTGGTGCTGTTGTTTCGGTTTTTAGATCGTGCGCTGGAAATCGGCGTACTGGCGTAAGTGGAGACGCAACATGATCAATCCTTCAGAAGTTGGCAAATCCGGCGAGATGGTTCGCCTTCGCACTCTCGAAAGCATCTGGGTACAGGGAAAGCTCCGCATGTGGGGCCGCTGGTCGTACATCGGTGGGGGCTCAGGTGGGAACATGTTCAACCAGTTGCTTGCATCCGGAAAAATCACCAAGACCGCAATCAACGATGCGCTGCGCCGTATGAAGAAATCCGGCATCACTAAACCTGAGCTGGAAGCGTACCTGCGCGAAATCCTCGACAGCAAAAACAAAAGTGGACTGGCGTTCTGCTCTGATGAAGAAGGGCTGAAGGTGGATGGTGTTATTGCTTCAGTCCTCATGAATGACGACTACCGATCCCTCTATGGTGTCATCGTTGACCGTCACCGGCTACGCAAGAGCAAGCTACAGATGGCGAACGAGCTCAATGCAAAACACCCTGACTGGACCTTGATCACATGCCGCCGCCGCATAGACACGTGGGTAAGTTTGGCAGAATCGATCCTGTACGCTCCACTTTGTGACGCGTTTGGCACAAATACCGACAGATTTAAGTTGCAGGGTGAGCAAGAAAGTGCTTAAATTGTGGTAGGCTCGGGACGGTAAAGCGTACTGAGCAACAAAGGAAAATATAAACCCGCCAGCAGTGCGGGTTTTTTTGTGAGCGCGTTGATTGAATGCTTTCGCCAACAAGTACTACAATCGCTTGGTAAAAATACTCAGGAGCGAGCGAATGTACATTCTTGAGCTAATCCAGCCTGGAGATTGTCTTGGTTGTCAAGACAGGGACTTAGCAGCAAAACTTGAAAATTTGTTATGGCACCTCGAATCGGCGTTCTGTGATGCCAATATTGCATTAAATTTTTTTCTTTTAGAGTTTTCAAATGGCCCATCCAAAATTACATCTGAGCAATATCGCCAGGAATTAGAAGAACGTAAGATAATACACCACCAAGTTTGCAAAGAGTTGGGCGATCAGACACATGCAAACTATGACAAAATACGGTTCGAAGTTGATCGGCGTTTCAAAACAGAAAAGTGGAAAAATGGTGAACTTCCTAAAAGCCATCAACATCGAATAAAGTTCTTACATGCAAGAAGCTTTCTTTATGCACTAGATAATATTGATAAGTTTCTGAAGGTTCTTGCCAATTCAGATGGAGCACCACAGCGAATAGCGGAACTTCATTTACAACTGAAGAGTGACTTCCCTGATTTAACAGGTGTGAGAAACACTTCCCATCATATGGAAGATAGAGCTCGTGGCCTTGACGCTCAAAAGGTACCACAACCCCTAAAATTAAAACCAGTTAATGCCGATTTTATCGTTGGTTCTCAGGGGGATTTGATTTTGGATAATCTACATGGTTCAAAATATGGCTGCACTATGGCAAATGGGTACTATGGAGTAGTCGATGTTTCTCTCGATTCGTTATTAAAAGTGCAATCAATAATGCAAAATGTGTTTGATGCTTTTGAATGGGTTGGCTCCAGACATCACCTCCCAAGATAACATTCATAGATAGAATCTGCGAGGCTGCCTACGGGCGGCCTTTTGTTTCCCCTCGTTCCGAAATGACTCTCGGCGATGATTCATTGACTATGTGAATGAATTTGCCGTAACTTATTCTTGTGGTGAATCCTTTCTAAGCGAGAGGGCGTTCCAGTCAACTGCTATCTGCAGGTATGCGCGCGTCTTTGCTGACTGGGGTAGAGTCACCGGGAGGCACCCGGCACCATGACAACAACAATAAGATATTCAAACTCCTTGAGAGCCTGCCATAAACCGCAGGCTTTTTTTTATGGTTTTGCAAACTGCTGCTACGCTTTGAGTTGTGGGAAGTAACTGAGTGCTCTTCGGTTCTCCTTAGCCAATAGTGAATCAGCCGATACAGCTTCACTTCTGAGCATAGGTCCTACTCACACCTACCTTACAAATAGTCAACTCATTAGCCCGCTATAAAAAGCGGGCTTTTTTTATTTCAGGATGACTCCAGTACCGCACTTTGCTGGACTACGCCACGGCCATATACAGCAGGTTTATCAATGACTTAGGCGAGTTCAACATATGCCGGTGCTTTCTGAAACTTGACCCGGCTTCCCTTCTACTGGCTCCTACGAGGCTCCTGGGAATCGGGTCTTTCCGAGGAGTCATCATGGCTAAGATCAAGCTCACCAAGTCCGCAGTAGATGCGGCACAACCCCAAGCGCAAGCCATCGAGCTGCGCGACACCCTTGTTCCCGGCTTCCTGTGCAAGATTACGCCGGTCGGTCGCAAGGTGTTCATGCTCCAGTACCGAACGAACGCCGGCGAGCGACGCAAGCCGGCCCTGGGCCTGTTCGGCGAGCTGACCGTTGAACAGGCCCGCTCGCTGGCGCAGGAATGGCTGGCCCAGGTGCGCCGGGGCGGCGATCCGGCAGCGGACAAGGCCGAGGCACGCCAGGCACCCACCGTTGAGGAGTTATGCAAGAAGTTCATGGAGGACTACTCCAAGAAGCGCAACAAGCCCAGCACCCGAGTCGGCTATCAAGGCGTCATCGACCGCTGCATCATCCCGCTGCTGGGCCGCAAGAAGGTTCACGACGTGAAGCGGCCGGACGTTGCCGGGCTGATGGAGAAGCTTTCATACAAGCAGACCGAGGCGAACAAGGCGTTCAGCATCCTGCGCAAGATGTTCAACATGGCGGAGGTGTGGGGCTATCGGCCAGACGGCACCAATCCTTGCCGCCATGTCCCGATGTTCCCTGCCGGCAAGTCCACCCATCTCATCAGCGACGACGACATGGGCAAGCTGTTCCGGCAGCTCGACAAGATCGAGGTCGAAGGGCTTGAGAACTACGTCATCCCTCTGGCGATTCGCCTGCAATTCGAGTTCGCCGCCCGCCGCTCCGAAATCGTCACGCTCGAATGGGAATGGGTCGATCTGGAGAATCGGCGCGTCGTCTGGCCCGACAGCAAGACCGGAGGCATGTCCAAGCCCATGAGCGAGGAAGCCTACCGGCTGCTTTCGACGGCACCGAGACAGGAAGGTAATCCCTATGTGCTGCCGTCGCCACGCCATCCGGCGCAGCACCTGACCACAGGCGAATATTACGGCGGCTGGTGCCGCGCGCTCAAGGCGGCGGGCGCGACGCACGTGGGGACGCATGGCATCCGCCATCGCTCTGCGACCGACATTGCCAATTCAGGTATCCCGGTCAAGGTCGGCATGGCGCTGACGGCGCACAAGACCGTCGTGATGTTCATGCGCTATGTCCACACCGAGGACGATCCGGTGCGCGAGGCGGCTGAACTGGTGGCAAACCGGCGCAAGGCGATTACCGGCGCCAAGCAGCCTCCTGCGGAGGCGACAGCATGACCAGGCGCCGGTCATCTGTGGCATCGCCCGTAGCGCCGTCGGCGCTGCTGGGCGACATTCGGGCACTGATCGAGGCGGCGCGTAAGCACGCCGCCTCGACGGTGAATAGCGAGCTGACGATGCTCTACTGGCACATCGGCCAGCGCATCCACACGCAGGTCTTGGACGGGCGCCGGGGCGCTTATGGCAAGGAAGTCCTGCCTACCCTGGCGGCGCAGTTGGTGAAGGAGTACGGCAGCAGCTTTGCCGAGCAGAATCTGCGCCGTATGGTGCAGTTCGCGGCCACCTTCCCCGACGAGCAGATTCTCGTATCACTGATACGAGAATTGAGCTGGACGCACTTCATCGCCCTGATCCCGCTGAAAGACCCACTCCAGCGGGACTACTACGCGCAGATGGCGAGCGCCGAACGCTGGAGCGTGCGGACGCTGCGCGAGCGCATCGACTCGATGCTGTACGAGCGCACGGCGCTGTCCCAGAAGCCGGGCGAGACGATCGCGCAGGAACTGGCGACGATGCGCGATGCGCAGCGCATGTCGCCCGCCCTGGTCATGCGCGACCCATACATCCTCGACTTCCTGGGACTGCGGGACACATGGCAGGAAGGCGACTTGGAGGCGGCGATCATCCGCGAAATGGAATCCTTCCTGCTGGAGCTGGGCGCGGGTTTCAGCTTCGTGGCCCGACAGAAGCGCATCCCGATTGACGACGATGATTTCCACCTTGACCTGCTGTTTTACAACCGCAAGCTGCGGCGGCTGGTGGCGATGGAGTTGAAGGTAGGTGACTTCAAGGCGGCCTACAAAGGGCAGATGGAGCTTTACCTTCGGTGGCTCGACAAGCACGAACGGGAGCCGGAGGAAGCCTCGCCGCTCGGGATCATCCTTTGCACCGGCAAGAAGCGCGAGCAGATCGAATTGCTGGAGCTGGACAAGTCGGGTATCCACGTTGCCGAGTATCTGACCGCCTTGCCGCCGAGGGGCGTGCTGGTGGAGCGGCTGCAACAGGCAACGCAGCGGGCGCAGTTGCAGATCGAGCAGCGCAAGACCGACAACGAGTAGTCCTGTCCCAAGCAGTCGGGCGTCCCGGCGTGCCGCCGTCGGGTTCGCGGGCTGCGCCCCGCGCTTCGTGCCGAATCGCGGCCATCCGGCTTTGACCCCTGACGCCTCCGGCCCTCTCGGGCCTGCGTGCTCCGCTTGCCCCAAAAGCCGACTGTGTGCAGTGGGCGGGTGTGGGCGGTCTTGCTGTTCCCTTCACCGTATCACGGCGTTCTCGCCGTCAAGGGCGGCGCGTGCCATGCACGCTTGCGTCCTGGCGGCCGTCTGCGACCCCTGACTGCTTGCGCTGCGCCGTGCTGGCCACGGTTCCGGGCAATTCCGCCCGAGCAACCGGAGCACGATCATGTCGCAACTGTCCTTTTCCTCGTTCGATGCCTCGCTGATGGTGCGCGATGCACAGGGCCGCTACCTGCTGGCGACGGCCGACCAAATTCTGGAGGCCGCACGCCAGGCCATCGAGTACAAGATGCAGCGCGGTGCGTCGTTCAGTTCGCCGGTGGCGGTCAAGGAGTACCTGAGCGCCAAGTTGGCTGGTTTCGAGCATGAAGTCTTCGCTGTGCTGTTCTTGGATACGCAGCATCGCCTGATCGAATACAGCGAGCTTTTCCGAGGCACCATCGACAGTGCATCGGTGTATCCACGCGAGCTGGTCAAGGAGGCGCTGCGGCTCAATGCGGCAGCGGTCATCGTTTCGCACAACCATCCGAGCGGCAACCCCGAACCGAGCGGCGCCGACAAGGTACTGACCCAGCGGCTCAGGGAGGCGCTGGCGCTGGTGGATGTCCGCACGCTGGATCACATCATCGTGGCGGGTGGCAGCACCATATCCTTCGCCGAACGCGGTCTGATTTGACCGAGGGGGCTTCGGCCCCCTTTTTGCTGCGATGGCGGCTCTCAGATCGCTGCTTGATTGACGCGCCGGCTCAGGGCTTCGGCGCTTTCCTTGCGTTCGCTGTAGCGATCTACCAGATATGGCGCCACGTCGCGCGTGAGCAGCGTGAACTTCATCAGCTCTTCCATCACATCCACGATGCGGTCGTAATAGGCCGAGGGTTTCATGCGTCCCGCTTCATCGAACTCCTGGTATGCCTTGGCGACCGAAGACTGATTTGGGACGGTCAGCATCCGCATCCAGCGGCCCAACACGCGCATCTGGTTAACGGCGTTGAAGGACTGCGATCCACCCGACACCTGCATCACCGCCAACGTCTTGCCCTGTGTCGGGCGCACCGCGCCGACCGACAGAGGAATCCAGTCGATTTGGGTCTTCATCAAGCCGGTCATGGCACCGTGGCGCTCGGGCGAACTCCACACCATGCTTTCGGCCCATTGCACCAGTTCGTGCAGTTCCCTGACCTTTGGGTGATCGTGAGGCGCGTCATCCACCAACGGCAGGCCCGAGGGGTTGAACATCCGTGTCTCACCGCCGAGCGCGCTCAGGATGCGTGCCGCTTCTTCGGCAGCCAGGCGGCTGAACGAGCGTTCGCGCAGCGAGCCGTAAAGCAGCAGGAAGCGCGGCGCGTGGGTGGCACGCTCGGGTGCCATCAACCGCTGGGCATCGGGTTGCTGGAACAGCGCGGTGTCGATATTGGGTAGGTCGATTCTGGATTCAGACACGGCGGCCTTCCGCATTCACGACGTCTTCGCCGTCTTCCTTGCTGAATGCACCGCGCTGCGGCTGGGGCAGGATGCCCAGCACCGCTTCCGAAGGTCTGCACAGCAGTGTGCCCAGCGGCGTGACCACGATGGGGCGGTTGATGAGGATGGGGTGCTGGAGCATGAAGTCGATTAAATGTTCGTCGCTCCATTTGGAGTCATCCAGGCCCAATTCCGCATAAGGTGTGCCTTTCTCGCGCAGCACCGCACGCACTGGCACGCCCATCGCGGCGATCAGCGTTTTCAGCGTCTCGCGGTCGGGCGGTGTTTTCAAGTATTCGATGATGGTCGGCTCTTCGCCGCTGTTGCGAATCAAGCCCAGCACGTTGCGCGACGTACCGCAGTCGGGGTTGTGATAGATGGTGATCTGGCTCATGCCATTGCCTCGGTTCAGGGATTCGTGGGGTTGGCGGAATACATGCTGGCGCCCTTGAGCCGCCACCGGCGGCCCAACCGCAAGGCGACATGCACCAATAGGATGAGCACCGGCACTTCCACCAGCGGCCCGATCACCGTGGTGAAGGCGACAGGCGAAGCCAGGCCGAACGACGCGATAGCCACGGCGATGGCCAGCTCGAAGTTGTTGCCTGCGGCAGTGAAGGCGATGGCGGTGGTGCGTGGGTAGTCGGCCTGGATCAGCCGGCCCATGAAGAAACTGATGAGGAACTGGATCACGAAGTAGAGTGTCAGCGGCACGGCAATCTTTAGCGCGTCCATCGGCAGGCGCACCACGTCGGCACCTTTGAGGCTAAACATGGCCACGATGGTGAACAGTAGCGCCGCCAGCGTGATGGGGCTGATCCGCGGCAGGAATGCACGCTCGTACCAGTCCTGGCCCTTGCGTCGAATCAGCGAGCGCCGGGTCAGGTAGCCGGCCAGGAACGGGATGCCCAGGTAAATCAGTACCGCCTCGGTGATCGTCCAAAAGCCCACGTCGATGACGCTGCCTTGCAGGCCGAACACAGGCGGCAGCACCGACAGGAAGAACCAGGCGTAGGTCGAGAAGAACAGGATCTGGAAGATCGAATTGAAGGCGACCAGGCCCGCGACGTACTGGTTATCACCACGCGCCAACTGGTTCCACACAAGCACCATAGCGATGCAGCGTGCCAGTCCAATCAGGATCAGGCCGGTCATGTATTCCGGCTGGTCGCGTAGGAAAATCACCGCCAGCACGAACATCAGCACCGGCCCGATGATCCAGTTCTGCACCAGTGACAGCAGCAGCACGCGCCGGTCGGCGAAGACCTCGTGTAGCGTCTCGTAGCGCACCTTGGCCAGCGGCGGGTACATCATCAGGATCAGGCCGATGGCGATCGGGACGTTGGTCGTGCCGATCGAGAGCGCATTGAGCGCATCGGGCAAGCCGTCGAAGAACGTGCCCAATGCAACACCCAGCGCCATCGCGGCGAAAATCCAGACGGTGAGATAGCGATCCAGGAAGGACAGGCGCGATGGCGTGTTCAGCATCGAATGCCCGCTTTGGGGACTGTCGTGATTCATGAGGTTTTCCTGTTTGCCAAAGCCCGCAGACGCTCCACTCCCACCGGCTCTTCGGTCAGAAGCGGCACGACAGCATGGCGTCGGGCATGTTGTGTGGCCACGGCGTCGATTTCCCGCAACTCGTTGCGTGCGCGCTGGCGCAGCAGCGGGGAATGCGGATGTGCGGCCGCCACGCTGTTGTTAACGATCCAGGCCCACGGCTCGATGCCCGCGCGGCGCAGGTCGTCTTGCAGGTTGGCCGCTTCCAGCACGGGCGTGGTTTCGGCCAGGGTGACAATGAGCACCTTGGTCTGCTTCGGGTCTTGCAACTGCATCATCGGCGTCGTGAAGTGAACGCCCGTCTCACCCATCTGCCGGGCGATGTCGCGGTGGTATGCGCCGGTGGCGTCGAGCAGCAGCAAGGTGTGGCCCGTGGGCGCGGTGTCCATCACCACGAACTTTCTGCCCCCTTCGCGGATGGCACGGGAGAATGCCTGGAACACCGCGATTTCCTCGGTGCAGGGCGAGCGCAGGTCTTCTTCCAGCAAGGCGCGGCCTTCGGCATCGAGCTGCGCGCCCTTGGTGTCCATCACATGCTGGCGATAGCGTGTCGTGGCTTCCTGGGGGTCGATGCGGCTGAGAGCCAGATTGGGAAGCGAACCTTCCAGCGTGTCGGCCAGATGCGCAGCCGGGTCGGAGGTGGTCAGATGCACGGGCAGGCCCCGGCCCGCCAGCTCCACGGCAATGGCGGCGGCCAGCGTGGTCTTGCCCACGCCGCCTTTGCCCATCACCATGACCAGACCGTGCCCATCGGCAGCGACTTCATCGACCAGGGCGGACAAGTCCGGTGCATTGATCTGGTCGGGCAGCTCGATG
This sequence comes from Enterobacter sp. 01-M-03-SI-ECC, assembly GCF_047530215.1. Taxonomy (NCBI): domain Bacteria; kingdom Pseudomonadati; phylum Pseudomonadota; class Gammaproteobacteria; order Enterobacterales; family Enterobacteriaceae; genus Enterobacter; species Enterobacter sp. 01-M-03-SI-ECC. The sequence goes on from NZ_JBLKDA010000015.1 coordinate 43,966, forward strand.
GCATCGGCGCCATACGTGGCGTCGGTATCGACCAGCAGGTGGCGCAGAGCGTCGAGGCCCACGAGGTTGAACGGCTTGAGCGCGATCTGATCCCGAGGCAACGCCTGGAGGACAGACGGAATGGCGGCCAGCGTAGCCTGCTCTTTTTCGTAGATGGCAGCGGCAAGCGTATCGGTTTCGGCCTCACCGGCAGGGAATACGCCGTTGATGACCAGGTGTTGCTGCGACAGGCCGATAGCGGCCAGTTCTTCATGGGTGCGGGCCGCCTCGCGCAGCGTGGGGCGCTGCGCACGGGCAACCAGCACTAGACGAGTGCGTAAGGGATCGGCCAACGCCTCTACCGCAGCCTTGTACTGACTGCGCTGTTTTTCCAGGCCCGCCAGCGGTCCCAAGCACGACGCATCGCCTTTGCCTGCTTCCAGAAAGCCACTCCATGCGCCCGGCAGTTGCAGCAGGCGGATGGTGTGGCCGGTAGGGGCTGTGTCGAAAATGATGTGCGCGTAATCCTGCGTCAGCGCCGCATCGGTCAGCAGGGCCGTGAACTCATCGAAGGCGGCGATTTCCGTGGTGCAGGCACCCGACAGGGATTCTTCGATGCCATCCACTACCGCATCGGGCAACACGCCTCGCACTGGGCCGACTATGCGGTCACGGTACGCTTGCGCGGCTGCCTGCGGGTCGATTTCCAGTGCCCATAGATTCGGCACGGCGGCAATCGTCGTGATGTGGTTTCCGATGCGTTCGCCGAAAACCTGCCCCACGTTGGAAGCCGGGTCGGTACTGACGAGCAGGACACGCTTGCCCTGGGTCGCCAGTTGCACGGCCGTTGCGCAGGCGATGGAGGTTTTGCCGACGCCCCCTTTGCCGGTGAAAAACAGGAAGCGAGGCGGCTGGGTCAGGAAGTGCATGGGATCTCCTTGTTCAGCAGCAGCGGCCGCCAGAGCAGCAGGCGTTTTGGGCTGGCGAGGCTTCGGGCGCCTCGATGCCTGCCAAGCGGGTCAATTCGCTTCGGCTGGGGTAGCGGCCGGCCAAGGCCACCTCACCATCGACCAGAACCAGGGGCAGCGCCTCTTGGCCCGAGCGTTGTAAAAAGCCTTTCACTGTCGGGTTTTCGGCGAAAGCGAGGGGTTGCTGTGCCAGGTTGAAGCGTTCGACCTGAGCACCGTTTTGCTTGGCCCAATCCACATCGGCGGCGAAGTTCACCAAGTTTTGATCCACTTCAACGCCACATACGCCGGTGCTGCAACATAGCGCCGGGTCGAAAATCTGGATGTTTGGCATGGGGTGTCCTTTCAAATTGGTTGTTGATGAAGTGACGCTCTTCACTCTTGGCCGATGTTTCGCAACTCGCGTTGCAGCGACATGGCGTCCAGGCGTTGCAGTGGCAGCGAGAGAAACAGCTCGATGCGGCGGCGCAAGATCAGCGCGGCATCCTTGAACGCTTTGAGTCGTTGTTCTTCGCTGCCTTCGACGGCTGCCGGATCGGGCACGCCCCAGTGAGCCGATACCGGCTTGCCCGGCCAAAACGGGCACGCCTCGCCGGCGGCGTTGTCGCAGACGGTAAAAATGAAGTCGAACACCGGCGCCCCCGGCGCTACGAACTCATCCCAGCTTTTGCTGCGGTAGCCAGTCGTTGGCATGTGCAGCCTCTCCAGCGTGGCGAGCGCCAGCGGATGCACTTCGCCCTTGGGCTGGCTACCTGCCGAGTACGCCCGAAAGCGCCCTTGGCCCAGTTCGTTGAGGATGCCTTCGGCGAGGATGGAGCGTGCGGAATTGCCCGTGCAGATGAACAGTGCGTTGTATGTGGCCTTTGTGGTCATGGTGTGCTTTCTCAACAGCAGGAAGAACGGGGGCTTGCTGTGCAGCAAGCCGGTGCGGTGATCGGTGTCGTGACTGAGGCCGCCTCATGGAAGACCGGGATGCTGCCTAACGTGTGGAAGTGCTCCCAGGCAATACCCTGCGGATCGGTGACCCAATGCTTCTCGCTGCGTGCGTAGCAGCAGGTGGTCGTGCCTTCGTCGAGCAACTCCATGTCGGCGGCTTGTGCGCGGAGTTTCAAGGCGGCCAGTTCCTCGGCGTCGTCAGTCTGGATGCCCAGGTGGTCGATGCCCGGCTTGTTGCCGCGCGTGGAGATGGCGAAGTTGACCGGCGGGTCTTCGAGCATCCACTTCGCGTAGTCGCCTTCGACGCGCGCAGGCTGCGCCGCGAATAGTTGGGAATAGAAGCCGATGCTGCGGTTCAAGTCATCGACGTGCAGGTGGACGTGGAAGCGCTTCATGGAGAGTTCCTTTCAGCAGGAGGCACAGGTGGAGGGAGATTCAGTGACTTCGCATACGCCGCCCTGGCAGCAGTGCTCGGTCATGTAGCCAAGCAGACTGTTCATCTGCGCGAAGTCGGCGCGATAGATCAGGTTGCGCCCTTGCTGTTCGATGGTGACGAGGCCAGCGTGAGCCAGCTCCTTCAGATGGAAGGACAGAGAGTTGCGGGCCACGTCGAGCTGGTCTGCCAAGACGCTGGGCGTCAGCCCCTCGGGGCCTGCGACGACCAGGGCGCGGAACACGCGCAGGCGTTGGGTGTGGGCCAGGGCACCGAGGGCGGAAACAGCTTGATCATCGTTCATGGTTCGATAATACAACATTTATTGAATCATTGCGCAAGAAACCAGCAAACAGAACCTCGTGGCGCCCCGGCGTGCCGCCGTCGGGTTCGCGGGCTGTGTCCCGCGCTTCGTGTCGAATCACGGCCATCCGGCTATGCCCCCTGGCGCCTCCGACCTGGGTGCTCTGCTCGCCTAAAACCGACGCATATGGAGGTGCAAGGGAGGCGGTCTTGCTGTTCCCTTCATCGTGCCACGGCGTGCTCGCCGTCAAGGGCTGCGCGCCGATGGCGCTTGCGTCCTGGCGGCCGTCGTTGACCCCTGACTGCTTGCGCTGCGCCGTGCCCCGGAAGGGTCGGGCAATTCCGCCCGGCAACCCTTCAGGAGTTCACCATGAACAACGCACTCATCACTGACGAGCAGCGCATCGTGCTGCTGGCCAACGGCCGCGAATCCTTGGAGAACCCGGACTTCGATCCGGCCCCCGTGGTCAAGCTGTTCACGCCGGACGCCGGCGCGACCTGGCTGCTGACCGAGATTGATCCCGACGACCACGACCACGCCTTTGGTCTTTGCGACCTGGGCCTGGGGGCGCCGGAAATCGGCTGGGTCAGCTTGGGCGAACTGGCGACGGTGCGCGGCGGGCTGGGCCTGCCGATCGAGCGCGACCTGTCTTTCCGCGCCGAGAAGCGGTTGAGCGCCTACGCACGCGATGCGCGTCTGGCCGGGCGGATCGCTGTCTGACTCGGCCCTGGGAGCGCCGCAAGGCGCTCCTTGTGCTTTCTCAACCTTTGCAGGAGATCCATGCCATGAGCAGCCATCACGACTACATCATCGAAATCACGGCGCAGCACGATGCGCTCAAGCCGTTTGCGCCGGAGAACGGCCAGCCCTTGCGCTTCAAGATCGGCGACGCGGTGATCTACACCAACGAGTACGGCGCACAGTTTCGGCGCCGCGTCACCGGGTTCTACCAGCCCACCGAGCCTTCGGGGTTGTATGCGCGTGGTAGGCGCTACTACCTGAACTCGACTTCGCCGTGGATGCCGGTTGCAGAATCCAGCCTGCGCCCTGACGACTTGGCGTGATGCCTTCGCGCCCCTGACGGGGCGCTGCGCTTGCCTCCAGGGGAAAGCCCTGCGGGCCATCCCCGCCGCGCGATGCTTGGCGCCCCTCAAAGACCGCCGAACCGGCTACGCCGGATCGGCCAGACCGCAGCAATCACCGGCACAACTGGCTCTGCTTCCCGATGCTTGGCGAATGAGCTTGTGCATCGAGCCTTGAAATCCGGGCGTCCCCGGCCAAGAAACATGGCCGGTCGCGCTGTCGTGCTGCGCATCGAACCCCCTGCGGGGTTTTGCCCCTGACGGGCTTCCATCGTTCCCTCGCTCCGCTCGGCTGACGTCTCCGGCCCGGCTTCCAGCTTCGGGCCTGCGCGCTTCGCTTGCGTGCGGTTCGGCACAGAGGGATGGCCGTTGCCATGTGCAGCCGTCTTCCCTGACTTCATCACCTTCACCGCGACTGTAGCCCGCGCCCGTGTGCCGTCAAGGCGCGCAGGGCCGTGTCCTCGCTTCGCTGCGGGCCGCACCAACCCTGCGCTTGCCTCCTTGACGGCACCCGTTCGCGCGCTCCTGACCGTCGCGGGCGATGAACTCAGGAAAGACGGTGGCAACAGGGCCAACCGGGTTCCTCGTGCCGACCGCACCGAACAGCCGAAAGGCTGGGCTCCGAATCTAGGAATCCGGTGTGCGGTTTTCTTCAACAGCCTTTTCTTGTCAGGAGAAAGACCATGCAACTCGCATCCCGATTCGCTTCCCGTTCCCCTTCGCTGCGCAGCGATTACCCGCTGTCCGATGACCAGATTCGTCGCGTGGCCCCGTCCATCTTCGCGGATGCCCCGCATGAGAGCCGTTCCGAGCGGTACAGCTACATCCCCACCGCCACGGTGCTGACCGAACTTCGCAAGGAGGGATTTCAACCGTTCATGGTGACGCAGACCCGCGTGCGCGATGAAGGCCGCCGCGAGCACACCAAACACATGATTCGCCTGCGCCACGCCAGCCAGATCAACGGCGCGGAGGCTAACGAAATCGTGCTGCTGAACTCGCATGACGGCACCAGCAGCTATCAGATGCTGGCCGGAATGTTCCGCTTCGTTTGCAGCAATGGCCTTGTCTGCGGCGACACCGTGGCCGATGTGCGCGTGCCCCATAAGGGCGACGTTGCCGGTTCCGTCATCGAAGGCGCTTTCGAGGTATTGAGCGGCTTCGAGCGGGTGAAGGAATCCCGCGATGCCATGCGCGCGATCACGCTGGATGAAGGCGAGGCCGAAGTGTTCGCCCGTTCCGCGCTGGCCCTCAAGTACGACCCCACCGACAACAAGCCCGCGCCCATCACCGAATCGCAAATCCTGATGCCGCGCCGGTTCGACGACCGCCGCCCGGACTTGTGGAGCGTGTTCAACCGCACGCAGGAGAACTTGACCAAGGGCGGATTGCATGGCCGCAGCGCCAACGGACGCCGCCAGCAGACCCGCCCGGTGCAGGGCATTGATTCCGATGTGCGCCTGAATCGCGCCCTCTGGATGCTGGCCGATGGCCTGCGCCAGTTGAAAGCCTGATCCCCACGCGGCAGGGGCAGGCAGCAGCCCTTGCCGCTTTCTTCGCTGCTGCATTCCCTAACCGCAAGGAGTTTTCACCATGAACGCCATCACCCAAACCGAAGCCCGCGCCATCCAAGCCCCCGCGCTGGAAGCCGCCGACCCGACCAAGAACCTGATTCTGGTTCCGCTGTCGCGGCTGGTGCTGCGCCCCACGGGCCGCAACGTGCGCAAGACCCCGCGCATGTCCATCCCTGAACTGGCCGCATCCATCCAGCGCGTGGGCCTGCTGCAAAACCTGATCGTGATTGCATCCGCCGATGGCGAGCATTACGAAGTGGTCGCCGGTGGCCGTCGCCTCGCAGCCCTCAAGCTGCTGGCGAAGAAGCACCGTATCAGCAAGGAATGGGAGGTGCCTTGCCTGCTGGTGGCCGATGGCACGGCCCGCACGGCCAGCCTCACCGAGAACGTGCAGCGCGAAGCCATGCACCCGGCAGACCAGTTTGAAGCCTTCGCCGCACTGGTGGCCGAAGGCCGACCCATCGAGGACATTGCAGCGGATTTCAGCGTTACGCCGCTGGTGGTGCAGCGCCGCTTGAAGCTGGCGAACGTCTCTCCCCGCCTCATGGCCGACTATCGCGCCGATGCCGTGAGCCTTGACCAGTTGATGGCCCTTGCCATCACTGACGACCACACTGCGCAGGAAGCCGCGTTCTACGATGCCCCGCAATGGCAGCGCCACCCCTCGCACTTGCGCGAACGCCTGACCGAACGGGAAATCGACGCCTACCGGCATCCGCTGGTGCGCTTCGTCGGGCTGGACAGCTACGAAGCCGCAGGCGGCGGCATCCGCCGTGACCTGTTCGCCGAAGATGACGCAGGCGTGTATCTGACCGATGCCGCGTTGCTGGAACGGCTGGCGCAAGACCGGCTGGCAGGCATTGCCGCCAATGTTCGCGCCGAAGGCTGGGCATGGGTGGATGCCACGCCGGGAATGACCCATTCCGACCTGCACGCTTTCCAACGCGCACCGAAGGAGCGCCGCGAACCGAACAAGCGCGAAGCCGCACGCATCGAGAAGCTGCAAGCCAAGCTGCACGAACTGGCCGAAGCCGTGGATGCCGCGCTGGACGCCGAGGACGAGGACAAGGCCGACGCGCTGCAAGAGGAAGGCGAAGCCGTGGGCGAGCAATTGCAGGCGCTGGAAGATGGCTTGCAGGACTACAGTCCGAACGTGAAGGCCGCAGCCGGGGCTATCGTCACCATCGACCGCAATGGCGAAACCGTGATTCATCGCGGCCTGATGCGTGAGGCCGAAGCCAAGGCGCTGCGCACGCTGGAACGCTTGCGGCAGGGTTTCGGCGGCGAAGGCGAAGCCGGAAACGACGACGAAGGCGAGGACGACGAACAGCCCAAGATCGCCGCCATGTCTGACCGGCTGGCGCAGCGGTTGAGCGCCCACCGCACCGCCGCGCTGCAAATCGAAGTCGCCCGGCACCCGCAAGCCGCGCTGGCTGCCGTGGTGCATGGCATGGTGCAGACCATCTTGCAGGGCAGCCACTACGGCCACGACCTGCCGCTGGGCGTGAGCTTGAAAGTGCAAGACCGGCTGGAAGGCATGGCCCCGGACTGGCCGGAATCGCCCGCCGCCGTGGCACTGCGCGAACTGCAACAGGTGGCGGGCGAAGCCTTGCCGGAGGACAGCGCCGAACTGTTCGCCGCGCTGCTGGCGAAGCCGCAAGACGAACTGGTGCGGCTGCTGGCCGTATGCGTGGCTTCCACGGTGGACGTGGTGACGCCCCGCGCCACGGTGCAGCAACCCGGTGAGGAATTGGCGCAGGCCGTGGGCCTCGACATGGCCGCATGGTGGCAGCCGACCGCAGAAGGCTACTTCAAGCACGTTCCGAAAGCGGCGGTTCTGCAAGCCGTGGGCGAGTTCGCGCCGGAACACGTTACCCGGCTGGCGAAGTTGAAGAAGGCCGACATTGCCAGCGAAGCCGAGCGGCTGGCCGACGGCACGGGGTGGATGCCTACCATCTTCAAGCGCGAAGGACCGAAGGAGGAAGGCCCGGAGCATGACGCACCGGAGGATGCCGAAGCAATGGCGGATGAACCCACCGAGGTGCTGGCCGCTTGATCCGTGTCGAAGAAAAGCGCCCCGGCCTCGACCGGGGCGCTTCGCTGGAAAGAGAAGCTCCCATGACCCGCACCACCACCAGCCGCCCGCGCATGGCGACGGTCTATGCGCCTGGCACGGTACGCGCCCGCCAGTGGCACGGCGATGGCGACGTGCGCGGCTACCGTCCGCCCTCGGGTTGGACGGCCCGCGCCGACATCACCGACATTCACCCCATCACGGGCCGCGCCTTAGCGCGCGCCGTATGGTGGATCATCGAGACGAAGGAATAACCGCGATCAACACCGCGCCCAGGCCATTCCGTCCTGGGTGCGGTGAAAGCCAAATCCGGGCGCGGCAGTGGCCGCGCCCGGTGTCAAAGGCCAACAACCGATTCAGAACGCCGCCGCCTTCGCAGTGGCTCAGGCGGCGGCGTTGAAATGCGCGAGCGGCCTGCCCACGCAGCGCGCCAGTCAGGTTGCTGGCGTATGGCTGGCGTCCGTCATGTGCTGCAACTGGAGCACCCCCGCAGCATTTGCACAGGCGGGCACTTGACCGATCCGTAGGAGCAGAACACGCAGCAGTCTCCCGCCTTCGGCCGTAGCAACGCCTTGCACTGTTCGCACTCGTAGAAGAACTGGCAGGCATCGGTCGGCATGGTCTCGTGCCGGGCATGGCCGCAGTGCGGGCAGGTCAGCACCGACTCCAGTGTGGGCGTGCCGGTTGTCATTTGCGCAGCGTCGAAGGGTAGCCCGCGTCGGTGGTCGCCTTCACGAGCGTCGAGACTTGGGCCTGATCTGCGTCGAAGGTGACGATCGCCGTCTTCTTGGCGAAGTCGATCCTGACCTGGCTGACGCCAGGCACTCTCTCCAGCGATTTCTTCACCGTGACCGGGCACAGCTCGCAGGTCATGTTCTGCACATGGAGCGTGGTCGTCTGCGGCGTTGCGGCCAAGGCAGCGAACGGCGACAGCGCGACGAGCAGCGATGCGACTGATTTGTGCATGAGAGTTCCTTCAGAGAAACAAGGGTGCCAGCCAAGGCACCGACAACAAGGCGAGAAGCACCAGCGCGACGACCCAGAAGATCAGCCGCTGGCGCTTGAGAACGCTCGATTGGGCGCAGGCGGCGCCGGGCTCGCAGGCCGGTTGTTGAAAGTACAGACGGCTGAACGCCAGACCCACGAACAGAAACGTTACCGCAATAAACCAGGGCCGCAGCGGCTCCAGCGCAGTGAGGCTGGCGATCCAGGCACCACCGATGCCCATCATCAGCAGCACCAACGGCACCACACAGCACACCGAGGCGCCGATGGCAGCCAGTGTTCCGGCGACGAGCGAGTTCTTGAAGTTGAAGGTGGGCATGGGCGTGTACGAACGTCTTCGACACTTGCCACTTTAAACTCCGTACCATGCTACGGAGTCAAGGGGTTTGAGCCATGAGCGAGCTGACGATAGGGGGCCTGGCAGACGAGGCCGGCGTCAACGTCGAGACCATCCGCTACTATCAGCGGCGCGGGCTGATGCCGGAGCCGGACAAGCCGGCCCACGGGTATCGCCGCTACGATGCCACCACGGTCAAGCGCGTGCGCTTCATCAAGCGGGCGCAGGCATTGGGCTTCACGCTGGAAGAGATCGGCGGCCTGCTCCAACTCGACGAGGCCCATGCCTGTGCCGAAACGCGCGAACTGGCCTCGCACAAGCTGGCGGCAATCGAAACCAAGCTGGCCGACCTGGCGGCGATGCGCAAGGCGCTCACGACACTGCTGTGCCAGTGCGATGCGGGCGCGATGAAGGGCAACTGTCCCATCATCCACGCACTGGGAGCAGACTGACGCCTGCGGAGATTCGATTTCCACGCGATTACCTCTGCTGTCACTCTGCGTTCGGCCCTTTGCGGGGCGTCCAGAATGACTTGCGCGTGTCGGCGCGGTGCGCCACCGGGCTTTGCGGGCTGCGCCCCGTGCCGCCTTTGCCGTCACGGCCATTCGGCTTCAATCCCTCACGCCTTCGCGCCTGCGGCGCTGCGCGCTTCGCTTGCCTCCAGGAGAAAGCCCTGCGGGCTATCCCCGCCGCGCGCAGCTTGGCACCCCTCGATGCGGCCGAACCGGCTACGCCGGAT
>NZ_JBLKDA010000015.1:53406-114711 GCF_047530215.1 Enterobacter sp. 01-M-03-SI-ECC
CCCCGGCCAGCACCCCGCCGCAATGGACGGGGCGCTGGCGAACACGCTGAGACTTGCTGCGGCAGGTTGTGCAGATGCGTGCCGTCCTCAACGCTGGCAGCTCCTGCTCACCACGTCACGAAGGGCGGTTCACGGACAACCCGTCCGGCATCGCTATGGAGCTTCCACACCACGCCTCAAAACCGGCGCCGCTAGGTGCGGCGGGGGCGTTCTCGCCAGTCGTCGAGCGGTTGACGTGGCCCGCGTCAGCGGGCGAATCGGCGAAGCCTTCATGCGGGGATGCCGAGCCGGCCACATCTCCTTTCGGAGCGGTTCGGCCCAAGGCGTCCTTGTCTCGTTGTGAATCCTGGTGGTGGCACGGCTGCGCCTCGGGCTTCATGGCTGCCACCGTGCGGCGAAAACAATTTCCCCTCTGCTGCGCAGATTCCTCGCGGGACAAATTCTTTTCGCCTCCCGGCTCTCCACTGCGTTGCGACCGCAAGCGGTGCAGCCAGCCCGTCCCCCGCCGGCCGGATCACAACAAGGACGCGATGGGCGCGAACCTTGTTCCACCAAAAGGAGTTTCATCATGGCCAACATCGGCAGCTTCACCGCAGACAAAGACGGCTTCACCGGCACGCTTCGCACCCTGACGCTCAACGTCAAGGTCAAGCTGGCTCCCAACGACAAGGGGGACAACGAGAAAGCCCCGGACTTCCGCCTCCAGGCGGCCGGCCACGACATCGGCGCGGCGTGGAAGAAGACCAGCGAGGCCGGGCGGGACTACATCTCCGTGACCCTCGACGATCCTTCGTTCCCGGCCACGGTCTATGCCCGCCTGATCGAAGGCGAGGACGGCACGCACGACCTGATCTGGTCGCGCAGCAAGCCCCAGGCGGCATGACCGCCGCAGCGCCCCGCCCATCGCGGCGGGGCGCTGTGCTGTTTGCTCGTCCCGAATGTGGCAGCGGCAGGTAGTGGCCCATAGCGGGCTGCCTCTCCATGCTGGGAAGCGGTGTCTGCGGTCGGGGCATGGCGTGTCGGCGCGATGCACCGCCGGGCTTTGCGGGCTGCGCCCCGTGCCGCCTTTGCCGTCACGGCCATTCGGCTCCAATCCCTCACGCCTTCGCGCCTGCGGCGCTGCGCGCTTCGCTTGCCTCCAAGGGATCGGCGCAAGACCCGTCCCCGCCGCGCTGCACTTGGCGCCCCTGAAACACCGCCGAACCGGCTTGTGCCGGATCGACCGGGCCGGCGCCTACGGCTGGGCCGCTGCTGCGAGCTGACTTTCGGCCTCGCTCATCAGCACCGCCGTGCTGCATTCGAGCGCGCTGGCAATCTTGAAGATGATCGCCAGCGTGGGTATGTGCTCGCCGCGCTCGATCTTGCCCATGTGGGAACGCTCGACGCCGGCCAGGTGCGCCAGCGATTCCTGCGCAATGCCACGCTCCATCCGCAGCGCACGCACCGCAGCGCCGAAGGCGTGAGCCAACTCGGCGTCATGGGTGGTGGTGCCGGCTGGTCGGCCGGGCTGGACGGATCGCTTCTGCATAGACAGAAGCGTCGATTCGCAGCACAATTAAAACCACGTTATCTTTAACTCATTCTTTGAAATCCCACTGTTTTGCGCTTCTACAGAAATCCGCATTTATGGGTTTCAACAAAGGCGCGAAGTAACGGAACCACAATCGTGTTTATGCACAAATCCGCCGATACGGCTTTGCGCTTTCACGCTTTGGCGGATTCGTGCAGCCGGAGGGGATCGCCATGAATCCACTCATCACCGAGGACGACCGCGCGCGCCTGCTGGCCCACGGCCAGGCCCGCACCGCTGGCGAAGCCATCGACCCGGTGCCCGTGGTGCGGCTGTTCATGCCGGACGCGCACGTGACTTGGCTGCTGGCCGCGCTCGATCCCGCCGACGGTGATACCGCCTGGGGCCTCATCGACTTGGGGATCGGTATGCCAGCGCAAGGCACCGTCAAGTTGTCCGAGCTGGCTGGCATCGTCGGGCCGCGCAAGCAGCCCGTGATGCGCGACCTCTATTTCCGCCCTACGCGCACGCTGTCGGAATACACCCGGCTGGCCGAGCGCGACTGGGCTATCCCGGACTGAATACGACCTACTGTGACTTTTTCAGTCTGGTGTCAGACCGGGCAGGTCTCAATCGGCATTCTTGCGGCGTAGCCACGCCAGTCTGATCCAAATAGACATGATGCCGGGCGCGGGCTGCGGCAGGCTGGCCTATACCGCGTCCCAAGGTCGGGACGCTGCCGCCGCAGCATTGAGACGAATACCGCAACGCATCGGAGCCAATCGGTCTTGACAGCCCCATCCACTTTTTTGACCCATGACATTCTGACGATGACGATGTAGCGCGGAGTTCTGCCGTGGCGGCGAGTCCTGTTCGCAGGAGGTTGCGTCATGGTCGATCCCCATCACGTCGCGCATTGGTATCCGACCGCTGCGTACCTGTATGTCCTATGGCTGGATGCGCTCGCGCTGGCCTGGGAGTACCTGCGCAGACATCCCGACTACCGGCTCGACTGGCTGCGCCGTCATCGCCGGCCACAGGTGGCACAGCAGGCAGCGCATCGCTGGGGCTTGCGCCTGCTGGAAGACCCGACCTTGGATGCGCGCGACGCGCATCCGGTCTGGCTGCCCGGCCATGCCGCCGTGGTGCAGCTCTATCCCGATGCCGACCCACCGCCCGATGCCACGGCTTTCGCGTTCTGGAGCCTTCCGGGTCATAAGCAACTGCTCCACGACGGCAAGGGGCTGACGCTGATCGCGCGCAGCCCAGACCATTGCCAGCGCTACGCACTGGCACCCGGCCTGGAAGATGGCAAGGCCGTGGTCTATGCCCGCCGCGGCGGCGCTGCCGTGCCTGCGCGCGGCCATGCGCCCGACGCGGCACTGGCTGCCGCCAAGCCCAGGCCAACACCTGCCGCGCTGCTGGAGTTGCACACCTTGCAGGCGCTTGACGCGACCCTGGCGGGTGCGTCCTTGCGCGAGGTGGGCGAAGGGTTGTTTGGCGTGGAAGCCGTGGCCGACTGGTACAGCGATGCGGGCTGCGCTCCAAGGTGCGCCGCCTGGCGCGTCGCGGCGATGCGCTGATGCGCGGCGGCTACCGCCAATTAGCACAGCTTCCGCCGCTTGAGAAGGGTCGTTCTGAAGACGACGCAAAACGACCCTGAGCAGGAAGGCCGCGTTTTCTGAGACTGCCTCCATCCGGTCGCGCTGTGTGGCCGGGCGCTTTCAACCGATGGAGGTTCACACCATGCGTCCCGCTCCCTTGCGGCCTGCCGCCACTGTCTCGACCGCTGCCGCGCAGCCCCAGCGTTATCTCACCAACGACGAAGCCGCCGAGTACCTGCGCCTGTCGCCGCGCACGCTGGAAAAGCAGCGCGTGATCGGTGGCGGCCCGCGCTTTCGCAAGTTCGGCAGGCGCGTCATGTACGCCGTGGCCGACCTCGATGCCTGGGCTGCCGACCGCAGCTTCGAGACGACCTCCGATCCCGAATACGCCGAGCACCACTCGGCCGACAGCCGTGCGCGCTGATCGGCGGCGCGCGGCAGGCCATCGCCATGTCCAGCCCTGCGCTGCCGTCCCGGCAGCGGCCGTTGCAAGAGCGCGAACAGCTCGACCTGTTCCGCGCCTTGCCGGGCGACATGGCGCCGCGCGACAGTCAGGACTTGATGGCCTATCCCTTCTTCTCGCTCGCCAAGTCCAAGCGGGTCAAACCCATCGACTTCCGCGCGGGCAACGTGACGATCCGCGTGGAAGGCACCGCCGAGCACGGCATCGCCACGATTTGGGATGCGGACATCCTCATTTGGGCGGCCTCGCAGATCGTGGAAGCGAAGGACGCGGGCCTGCGCCCGTCGCGGCTGATGCGGGTCACGCCCTACGAGATCCTGCGCTTCATCGGGCGCGGCAAGTCGCTGCGCGACTACCAGCGCCTCAAGGCCGCACTCGACCGGCTGCAATCGACCACGGTGGCCACGTCCATCCGCGAGACAACCGGGCGGCGTCTGCATCGGTTTTCGTGGATCAACGAATGGAAGGAACTGGCCGATGCCAGCGGCACGCCGCTGGGCATCGAACTGATCCTGCCGGACTGGTTCTATGCCGGCGTGCTCGACGCCGCCCTGGTGCTGACCATCGACCCGGCGTACTTCCGGCTGACCGGCGGCATCGAGCGGTGGCTGTACCGGCTCGTCCGCAAGCACGGCGGCAAGCAGGCATACGGCTGGCAGTTCGACTTCCGCTACCTGCACCAGAAATCCGGCAGCACCGCCAAGCCCTACGACTTCGCCTGCGACCTGCGCGCCCTGGTCGCGCGGCAGTCGCTGCCCGGCTACGTCCTGGGCATCGAGCGGATGCCGGACAACGGCATGGAGCTGCTGACGTTCCGGCCAGTGCCGCATACGGCACGGGGATAACTCCGGGAGAGCCTGTGAATGGTGTCGTGCTATCAGGCGTGCGGGGTATCGTGCTATCAGGCGTGGGACTATCGTGCTATCAGGCGTGCCGATCGGCCGCAAACCCGCGCCAGCATTGGGTTTGCGCGCCCTCTAACTTCCCTAACTTAATTTCTCTAACTTTTAGTAGGGCAACGCCGCTGCGGTGGACAACCACCACGCGGCCAGAAACGGCAGGTAATACCAGCCACCAGCCGACAGGTTTTGCAGACCGATCAAAGCAAGGCTTTCCAGCATGGAGGGCCACGCCATGATCGTCGCTCTGCTCAACCAGAAGGGCGGCGTCGGCAAGACCACGCTCGCCACACACATCGCCGGCGAACTGGCAATGCGTGGCCAGCACGTCATCCTGCTGGATGCCGACCCGCAGGGTTCATCGCTCGACTGGGCGCAGCGCAGAAGTCAGCAAGGCTTGCCACGGCTGTTCAGCGCCGTGGGCCTGGCACGCGAAACGCTGCATCAGGAAGCGCCAGAACTCGCCAGTCGGGCCGATCACGTCGTCATCGACGGGCCGCCGCGCATCGCCGCCTTGGCGCGTTCCGCGCTGCTGGCGGCCGAGCGCGTGCTGATCCCGGTGCAGCCCAGCCCCTATGACCTGTGGGCCAGCGCCGAGATGGTGGCGCTGATCCGAGAGGCGCAAGTCTTTCGGCCTGCGCTGCGCGCGGCCTTTGTCATCAATCGGCGCGTCAGCACCACCGTGATCGGGCGCGAGGCACGCCAGGCGCTCGCCGACCAGCCGCTACCTGCGCTGCGCGCGGAAGTGCATCAGCGCATTGTGTTCGCCGACAGCGTGGCCGCTGGCCGACTCGCCCGCGAAACGGCACCTGACAGCGCCGCCGCACGCGAAATCACCGCCCTGGTGGATGAACTGCTGCGGTGGCCGACATGACAGCGCAACCGTCACCACGCGCCAAGCGCGTCGGCATTGGCGCGCGTCCGCCCACGAATCCACACGCCGAGGCGTGGATTCGCCAGGGCGATGCCGATGCGCTGAACAAGGGCGACCTCTACACAGCCCGCCTGACCCTCGACATCACGCCCGCGCTGCGGGCGCGTATCAAGGTGTCGGCCTTCACGCAGGGCGTGACCGTGGCCGACTTGCTGCGCGGCCTGCTGGAGCGGGAGTTTCCCCCGGAGAAGATGCCATGAACGCATCCGCTTTACCTGCGGCGCACGCGGCCACGGCTGCGCCGCTGCGCGCGCCTTCGGTACTCGCTGGCCTCGTCGGCAGCGTGCCGCTGACGCGCGTTTCGCTGGCCTACATCGAACCGCAGTTCAAGCTCTACCTGCGCTTCGGCGAACCGGCACGCATGCTGCGGCTCGACCGCTGGCGGCGCTGCGCGGTGTTCCTGCCGGGCGCGATGTTCTGCCGCATTCGCTGGCAGGCCAACGACTACGGAACGATCCGCTGGCAGCTCATGGTGATGCAGGCTGGCACGCCGCTGGACGACGTGCAGCGCATCCCCGGCGTGCGGCCCGGCGCACGCCTGCTGCTGCACGCCGAAGGCGAGAACGCGGTGCGTGCCGTGCTCGAACGCATCGACGGCATCGGCGCGCAGGGCATCGCCGCCATCGACGTTTCGCCCGCGTACTGGCGCACGCTGGGCAACCGTCTGGCGGCCCGTCTGCCGCTGCCCGAATACACCGCCGAGCGGCACGCCGCTTGGCTGACCGGGAGGGCGCTGCCATGACGGTCCATTCCACTGTCGCACGCACGCCCGAAGCCGCGCCGCATCCTCGCTCGCGCCTGCGCGCTCGCATCGTGCTGGCTGGCCTGTCCGCCTGCGGCCTCGCTGCGCTGGCCTGGGCGGCGTTCGTGCAGCCGCTGCCGCGCCTGATCTACAACCCGTCCGACAGCGTGCCGGTCGGCTGGTATCGCGTGAAGCCGCTCGACCATCGGGCCACCTCGCTGCCACGTTCCTTGTCCGTGGGCAGCATCGTCTTGACCCTATTGCCTGCCGACGCTGCCGCGCTCGCTGCGCAGCGCGGCTACCTGCCGGCACACGTTCCGCTGCTCAAACGTGTGGGCGCGGTCGCGCCGCAACACGTCTGCATCGTCGCCGGTCAGGTACGCATCGACGGCGTGCCTACGGCCGCCGCGCTGCCTGCTGATCGGCTGGGCCGGCCGCTGCCATCCTGGCCGCATTGCCGCCCGCTGGCCGAGGGCGAGCTGTTCCTATTGAGCGTGACCAATCCGGCATCGTTCGACAGCCGCTATTTCGGGCCGGTCAGCGCATCCGTCCTGATCGGCGTCGCGCATCCGGTCTGGCTGGAGACACGCTCATGATGGCCGCCGATTCGCTGCACGTCACCGTGCATCTCATCGTGCCATCTGGCATGTCGTTCTGGATGCTGTTGCCATGTCGTCGCGCGTGCAGCGCGAACGCATCCGCGCCGCGCTTCGCGCAACATCCGGCGCAGCCGTCCAATGTGCAGGCGTCTTGCCTCGAACGCGCCCGGCCTGCGGCCATTGGCGCGCTCGCCGGCGCGCTAGCTGCAAGCAGCACAGCGCCGCCGGACCGCCGACACCCGGAGCGACAGCGAAGGGCAAAGGCGGAAGGCAAGACAAAAGGACGCGGCACCAGGCCGCGTAGAAAGCCTGTCTGCACATGGGGGTGGCGCGGCACGGAGCGGCTTCGCCACCGTGCCGCTTGGGGCGCGAGGCCCGCGCCAATGCAGGCATGTCCCCGTGCTTCGCACGACAGGACACGCCAGAGCTTGCAGGGAGCGCAGCCATGACCGCCCGCCGCGACGACGATTTCCGGGTGCGTCCGAGCGCCCCGAAGAACCGGGGCAAAGGCCAGGGCCAGAGCTTCGTTTCCAAGGTACTCAAGCAGGCGGGCAAGGCCAGCGGCGGCAAGTCCTCGATGCGCCATTCCGCAGCCGGCGGCAGCGGCGCACGCGCCGGCCAGCGGCCCGGCTCGCGCCTGGGGCGCGGCCATACGGCGGCGCGCTTCGCCGGGGCGAAGCTGACGTCCATGTCGCGGCGCGTGACCATCAAGACCCTACTGGTCAATCAACGCAACGCCAGCCCGCAGTCGCTCGCCAAGCACCTGCGCTACATCGAGCGCGACGGCGCCGGCCGCGATGGCGAACCGGGCCGGGCCTACGGGCCGCAGATTGACGATGCCGACCTCGATGCCTTCAAGGAGCGGGCCAACGACGACCGGCACCATTTCCGCTTCATCGTCTCGCCCGAGGACGGGGCCGAGCTGGACGACCTGCGCACCTACACCCGGCATCTTGTGAACCGCATGGAAGCCGATCTGGGGACGCGGCTGGATTGGGTGGCAGTCGATCACTGGAACACCGACAACCCGCACACCCACCTGATCGTGCGCGGGCGCGACGACACCGGCAAAGACCTCATCATCGCGGGCGACTACATCGCCCACGGCTTCCGCCATCGCGCCGCCGAACTGGCGACGGAATGGCTGGGGCCGCGCACCGAACTGGAGATCCAGCAGACCTTGCAGCGCGAGGTGGAACAGGAGCGGTGGACGAGCCTCGACCGCACATTGCAGCGTGAGGCCGGCGAGGATGGCCGGGTGCAGATCGAGCGCTTCAATGAGCCCCGCCTGCAACGCCAGCGGCTGCTGCTGATCGGCCGACTCCAACGCTTGCAGCGCCTGGGCCTGGCTGACGAGACGCAGCCCGGCACCTGGGCCGTGCATGCCGACGCGGAGAAGACCTTGCGCGCCTTGGGCGAGCGTGGTGACATCATCCGCACCATGCAGCGCGCCATGAGCGGCCAGCCGCGCGAGCAGGCGGTGTTTGAGCCCGGCGACGACGGCCGCACCATCGTCGGCCGCGTGGCCGGCAAGGGGCTGGCCGACGAGCTGCACGACCGCGGCTATCTGGTCATCGACGGCGTGGACGGCAAGGCCCACTACGTCGCTTTGAACGCCCGCGACGAGCTGGCGAACTATCCCACCGGAGCCGTGGTGGAGGTACGCGGTTCCAACGAGGTGCGGGCGGCCGACAAGAACATCGCCGCGCTGGCGAGCGATGGCCTGTACCGCGCCGATCATCACCTGGCGATCGAGCAAGGCCGAGCCAAGCCCGGCCGCGACCCGCAGGAGGTCGTCGCGGCCCATGTCCGCCGACTGGAAGCCCTGCGCCGGGCCGGCATCGTGGAACGTGTGGCTGATGGACTATGGAAGGTGCCGGACGACCTGGCCGAACGTGGCCGCCAGAACGACGCACAGCGCCTGGGCGGCGTGGCGGTGGAGCTGAAATCGCACTTGCCCATCGAGCGGCAGGCCCGCGTGATCGGCGCGACCTGGCTGGACCAGCAGTTGATCGGTGGCGGCAAGGGGCTGGGCGATCTGGGCTTTGGCGGCGAGACGAAGGAAGCCTTGCAGCAGCGCGCCGACTTCCTTGAAGAACAGGGGCTGGCCCAGCGGCGTGGGCAGCGGGTGATCCTCGCCCGGAACTTGCTGGGGACGCTGCGGAATCGGGAACTGGCAAAGGCCGCCAAGGATATTGCCGCCGAAATCGGCCTAGCGCATCGGCCCGTCACCGACGGGCAGCGCGTGGCTGGCATCTACCGGCGCAGCCTCATGCTCGCCAGCGGGCGCTACGCGATGCTAGACGACGGCATGGGGTTCAGTCTGGTGCCGTGGAAGCCGGTGATTGAACAGCGACTGGGGCAGCAACTTGCCGCGACGGTGAGCGGTGGCGGCGTGGCGTGGGAAATCGGACGGCAGCGGGGAATGGGCATTGGCTAATGCTCGAAGAGTCTCAGCCACATAACCCGGCAGGCTGTCTAGAGATATGCCGAGGCAGTTGTGAAATTCTTCGCTGCATATCTTCAACGGGTTGGATCTATGGCCCGGAAGCGGCCATCCAGATAGACGAGTGGATCGGCATATGCAGATGTGAGCACACGCTCGACACTGGCCAGCATTACCGAGTGGGTGCCGACTGCATGGTGTTCAATCAGCTCACAGAACAGCGAAGCCTGCGCCCCTTGCAGATAGGGCAACCCATTGACTTCATCAAATCGCCAGGCTTCATGATCGAAACGGTCGGTCCCCGTGGCGCTACGGCAGTGCACCGCAAGTACCTCCTGTTCTGCGCGGAGTACATTGATGCAGAATCGTCGAGCAGCCAGCAGCGGCCCATGGATACGGGTTTGCTGACCAATGCACACTAGAACCGTGGGCGGCTCCAGTGAGACTGATGTGAATGAACTGGCGATCATTACGTGTCCGTGGCCATCGGGAGCGATCGACGTGATTAGCGTCACCGTGGAGGCCACGCCGCGCATCGCCTGCCTCAATTGGGCAGCAATCAAAGGGTGTTGGGACATGTAGGTGTGCTCAATCATAGGTTACGGGTGCGTTTCACGCTTGGCCCAACCAGGGTGCTTTGTCAGCAAACCCAACATCTCGTCCATCGCGTCATAGGAGCGTTTGAGCGTGCTGTATGGATTCCCCCCGACCAATGTGCCGTCATAGCCGACGGGGCCGGTATAACCGAACGACTTGGCAAGTCCAAGAAGTGCGAAGTTGTCGAGTTCTCCTGCATCGAGCGCCTCGAAAGTGGCAATACGACTCCAGCCAAGTGGGCTGCGGGTTGCGCCGCTGAGAGTCAATTCCCGCATGAAGGGTGTTGACGCCATTAACGCTGGCGTCGGGTCTACTGCCTGATAGCCCTCCGTCGGGCTGCCTGCATTGGTTTCGTAGCCATACCAGTGATAGCTTGGAAACACGATGCCGAGATTCGGATGGTTCACGACCGAGCAGATCTGTGCCGCAATGGAGTAATGATCCATCCAGAAGCCCAGATGAAAATACAGCAGGATGTCAATTCCGCGCCGTGCGCAAATCTCAAGTGCCCGACCAAGGAAGTCCTGCAATACCTTGTCGTCCGGTGCCTTTCGATGATTTGAACCGTGGCCTGCCGTCCTGATTCCAAGATTGACAGCCTTCACGCCTTCCATCTCCTCAAGCATCCGCAAGAGTCCTGCGTTGATGGGATGCTGTGGGCCCTGATCCAGGTCGATCACCACATACACGCTAAAGACCTCCAAACCGAAACGATCTTTCACGGTGGATAGACGCTTTGCGGTTTCCCATCGGCTCCCTGACCAGACGGCATAGGTCAGGCCGTCATAACCGATGTCAGCCAGCATTTCGCATTGGACATCGAAGGCATAGGTACCAGCCGAAGAAGTAAAAGCGAGATCCCAGGCAAAAATTTTATGACCGTGCAGCATCCTGCGCCTCCTCCAAATGGGCAGTAGCGTGCGCCGGAAAGTGCGGTACGACATGCTCGCCAAGTTCCTGAACAATCTCATGCGCCGGACGTGTCGCGTATTTCAGGTTGAGGCCAATATGATTAACCCCAATATCGCGCAAGCGGCTGAAGTAGTCAGTAAAGAATCGGTGACCAGCCCGAAACCCGAGGAAGATGGGCGACGGGGGTTCATCGGGATTCTCCGACAGGTCAATATAGAAGGATTGCGTGAAGGGTTTGAATCTTGGTGTCAGCGACCGCCAATTCTTGATTGTCATGGCTTGCTGCGCGATATTTTGGGGATAGTAAAGCCAGCCATCCCCATGCTCGGCAATCCATTCGACCGACTGGCGTGAATGACCAGTCACCATCACGGGAATGTCTCTCAACGCCGGTTTCGGCAGCGTATCTGCACCCGACAAGTTCACTCGGGGCGTGGAGATTTCCGGGAAGTCCTCACGCCAGGCTTGACGCAACACAGTCAATGCTTCTTGGAACAACGTGGCTCGCGCATCCATTGTCTGACCGAAGGCCGGGAACTCTGTTGGCCGATCACCCGTGGCGATACCTAGCACCAGGCGCTGATTTGACAAGCGGTCGATCGAGGCTGCTGCTTTGGCCACAAGCAAGGGATGACGCAGAGTGGTGATGACGCTGCCAGTTGCGAGCGCGATGCGCGACGTCTGTGCCGTGACGTAGCCCATGAATGGCCACAGGTCATGGATGTGACCCACGTCGCCAAAAGACGGGACATTGAGAAATACGGGTATACGGATTTAATGGTTGGGGTATACGGATTTAATGGTTGATGGGGCACCTTCACCCCATCAATCTGATACCACCCTCAGATGGTTGATAGATCGACTCCGTAGTTGAGTTCCTCTGCGAAGTCCGGCAGTCCGTAACCGATGGTTTTCTTGTAGAAAGGAGAGACCTTCGCAGTCGGTGCCTTCTTCTTGTGCTTCGTGGTGTAGAGCATTCGTGCCCGCATCACCTCGAAGGAGTAACCGCGCCCTTCACGGTTCTTGTCCTTGGCCAGTCGGTTGATGGACTCCGTGTAAGCGTTGGTGACGGGCATGTCCGTCTCGAAGTAGGTCATGGTCTCTTCGCGCCAGTTTCCCACTGCCCTGACCAGATCGCTCCAGACTTCCTTTTGGCCCTTCGGGATGGTGGCTATCCACTCGTCCAGGGCGGCTTCTGCCTGGAGCCGTGTGGTGGCGTCCCAGATGCCGTAGAAGCGCTCCTTGTGCTCGTAGGCGGCCAGCAGTTGCGGGAACGCGCCTGTCCAGGTCTCCATGATGAGGCGCTCCCGGTCTGAGACTTCGTGAGCGCGTTTCAGCAGGATTTTCCGGTCTCCCTTGAGAGTCCGGCTCTGGGACGGTTTCGGCTCCTTTCTGAGGCCCTTGCGCACTCTCTCTAGGGCATCGTTGGCCATGCGCACCACATGGAACTTATCGACCACGATACGGGCCTGGGGCAGCACAGCCTTGACCGCTGCCCGGTAGGGGTTCCACATGTCCATGCTGACGATCTCGACCTTCTGCCGGTCTTTCAGCTTCATCAGGTAGTTGGTCACCACGTCCTGGCGGCGGGTGGCCAGCAGGTCGAGCAGGGTTCGCTCCTCAATGTTGGTCAGAATGCAGCGGTAGCGCTTGTTCAGGTATAGCTCGTCAATGCCCAGGATGCGGGGCGTCTCGAAGCGGTGCCAGCGCCCCAGGAACTCGGCGCGGGCGTTGAAGATGTCGCGCACCGTCTTCTCGTCCAGGCCGGTCTGTGCCGCCACAAAGGTGTAGGGGTGGTTGAAGGATTCCTTCTCCACGTACTCATGCAGCCGCAGTGTCATACGGAATCCGTCCACCATCTCCGGTAGCTGGGGCCTGAATGTTGTCTTGCAGGCCCGGCAGGTGTATCGGCGGCGGACCACCCAGAGAGTGACCCGCTTGCCGTGGATGGGCAGATCACGATAGGGAACGTCACGCTTGCCGAACCGCACGAACTCACCCTGCACGCCGCACCCCTCGCAGGCTACTGGTGTAGGTGCTTCAAGCCGAAAATGTATGTCTTCATTCTGCTCATCAGAATCCACCAACTGGTACCCAGGAAGGCTTAACGAATTAATCATCTCCCGCCTTGATCAGAAAAACAGGTAGGTGGCGTAACCGGCAATCATCGCCATAGCAAAAATGACTGCTAAAAACGCCGCTAAAAGCTTCAGCGTGAACAAAGAGCGCAACAGAATGAGCTCAGTCAGGCTGGCTCCGGCACTGCCGATGATAAACGCTAGCACCGTCCCGGCACCCACGCCTTTGGCCATCAGAGCCGCTGCCAGAGGTATGACGGCTTCAGCGCGAATATACAACGGCACGCCGATGACAGCGGCAACTGGAATGGCAAAGGGATTATCTGGGCCTGCATACTGCTCCAATAAGTCAGTGGGCATGAAACCATAGATCACGCTGCCAATCGCAATACCGATGAGCAGGTAAGGCAACACATCGATAAAGTCCGACCAAGCTTCCCGCCACACACCACTGTACTTCCCTTCTTTCTTAACCGTGACAGTGGGTTGACTGTCACAGCATTCGCTAGACGTAGAGACTGTTGTCTTCCTATCAGCCCCGCAAGAAGCCGTCTTCGGAGTGGTGTCGCAGCTGTTGGTGCCGCAACTCGATGCGGTCGATGTAGCACTGCACGGGCTTGCTGATGAACTACATCCACTGCTCTCTTGTGTCGCCGTCCGGCGCACATAACGCTCGAAGCCAAGCGTGTGAAGCAGCCATCCGGCACCTACCGCGACCACCAAAGCGGCGAGCACATAGATAGCAGTAAGTGTCCATCCAAACGTGGCAACCAGCAGGCCGACGACGATAGGATTCAGCAACGGAGATGAGAAAAGAAACACCATCATCGGCCCAAAACCGGCCCGTGCCCGAATCAACCCTTTCAACATGGGGATAGTCGAGCAACTACAGAAGGGCGTTATAGCTCCTAAACCAGCAGCAAGAAAATAGCCTCGCTTCCCACTGGAAGTCAGTAACGCTTCCACCTTGGATGGTGGGATGTGACGTTGAAGAACTCCGACCAGCAAGCTAATGCCAATGAATAAAACCGATAGCTCGATAGCGAGAAAGGCGAACATGCCTAGAGCGTCTTGGAGTTGAGATGACATTCAATATTACTCCTATATTTCTGGGTCAAAGAGTCCGGCCTGCCGGTCGGCACCTTTGGGTTGTTACGGCTGCGCGGGAGAGGTGTCCCGCCGCAAGCCCGCCACCAGTACAAGAAATCCCTGCACGGCTTTTTCGGAAGCGGCGCGTGGGTCGTCTGCGCTGGCGATCCACAGCGATGCGCCCAGCAGCGCCCCGTTTATCAGGCGGGCCGTCGCCAGGGGATCGACGGGGCGTATGACTGCCTCCTCGATCAACTTCTGGAGGCTGCGGCGCGTGTTCACGATGCACACGTTCTGGCAGAGCCACTGGGAGGGATCGCCCAGAACCGCTGGCCCGTCCAGCAGGACGATCCGCTGGACTTCGGGCTCGACGGCCATCTTGATGTAGCCAATGCACTCCTGAACGAAGCCGTCCCAGGTGGACTCCGCCTCCTCGACGATGACGGCCAGTCGGCCAGATATCTCTGCATCAATCTGGGCGATGACCGCCTCCAGCAGCCCTTTCTTTCCACCGAAGTGGTGATAGAGCGCTCCGCGCGTCAGTCCGGCTTGGGCCGTCAGCTCATCCATTGAACTGTCCGCATATCCCACGGTTGCGAACGCAGCGCGGGCGGCACTGATGAGCTTGGCCCGCGTTTCCTCAATCATCTCTGCACGCTTTTGTGCCATTAGGTCGTCCTCCGATTTTTCACATAAGAAGTGTATGTAAATGATTGACATACGTTGCGTATGAGTGGATGATAAATGGCATACGTCACGTATGTCAAATTTTATCAACCGGGTTTCGCCATCCCTTCGAGACTGAAAACAATGAGCACATTGCCTTACCTTGCGGTCCTGCCTTCCTGGCGCCGCGCCTTGCCGTTAGCTGCGGCGAGCTTGCTGGCGCTGTCCCTAGCTGGCTGCAATAGCGACGCCGCCGACGCGGTCGCCGCCCCTCCACCCACGGTCAGCGTGGCACCTGTGTCGGTGCGCAAGATCGTCCAATGGGATGAGTTCAATGGCCGCGTCGAGGCGGTGGAAGGCGTTGCGCTGCGGCCACGTGTGAGTGGCTACATCGACAGGGTCAATTACGAAGAGGGCCAGATCGTCAAACGTGGCGACGTGCTGTTCGAGATTGACGCTCGCAGTTACCGTGCTGCTCTGGCTCGCGCGGAAGCAGACTTGGCCCGCGCCCGCACGCAGGCCGCACTGGCACGTAGCGAAGCGGCCCGTGCTCAAAAGCTGGCTTCGTTGCAAGCAGCCTCCACCGAGGAGTTGGAGCAGCGCCACGCCGCCGCCGATCAGGCCCAAGCCAACGTGCAGTTCGCCCAAGCCGCAGTCGAGACCGCCAAGTTGGATCTGTCGTTCACCCAGGTACGTTCGCCCATCACAGGCCGCGCCGGACGTGCACTGGTCACGGCAGGCAACTTGGTGAGTGCTGACGGCCAGGCCAGCATCCTGACCACCGTAGTCTCGCTGAACCCGGTGCACGTGCATTTTGATGTCGACGAGCGTACCTATCTGCGCTACGCCCACATGGCTCGCAACGGAGAGCGCCCCGACCAGCGCAGCGAAAGTATCCCGGTGCAGGTGGGCCTGGTCGGCGAGAACGGCTATCCACACGCCGGAAACGTGGACTTCGTGGACAACCGTGTCGATGCGGCCACCGGCACCATCCGCGCACGCGCCACCCTGGTCAATCCCGACGGCCTGCTTACGCCGGGCCTCTATGCCCGAGTGCGCCTGCCGGGTAGCGGCAGTTTCGAGGCCATGCTGATCGACGACAAGGCCATCCTGACCGACCAGAGCCGCAAGTACGTGTATGTGATCGATGAGAACAACACCGCCCAGCGCCGCGACATCACGCTGGGACGCAAGGCCGAAGGCCTGCGCATCGTCGAGGAAGGTCTAAATCCCGGCGACCGCGTGATCGTCAACGGCATCCAGAAGGTTTCTGTCGGCATGCCAGTGACGGCCCAGGACATTGAAATGGCGCCTGCAGGCCGACAAATCGCCCAGGCGAGCGAATGAGCGCGGAGAGCCAGCCATCATGAACTTTGCCCGCTTTTTCGTGGACAGGCCGATTTTTGCGGCCGTGCTGTCCATCATCATTTTCGTGGTTGGGTTGATCGCGATCCCGCTCTTGCCCGTCAGCGAGTACCCGGAAGTCGTGCCACCCAGCGTACAGGTTCGCGCCACGTATCCTGGCGCAAATCCGCGCGAAATCGCCGACACGGTAGCCGCACCACTGGAGGCATCCATCACCGGCGTGGAAAACATGCTCTACATGAAGTCCGTGGCCGGTAGTGATGGCGTGTTGGTGCTGACCGTCACCTTCCGTCCTGGCACCGATCCCGACGACGCCCAGGTCAAGGTACAGAACCGTGTCGCCCAGGCAGAGCCGCGTCTTCCCGAAGCGGTGCGCCAGCAAGGTGTGGTGACCGTCAAACAGTCCCACAACGAAACGCTGGTCGTGCAGTTGCGCTCGCCGGGCGATCGCTATGACGCGCTGTACCTGCGCAACTATGCCGTGCTCCATGTACGCGACGAGTTGGCACGCATCCAGGGGGTGGGCGATGCCAAGATCTACGGCTCTGGCGACTACGCCATGCGCTTATGGCTGGACCCCGACAAAATTGCGGCGCTGGGTATGACCGCCGGCGATGTGGTCGAAGCCGTGCGCGAACAGAACGTCCAGGTCTCGGCCGGTCAACTAGGTGCGCCGCCCAACCCCTCGGGAAGCGACTTCCTCCTGTCCATCAATGCGCAGGGCCGGCTGGTGACGGAAGAAGAGTTCGGCGACGTCATCGTCAAGACCGGATCGCAGGGTCAGGTCACCCGGCTGCGAGATGTGGCGCGCGTGGAAATGGACGCATCCAGCTACTCGCTGATGTCGTTGCTCAACAACAAGCCTGCTGTCGCGATCTCTGTCCTTGAAGCCCCGGGCGCCAATGCCATCGAAATCTCGGATCAAGTCCGCGCGAAGATGGACGAGTTGGCCAAGCGCTTTCCCGAGGGAGTGGAATGGTCGGTGGAGTATGACTCAACTGTCTTCGTGCGTCAGTCGATCAAGGCGGTCGTCAACACTCTGCTGGAAGCCATCGGACTGGTGGTGCTGGTGGTGATCTTGTTCCTTCAGACTTGGCGTGCCTCCATCATCCCACTGCTAGCCGTGCCGGTGTCGGTGGTAGGCACCTTCGCCGTGCTGCTGATGCTGGGCTTTTCCATCAATACGCTCACGCTTTTTGGACTCGTGCTTGCCATCGGGATCGTGGTGGACGACGCGATCGTGGTGGTGGAAAACGTCGAGCGCAACATCGCCGAAGGGCTGGCGCCGCTGGCTGCGGCCCATCAGGCCATGCGCGAAGTCAGTGGCCCCATCGTCGCCATCTCGCTGGTGCTGTGCTCGGTATTCGTGCCTATGGCATTCCTGTCCGGCGTGACAGGGCAGTTCTACAAACAGTTCGCCGTCACCATTGCGATCTCCACGGTAATTTCGGCCATCAACTCGCTGACGCTGTCGCCTGCGCTGGCCGCGCGCCTGCTTCGCCCGCATGGTGCCGCGCCAGACCTGCCCACGCGGGTGCTGGATCGCAGTCTGGGCTGGATATTCCGGCCGTTCAACCGTTTCTTCCTGCGCAGCGCGGATGGCTATGGAAACAGCGTGTCGCGCATCCTCGGGCGGCGTGGTGCGGTGTTTCTCGTCTACATCGCGCTACTGGTGGCGACGGGAGCTGTGTTCAAGGCCGTCCCTGGCGGATTCATCCCCATGCAGGACAAGCTGTATCTCATCGGTGTCATCCAGCTACCCGAGGGTGCATCCCTGGAGCGCACGGAAGCGCTGGTCCGCCGTGTGAGCGACATCGCGCTCAAGACCGATGGCGTCTACAACGCCGTGCAGTTCCCGGGCATGAACGGCTTGCAGTCGACCAACACGTCCAATAGCGGCCTAGTGTATTTCGTACTCAAGCCCATCAATGAGCGCAAGCACACTGCAACCGAGATTGCGGAACAGTTGAACGAGCGCTTCGCTCAGGAGCAGGACGGTCTGGCCTTTGCCATCATGCCGCCCCCTGTCATGGGGCTGGGCGCGGGTTCCGGGTTCTCTCTTTACGTGCAGGATCGCAACCGTGAGGGCTATGCCGCATTGCAGACGGCGACCACCGAGCTGGCGACGGCCATCTCGCAAGAACCGGGATTCCAATATCCGATCAGTTCCTATCAGGCCAATGTGCCGCAGCTTGACGCCGTAGTGGACCGCACCAAGGCGAAGGCACAGGGCGTGGCCGTGACCGATCTTTTCGATACGCTGCAAGTGTACCTGGGTTCGGCGTATGTCAACGACTTCACGCGCTTTGGCCGCACCTTCCGGGTGATGGCTCAGGCGGACGCACCGTTCCGCAGTTCTGTCGAGGACGTGGTCAAACTGCGCACCCGCAACGCCAATGGCGACATGGTGCCCATCGGCAGCATGGTGGACGTGCGCAAGACATTCGGCCCCGATCCCGTCATCCGCTTCAACGGCTATCCATCTGCCGACCTGATTGGTGAGTCAGATCCGCGTCTGGTGTCGTCATCGCAGGCATTGCAGCAAGTGCAATCCATTGCAGACAAGGTGCTGCCGCCAGGCATGCAACTGGAGTGGACCGACCTCAGCTACCAGCAGGTCACGCAAAGCAATACCGCGCTGGTGGTGTTCCCGCTGGCGGTACTGTTGGTCTTCCTGGTGCTGGCGGCACTGTACGAAAGCTGGACGTTGCCGCTGGCCGTCATCCTGATCGTGCCCATGAGCCTGTTGTCGGCCATGACGGGCGTGTGGCTCGCGGGTGGTGACAGCAACATTTTCGTGCAGATTGGCTTGATAGTGCTGATTGGTCTGGCCTCCAAGAATGCCATTCTGATCGTGGAGTTCGCCCGTGAACTTGAGCGCAAGGGGCACAGCATCCTCGATGCCGCGCTGGAGGCATCACGCCTTCGTCTGCGCCCGATCATCATGACTTCCATCGCCTTCATCGCTGGCGTGGTGCCGCTGATGGTCGGTTCCGGCGCAGGCGCGGAGATTCGCCAGGTTATGGGAGTGACTGTGTTCGCCGGCATGCTCGGCGTGACCTTGTTCGGTTTATTCCTGACTCCTGTTTTCTACGTCGCGTTACGCAGGCTCGCGACGCGCAAGCCACGTCGCCAGGCAAATGTCGCCATGGAGGCCACCCATGTCTGACTCCACAAGGACTGATTCCGTCATGCTTCAAACGCCATCCCGCATCCGACCATGCCTACGTCGGATGCCACATCTGGTACTGCTCCCTTTGGTGGCGTTGACGCTGGCAGCTTGCGCAGTAGGGCCGAATTACAAGGCACCTGCCGCGCCCCAGGCAGTGACGTATGCCCGCCAAGACCCCGTTGCCGTGTCCCAGCTTGTACCGGAGGCCGATGCGCAATTCTGGCGGGAACTGGATGACCCGGTGCTGCACTCTTTGGTGGAGAATGCTCTTCACGCCAATCACGACATCCGCATAGCACTGTCGCGCTACGAGCAAGCCAGCGCACTGTCGCGCGAACGTCGCCAAGACTACTATCCGACGCTGGGCGCGTCCGGTGAAATCAGTACCCAGCGCGCCAGTGCTGCACAAGCACCGGATGCGTCCCGCTCCGACCGGGATAACGATCTGCATTCGGCTGGCCTATCCGTGATCTGGGAATTGGACTTCTTTGGCCGAGTGCGGCGCAGCGTGGAATCGCAGCGCGCCGAGACCGAGGCCAGCGCAGCCGACCTGGCGGGCGTACAAGTGGCTATGGTGGCCGAGTTGACCGACGCCTATTTCCGCTTGCGCGGCTTGCAAGTGCAATTACAGGTCGCGCGGGACAACGAAATCAACCAAGCCGATACGCTGCGGCTGATCGAGGTCTTGTTCGAGAACGGCCGGGGCACGTCGTTCGATGCCGACCGCGCCCGCACGCAATTGGCGCTGACACGCTCGCGCATTCCGCCGCTTGAAGCTGAGGCTGCTGTGGCCGCCCACCGCATTGCCGTGCTCACTGGCCGCACGCCTGCGGCGATGGCCGAAGTGCTGGATCACCCCGCAGCCTTGCCTGAGCTGCCCGCCCAGATCAACGCCGGTGCACCGGGCGATCTACTGCGTCGCCGTCCCGATGTGGCTGCGGCAGAACGTAGGCTGGCTGCGGCCACTGCGCGTATCGGCGTAGCCATGGCAGACCTGTTCCCTCGCTTTACGTTGGGAGGGCTGATCGGCACGCAGGCGTTGGGCTTTGGTTCGTTGTTCGAGCGTGATAGTGAAACGCGAATGATCTCGCTCGGTGTGGGTGGTTCCTTCCTAGACGTGGGCCGGGTGCGGTCGCGCATCGCGGCGGCCAATTCAGCCACTGCCGAAAACTTGGCGGTATACGAGCGCACGGTGCTGCGCGCCATGGAAGAAACCGAGAACGCGCTGGTACGCCTATCGCGCGCGCAGACCGAGTACGCCATGCTGGTACAGGCGACCGAGGCCAGCCGCCGGGCAGCCAAGACGGCTCGCCTGCAATTTGAGGGCGGCGCCATCCATGTTTTGGATGTGCTGGAGGCCGAACGTTCACGCTTGGAGTCCGAAGACTTGCTGGCACAAAGCGCCACCCGCAGGGCGACGGCGTTGGTGGCGGTCTACAAGACGCTGGCCGGCGGCTGGTCACACGCCTTGCCCGGACCGCAGGGCGAGGCAGTCGCGCAGCGCCACAAAAGCGGCGACAGGCCTGAACTGGATGAACTCGGTGAGATGAGCGGCTACAACGCTGCGACTCTCAAACGGCCTTTGTACTGACAACAGGAGGCGAAATGGAGATTCGACACTTACGCTGCTTTCTCGCTGTCGCCGAAGAACTACATTTCGCCCGCGCGGCGGAGAGGCTGCACATCGAGCAGTCACCGCTGTCGCGCACTATCAAGGAACTGGAGGAGAGCCTGGGCGAACAGTTGTTCATTCGTACCAGCCGCAGCACGCGGCTGACACGGGCGGGCAAGCTGTTTCTGGAGCATGTGCCGCGCATCTTCACCGCCTTGCAGCAGGCGCGCGATAGCGTGAATGCAGCCACCAACGGCTTCCACGGTCAGTTGCGTATCGCACTGTCCGACGGCATCACGCCCTCGCGCCTGCCGTCCTTGCTGGCGCTGTGTCGGCAGGAAGAACCCGAAGTCGAGATTCGCCTGTTCGAGGTACCCTTGTCGCAGCAGATCAAGGGACTGCATGACGACCTTTACGACGTGGGCTTTGCCCAGTCCGATGAAGTTGGAGAAGGCATCACTGCCGAAGCCGTTTGGAGCGATGCGCTGATGGTGGCGGTTCCTGCACGTCATCCGCTTTTGAAGCACAAGCGCATCCCGCTGGAAGAAGTGCTGCGCTATCCGCTGGTGTTGTGCGATCCGCACGTATGCGAAGGCCATGCTCGCCAAGTCGAGCGCGTACTGCGCCGGATAGATATGGAGCCGCTGATTGCCGAACGTGTGGCTTCGTGCGATTTGATGATGGCGTTAGTGTCGGCGGGCTTTGCGCTGGGCCTAGCCGGAGCGCCGCATATCGCAGGCAGCCGTGAGCCTGGGATTGTGGCTCGGCCGCTGGCGGGTCGCTCACCCATGCTGACCACTTATGTGCTGCACCGGGAAGGTGGATCCTCGGACGTGCTGTCACGCTTTATCGAGCGTGTGCAGGCCATCGAATCGCCGGACGGCATCAGAGCCACGCCCCCCCTTGAACCCGATTCCCAAGAGGAAGTCGAGTCATGACCATGAAGCAGATCGCCCCATTCCTGTTGGTCGCCGCGCTGTCCGCTTGCGGCCAGTCCGAAACACCGAAACAGGCAACCAATGTACCGACCGTGGAAGAGCTGGTCGCAGATCCTGCGCGCCTGAGGGAGCTGCGCCGCCAGTGCAAGACCGAACGCCCGACGATGGGAGACGTGCTGTGCAACCGGGTGGCCGAGGCGACGAACAAGCGCTTCTTTGGCTATGGAAACACGCCCTACACGCCGCCGAAGTTCTGATTGTTGGCTTTCTGCCGCGAATCTTGATTTTTCTTTCTCGACACGCCGCCGCGCGCTCACGCCTGCGGCGTTTTTACTGGTTTCGCCTCTGCATGACACCATGCTTTTTGCATCACCTTGCTGCCGATAACGGTCTTTGACCGGCACTGAACCGGCACCGATCCTGACGCCTGCGGCACGCCTTTGTGCCGCGTTTTCCACGGGGAATCAGCGCAGGAGAAATCGGAGGCCAGGGTATGCAAGCTCAGGGCGTGTTGTTCGGGCAGATCGCCGCCGTCTTCGGCATCGTGATCGCCGGTGTGTGGGGTGCCACGCAATGGACCGCCGCCGCCTTGGGCTACCAGCTACGCCTGGGCGCGCCCTGGTTCGACTTCCACGGCACGCCGGTCTATTACCCGTGGAAGCTGTTCGAGTGGTGGTTCTTCTTCGACGCCTACGCGCCGCAGGTGTTCGACACCGGCGGCATGATCGCGGCGAGCAGCGGCCTGCTGGCCGTGGTGGTCGCCATCGCCATGTCGGTGTGGCGCTCGCGCCAGGCGCGCAAAGTGACGACCTATGGCTCGGCCCGCTGGGCCGATGTCGCCGACATTCGCAAGGCCGGGCTGACGCAGCCCGCCGGCGTCTTTCTCGGCCAGCATGACGGCCACTACCTGCGGCACGAAGGGCCGGAACACGTCCTGACCTTTGCGCCCACGCGCTCGGGCAAGGGTGTGGGCCTGGTGGTGCCGACGCTGCTGTCCTGGCCGGCATCCGCCGTCATCCACGACATCAAGGGCGAGAACTGGCAGATCACCGCTGGCTGGCGCAGTCGATTTAGCCACTGCCTGCTGTTCAACCCGACCGATGCCAGTTCGGCGGCCTACAACCCGTTGCTGGAAGTGAGGCGCGGCGCGCACGAGGTGCGCGACGTGCAGAACATCGCCGATATCCTGGTCGATCCCGAAGGGGCGCTGGAGAAGCGCAACCACTGGGAGAAGACCAGTCATGCGCTGCTGGTCGGCGCGATCCTGCATGTGCTCTACGCGGGAGAGGACAAGACGCTGCGCGGCGTGGCGAACTTCCTCAGTGACCCGGCTTGCCCGTTCGAGCTGACGCTGCATCGGATGATGACCACGCGGCATCTTGGAGATGTACCGCATCCCGTTGTCGCGTCCGCCGCCCGCGAAGTGCTCAACAAGTCGGACAACGAGCGTTCCGGCGTGTTGAGCACCGCCATGTCGTTCCTCGGCCTGTACCGTGATCCGACCGTGGCCGCAGTCACGTCGCGCTGCGACTGGCGCATCGCCGATCTGATCGCGTCTGCATCCCCTGTGTCGTTGTATCTGGTGGTGCCGCCTTCGGACATCAGCCGCACCAAGCCGCTGATCCGGTTGATCCTCAACCAGATCGGGCGACGGCTCACCGAGTCGCTCGATGGCAGCGACGGCATTGAGCGCCGCCACAAGCTGTTGCTGATGCTCGACGAGTTCTCGGCTCTGGGGCGCCTGGACTTCTTCGAGACGGCGCTGGCCTTCATGGCCGGCTACGGCATCCGCAGTTTCCTGATCGCGCAGTCGCTCAACCAGATCGACAAGGCGTATGGGCAGAACCATTCGATTCTGGACAACTGCCATGTGCGCGTGACCTTCGCCACGAATGACGAACGCACGGCGAAACGGATCTCCGAAACGCTGGGCACGGCTACCGAACTGCGTGCGCAGCGGAACTACGCAGGCCATCGACTTGCGCCGTGGCTCGGCCACCTGATGGTGTCCCGCCAAGAGACGGCGCGGCCGCTACTGACGCCCGGCGAAGTCATGCAGCTTGCGCCAGACGAATCAGTGGTGATGGTGTCCAGCGTCGCGCCGATCAAGGCCAAGAAGTTGCGCTACTACGCTGATGCCAATTTCAAGCAGCGGGTACTGCCGCCGCCTGCGCTAACGGCAGGCCGCTATGCCGATGTGCCGCCTGCACGTCCCGATGACTGGAGCGGTTTGGCGATCCCGGCCGTGCCTGCGGCACAGGCCACGGCATCTGCCGATGACCTGGGTGGCTCCGACGACGGCGGCCCCCGCCGTCAGCCCGAGCTGTCCGAAACCGTCGCCTACGACCCCGAACCCGATTACACGCCCAGCGACTTGGCGCTGCTCGATGACGACGACATGCCCCCGCTGCTTCCCGGCCAGTTCGACCCCGCCCTGCAACGCACGGCGCGGCTGGCATCTCTCGACCCCAACGACGGAATCGACATATGAGCCAATACCGATTGAACCTGTTCATCCAGCACGAGCACGCCAAGCGTCTGGACGAGCTGGCCGCGAAGAAAGGCGTGTCAAAGTCCAGCATCGTCGCCGCTGCCTTGGCGTCCTGGCTGTCACCCGATGCCGGCGACCAGCGTGAGGCCGCCATCGCCAAACGACTGGATCGCCTGTCGCGGCAGGCCGAGCGCCTGGAGCGTGACCAGAACATCCAGATCGAGACGCTGGCGCTATTCGTCCGCTACTACCTGACCGTCAGCACGCCGGTGCCGGAGGCCCATCAGGATGCGGCTCGCGCGCAGGGCAAGGCGCGCTTCGAGCAGTTCGTCGAACAGTTAGGCCGCCACCTGCTGCGTGGCCGCAGCCTGGTACGGGACGTGGTGGAAGAACTGCATCCCCAGGATCGTGAGTTCGAGATGCGCATGGATGACGCGGCCGCGATGGCCGCCGCCCATGAACGCACTGCGGAGCGTGCGTCATGAGTGCCGTTCCTCAAATCCCGCCCGAACCGCGCTCATCCGCTGCAGCATCCCAGGATCGCCGCATCCAGATGCTGCGCACGGCGATGGGGCCGGTGATCGCCGCTGCGCTGGAAGACCCGGACGTGGTGGAAGTGATGCTCAACCCCGACCGGACATTGTGGGTGGATCGGCTGTCGTCTGGCCGTGCGCCGCTCGGCGTCGAACTGCCCGAAGCCGATGGCGAACGCATCATCCGCCTGGTCGCCGCCCATGTCGGTGCGGAGGTGCATCGCGGCCAACCGCTCTTGACCGCCGAACTGCCTGAAACCGGCGAACGCTTCGAGGGCATCCTGCCGCCCGCCGCACCCGGCCCGGCCTTTGCGCTGCGCAAGCGTGCCGTGAGCATCATCGGTCTGGATCGCTATGTGGCTGATGGCATCCTGACCACTGGGCAGGCCGAGTTTCTGCGTCATGCCGTGCGCGAGCGGCACAACATCCTGATCGCCGGAGGCACCAGCACCGGCAAGACCACGCTGGCCAATGCCTTGCTGGCCGAGATCGCCGCCACCGGCGACCGCGTGCTGGTGCTCGAAGACACCATCGAACTGCAATGCGCGGCCCGCGACCATGTGCCGCTGCGCACCCGCGCCGGCGTCGTGTCCATGACCGAGCTGGTGCGGGCCACGATGCGCCTGCGGCCCGACCGCGTGATCGTCGGCGAAGTGCGCGGCGGCGAAGCGCTGGATCTGGTGAAGGTCTGGGGCACCGGCCACCCCGGCGGCATCGCCACCATTCATGCCGGCTCCGCGTTGGGCGCGCTGCTGCGCCTGGAGCAACTGATCCTCGAAGTGGCGGTGAATCCGCCCCGCGCCCTGATCGCCGAGGCGGTCAATGTCGTGATCCACATCGCAGGCCGCGGCCGCAAGCGCCACGTCGAAACCATTTCCCGCGTCGTCGGTTTCGACGGCGCGGGCTACCGCCTGGCGGATGCGCTGGAAGCGACGCTTCCCGAGCTGCCGCCGGTTCCTCTTACAGCCGCTGCCGCTACGCCTTCCTCGATCCCTGAACAACCTGGAGAACTGCCATGACGCACGTTGATGCTTTCCGTCTTTCTGTAAACCCGCTTTCCCCGCTGCCCATGCTGGCGCGTTTGCATCGCCTGGCCCGACCCGCAGGACAAGGGTTGCTGCTCGCGGTGTTGATGCTGTTGCTGGCGGGCACGGCGCAGGCCGCCGGTTCCTCAATGCCGTGGGAAGGCCCGCTGCAATCCATTCTCGAATCCATCCAGGGGCCGGTAGCCCGCATCGTCGCGGTGATCATCATCATCGCCACCGGCCTGGCGTTGGCCTTCGGCGATACCAGTGGCGGCTTTCGCAAGCTGATCCAGATCGTCTTCGGCCTGTCCATCGCCTTCGCGGCTTCGAGCTTCTTCCTGTCGTTCTTCAGCTTCTCCGGCGGGGCCGTCGTATGAGCACGGCCACCGATCTTCCGGGCTTTGAAGTGCCGCTGCATCGCTCGCTGACCGAGCCGATCCTGCTGGGCGGTGCGCCGCGCACCGTGGCGATTGCCAACGGCACGCTGGCCGCCGCCGTCGGGCTGGGCCTGCAACTGTGGATTCCCGGCGTGGTGCTCTGGATCGCCGGCCATTCGCTGGCGGTCTGGGGCGCGCGCGTCGATCCGCAGTTCATGCAGGTCTTCGCCCGGCACATCAAGCACAAGCCGCTGCTGGACGCATAGGGGAGTGCCGACATGCTGAACCTTGCCGAATACCGCCAGCGGCCCGCACTGCTGGCCGACTGGCTGCCCTGGGCCGGGCTGATCGGGCCGGGCGTCGTCTTGAACAAGGATGGCTCGTTCCAGCGCACGGCACATTTTCGCGGGCCGGATCTGAACAGCGCCACGCAAGGCGAGCTGATCGCCACGTCGGCACGCTTGAACAACGCACTGCGCCGCCTGGGGTCGGGCTGGGCCTTGTTCATCGAAGCCGAGCGCTGCGCAGCGGCGGGCTATCCACGTTCCGATTTCCCCGAGCCGTTGTCCTGGCTGGTGGAGGAAGAACGCCGTGCAGCCTTCGAGGAATCCGGCCACCACTACGAGAGCGCCTATCACCTGACGCTGGCCTACCTGCCACCAGAAGAATCCCGCGCCCGTGCCGCCAAGATGCTCTATGAGAATGCGCCGGGCGATGGCGTGGACTGGCAGGGTCGGCTGGAAGCCTTCGTGGCGGAAACGGATCGCGTGTTCGACCTGCTCGACGGCGTGATGCCGGAGATTGCCTGGCTCGATGACAGCCAGACACTGACTTACCTGCACGCCACGGTGTCCACGCGGCGCTACCGCGTCGGCGTACCCGAGGTGCCATTCCACATCGACGCATTGCTGGCCGACTCCGCGCTGGTCGGTGGTCTGGCACCCATGCTGGGCGATCAGCACCTGCGCGTGGTGTCGGTGCGAGGCTTTCCGACCTCGACTTGGCCGGGGATTTTGGACGACCTCAACCGCTTGGGCTTCGGCTATCGTTGGGCAACCCGGTTCCTTTGCCTCGACAAAGCCGAAGCGGAAAAAGAGCTTGGACGCCTGCGTCGCCAGTGGTTCGCCAAGCGCAAGAATGTCGTCGCGCTGTTGCGTGAAACGATCTTCCAGCAGGAAAGCCCGCTGGTCGATACCGACGCCAACAACAAGGCCGCCGATGCAGACGCCGCCTTGCAAGAACTGGGCAGCGATCAGGTGGCCTTCGGCTACCTGACGGCTACCGTGACAGTGCTCGACACCGACCCTGCCGTGGCCGACGAGAAGCTGCGCATGGTAGAGCGCGTCATTCAGGGGCGCGGCTTCGTCACCATCCCCGAAACCTTGAACGCGGTGGATGCCTGGCTGTCGTCCATTCCCGGTAACGCCTACGCGAATGTGCGCCAGCCCATCGTCTCGACGCTGAACCTGACGCACATGATGCCGCTGTCCGCCGTGTGGGCCGGGCCGGAGAAGAACGCGCATCTGGATGGCCCGCCGCTGATCGTCACCCGCACCGATGGCGCGACGCCGTTCCGGCTGGTGACGCACATCGGCGATGTGGGCCACACGCTGGTCGCCGGGCCAACCGGCATGGGCAAGTCGGTGCTGCTCGCCACGCTGGCAATGCAGTTTCGCCGCTATCCCGGCTCGCGCATCTTCGCCTTCGACATGGGCCGCTCGATGCGCGCCACCATCCTCGGGCTGGGCGGCGAGCATTACGACCTCGGCAATGACGGGGCGATTGCTTTTCAGCCATTGGCCCGCATCGACCAGGAGGGCTACCGCACCTGGGCCGCCGAATGGGTGGAAGGCCGCCTGTTGCATGAAGGTGTCGTCATTGGCCCGGACGAGAAGGCTGCGATCTGGTCGGCACTAGGCAGCTTGGCCGGTGCGCCAGCGGAGCAACGCACGCTGACGGGCCTGTCGGTACTGCTGCAATCAAACGCACTGCGCCAGGCGCTCGCACCCTATGTGCTGGGTGGTGCCCACGGCAAGCTGCTGGACGCCGATGCCGACCGACTGGGCTCCGGCAGCGTGCAGGGCTTCGAGATGGAAGAGCTGATGCACAGCAAGGCGGCGGTGCTGGCCGTGCTGGGCTACCTGTTCGCCCGCTTCGATGAACGCTTCGACGGCGCACCCACGCTGCTGATACTCGATGAAGCCTGGCTGTTCCTCGATGACCCGGTGTTTGCCGCCCGCATCCGGCAATGGTTGAAGACGCTGCGAAAGAAGAACGTGAGCGTCATCTTTGCCACCCAGTCGCTGGCCGACATCAAGGATTCGAGCATTGCCCCGGCAGTGATCGAAAGCTGCGCCAGTCGGATTTTTCTCCCTAACCCGCAGGCCACCGAGCCGCAGATTCGCACGATCTACGAAGGCTTTGGGCTGAACGCGCGCCAGATCGAGATCGTGGCGACCGCGCAGCCCAAGCGTGACTACTACTACCAATCGCGCCTGGGCAATCGCCTGTTCGACCTCGACCTGGGGCCAGCCACGCTGGCCTTTGCCGGGGCTTCCATCCCGCAAGACCAACGCGACATGGATCGCGTGCTGCTGGACGCCGGCACACCGGGATTTGCCGGCGCGTGGCTGCGCCATCGCGGCCTCGATTGGGCCGCCGACCTGCTGCCGTCCTCACCGGCAGCAGCGTCCTTCCTCGCTTCTCAACGACCGGAGGTTTCACCATGAAGACCCAGCCCCGTTTGCTGTCCGCCTCGCTCGCCGCCGTGCTGTCGGTGTCGCTGCTGGCCGTTCAGCCCGCATCCGCGCTGACAGTGTTCGACCCGTCGAACTTCGTGCAGAACACGCTGACCGCCGTGCGCACGCTGGAGCAGATCAACAACCAGATCAACCAGCTTCAGAACGAAGCCCAGATGCTGATGAACCAGGCGCGTAATCTGGCGAATCTGGACTTCAACATCGTCAATCGCTTGCGCTCGACGCTCGCCACGACCGAGCGCTTGATCGCCGAGGCGCGCGGTCTGGCCTATGACGTGCAGAGCATGGATGCCACCTTCGCCCGGCTGTACCCGGAGCAGTACGCCGCGACCGTGAGCGGCGACCAGATGCTACGCGACGCGCAGGAGCGCTGGAAGAACACCTTGAATGGTCTGCATACCGCGATGCGGATGCAGGCCCAGGTGTCGCAGAACCTGGCCCAAGACGAAAGCGCACTGTCCGATCTGGTCAGCCAGAGTCAGTCAGCAACCGGCGCGCTGCAAGCCATGCAGGCGACCAACCAGCTTCTGGCCCTGCAGACCAAGCAGTCGATCCAGGCGCAGCAGCTCCAGATCACGCAGGAACGCGCCGCCGCGCTGGAACTGGCACGCCAAGCAGCGGCTGTCGAACGTGGCCGGGAAGTAACGCGCCGTTTCCTGGGTGATGGCACGCCCTACACGCCGCAGCGCGTGGATTTCTACGGCAACTGACGGGAGACGGCCATGCGATGCGCTTTCTTGCTGCTGCCCGTGCTGCTGGTCGCTTGCGGCCAGCAGCCGACCGAAGACCTAGCCGCTGCCCTGGCCGCCGATCCTGTGCGGTTCAAGGCATTGCATGCGCAGTGTGCCGCCGACAGGACGGCCGCAGACGAGGACGCCTGCCTGGCCGCGGCCGATGCTTTCCGGCTGCGCTTCTTCGCCGGTGAAACCGGGCCTGACGAGTTCCGCACGCTGGCCGATCTGCCGCCGATCCAGCCGAGCTTCGACACGCCCTCCAGTAACCAGGACGCCATGCCCTTCGAGGGGGACGTGCCATGAACGACGTGACAGTGATCGACCGATTTCTCGCTACCTTCTCGCGCTACATCGACTCGGGCTTCGGGCTGCTGCAGGGCGAAGTGGCATTCCTGACCGCCACGCTGATCGTCATCGACATGACGATTGCCGGGCTGTACTGGGCGATGAGCCACGCCACCGGCCAGGGCGATGACGTGATCGCCAAGTTGCTGCGCAAGGTGCTCTACGTCGGTGCCTTCGCGTACATCATCAACAACTTCAACTGGCTGGCCAGCATCGTCTTCCGCTCGTTCGCGGGCCTGGGCCTGACAGCCAGCGGCTCGACGATGAGCATGGGCGAATTCCTACAACCGGGGCGACTGGCGAAGACCGGCATCGACGCGGCGGCGCCGATCCTTGAGCAGATCAGCGACATGGCGGGCTTTCCCGAAGTGTTCGTCAACATGATGCCCATCGTGGTCATGTTCCTGGCTTGGACGGTGGTGATCCTGTGCTTCTTCGTGCTGGCGATCCAGCTTTTCATCACGCTGATCGAGTTCAAGCTGACCACGCTCGCGGGCTTCGTACTGGTGCCGTTCGCGCTGTGGAACAAGACCAGCTTCCTCGCCGAGAAAGTGTTGGGCAACGTGGTGTCTTCGGGCATCAAGGTGCTGGTGCTGGCGGTCATCGTCGGCATCGGCTCGGGCCTCTTCGCCGAGTTCCAGGTGCATCCGGCCGAGCCGTCCATCGACCATGCGGTGGTCGTCATGTTGGCCTCACTGACGCTGCTGGCGTTGGGGATCTTCGGGCCGGGCATCGCCACGGGCCTGGTATCCGGCGCACCGCAGTTGGGTGCCGGCACGATGGCGGGCGCTGCTGTGGGTGCCGCAGGTGCGGCGGTTGCCGTAGGTGCCGCCGCCACCGGCGTGGGCGGTGCGGTGATGGCCGGGGCGCGCATGGCACCGGCTGCCGCCAAGCTCGCCGGGGCTGGCGCACGGGCCACGACCTCGGCGGCTGGCAGCGCGAAGTCGGCTTTCCAGTCCGGTTCTGCCGCTGCGGGCGGCGGGGCCAAGGGTGCAGTGGCAGGGCTGGGCAGTGTTGCCAAGGGCGGCGCACAGACGGCAGGCCAACGCGCCGGTGCTGGCATCAAGGCAGCGGCAGCCAAGGCGGCCGCGCCATTCAAAGCAGGCTGGCAAGGCTCTGGTGCCGATGGCGGCTCAGGCGGCGGCACTGCTGGGCCAGCCGCCGCAGGCGATGCCGCTGGCAACACGGCCAACGCGCAGAAGCAGGAACAACCCGGCTGGGCCAAGCGCCTGCAACGCCGCCAACAACTCACCCAGGCCACCACCACTGCCGCGCACACGCTGCGCGGTGGTGACGGCGGCGGTTCGGGCCAAGGCCCGAGCCTGAGGGATTCCGATAGCTGACTTTCAAGGAGAACTCCATGCGATTCAAACGACCGCAGGTGCGCTATGCCGACACGCCGCAGCCTGCCACTCCGTATCAAGCCGCTGCCCAAGTGTGGGACGAGCGCATCGGCTCGGCCCGCGTGCAGGCCAAGAACTGGCGGTTGATGGCCTTCGGCTGCCTGGTACTCGCGCTGCTGATGGCCGGTGGCCTGGTGTGGCGATCGGCCCAGTCCATCGTTACGCCCTATGTCATCGAGGTCGATCAGTCCGGCCAGGTGCGCACCGTGGGCGAAGCGGCCACGCCGTACCGGCCCTCCGATGCGCAGACCGCGCACCACATCGCGCGCTTCGTGACGCTGGTGCGCTCGCTGTCCATCGACCCCATCGTCGTGCGCCAGAACTGGCTGGATGCCTACGACTACACCACCGACCGGGGCGCGGCGGTGCTCAACGACTACGCCCGCACCAATGACCCGTTCGCCCGCATCGGCAAAGAGTCGGTAACGGTGCAGATCACCAGCGTGGTTCGCGCCAGTGATGCGTCGTTCAACGTGCGCTGGACGGAACGCCGCTACGTCAATGGCGCGGCTGCCGGGCTGGAGCGATGGACGGCGGTGGTGTCCATCGTGCAGCAGACCCCGCGCACCGAAGAACGCCTGCGCCGCAACCCGCTGGGCATCTACGTCAATGGCCTGTCGTGGAGCCGTGAACTGGATTCTTCTGAAGGAGCCAAACCATGAATGCACGTTTCCGTAAGACCGCATTGCCGGTGATTCTGCTGGCATCGACTGTTCTGTTTGCGGGCTGCGCCACGCAGGGCAAACCGCCGCCGGCGATCTCGCTCGATGAGCCGGTGCAGGCTCAGCCATTGCCCGAGCCGCCCAAGCCCATCGAAGTCGTGACAGTGCCCGAGCCCTTGGCGCTGCCCGCACAGTTGAAGCCGCTGCAGGGCATTGATTCGGCCCCGACCACGCCGGAGCCTGCTGACGAGAAGGTGCGCGTCTCCCGCGCCAATGCAGAAGCACGCATCGCACCGACCCGCGAGGGCTACGTCAATGCGATCCAGGTCTGGCCGTTCACCGATGGCGCGCTG
Source organism: Enterobacter sp. 01-M-03-SI-ECC (assembly GCF_047530215.1). NCBI lineage: Bacteria > Pseudomonadati > Pseudomonadota > Gammaproteobacteria > Enterobacterales > Enterobacteriaceae > Enterobacter > Enterobacter sp. 01-M-03-SI-ECC. The sequence continues at coordinate 85,715 of NZ_JBLKDA010000015.1, forward strand.
TACCAGGTCTATGCGTCTGTGGGCCGCGTGACGGTGATCGCGCTCCAGCCCGGCGAGGAACTGGTGACGGTCGCTGCGGGCGATACCGTGCGCTGGATCGTGGGCGATACCTCCAGCGGCAGCGGTGCCGATCTGCGCGTCAATGTGCTGGTCAAGCCTATCCGTTCCAGCTTGAAGACCAATCTGGTCATTACCACCAGCCGCAGGACGTACCTGCTGGAACTGACTTCGACCGACAAGGCATGGATGGCGTCGGTGTCCTGGGACTACCCGAAAGACCGAATGCTGGCCTTGCGGCGCCAAGCCCAAGCCGCCAACGCTGCCGCGCCGGTCGATGCAGGCTTGTCGCTGGATAACATCCGCTTTCGCTATGCAATCAGCGGCAGCAATCCATCGTGGAAACCGCTGCGCGCTTTTGATGATGGCGAGAAGGTCTATATCCAGTTCCCGGCAGGCATCGCCCAGGGCGAGCTGCCGCCGCTGTTCGTCATCGGCGCACAGGGCGACGGGCAACTGGTGAACTATCGCTTCCGCTCGCCGTACTACATCGTGGATCGCCTGTTCGGTGCAGCAGAACTGCGCCTGGGGGCCGACAAGGGCGATATGGTGCGCATCGAGCGCGCGGATGGCATCGTCGGGAGGAACTGAGCATGAGCCAGGACGACACTCCCGACCTTGCCACGCCGCAGGCGGACAAGATGGCACCCGAGGCGGTGGCGCTGCGCGCCCAACCGCGCCCGGTCACGCGTCTGAACCGACGCACGCTGGCCATCCTCGCTGGCGGCCTGTCGGTTGGCGTGATGGGCGCGCTGATCTGGTCACTGCAACCGCAGCAACGCGGCGCGGGCGAATCCACCGAACTGTACAACGTGGATCGTGTATCGCGCTCGGAAGGCCTCGACCAACTTCCTGCCGACTATTCCAAGTTGCCAGCGCTGCCGCCCGACGTGCCGGAGCTGGGGCCACCGCTACCGGGTGATCTGGGGCCGGCCATCGTCAATTCGCAGCAGCCGGTCGCCGCCACCTATGCCGCGCCCGGCTACGACCCCAACGATGCGCTGCACAAGGAAGCAGAAGCGGCGGCAGCTTCAACGGTGTTCTTCCGCACCGGCTCCCCGCAGGCCGCGCCCGTGGCGCAGTCGCAAGTCGCTGCCGCGCCGGGCTTCGCCGCCAATGCCGCTTTCGATCCACTGGCCGCTGGCCCGGCCTCGACGGCGGCCCAGCCTGCTGATCCGACTGCCGTGCAGAACCGGCAAGACCAGAAAGAGGCGTTCCTGACAGGCGGTTCTACGGAAACCCGTAACTCCGGCAACCTGCAAATGCCCACCTCGCCGTATCAGGTGATGGCCGGAACGGTCATTGCCGGGGCACTGGTCACGGGCATCAAGTCCGACTTGCCGGGCGACGTGATCGCCACGGTGACGGAACCGATCTACGACACGGCCACTGGCAAGTTCCTGCTGATCCCGCAGGGATCTCGCATACTGGGCAAGTACAACAGCCAGGTCAGCTACGGCCAGAGCCGCGTGCAGGTGGTGTGGAATCGCATCATCCTGCCGGACACGTCTTCGCTCACGCTCGACAACCTGATCGGCACCGACCCGGCGGGCTACGCCGGTCTGGAAGACGACGTGGACTGGCATTGGGATCGGATCTTTGCAGGTGCCGTGCTGACCACGCTGCTGGGTGTCGGTGCCGAACTGGCTGCACCTGAGAACCGCCAGGACGGCGATCGCGTCATCATCGCCGGGCGCGACAGCCTGCAGGACACCGTGAACCAGGTCGGCCAGGAAGTGACCCGGCGCAATCTCAACATCCAACCCACGCTGACCAGCCGCCCCGGCTTGCCGGTGCGCATCATCGTCAACCGCGATCTGGTGCTACGGCCTTATCAGCCGCTGTTCTTCAACAAGGGGACTTCTCGATGAGCACGACCAAGAAACTGCGGCTGGGGCCGCTACCCAAGACCGAAAGCGTCAAGCTGACCTTCGCTTGCCCGGCCAGCTTGAAAGCCGATCTCGACCGCTACGCCGCGCTGCATGCGCAGGCGTATGGCGAGGCGGTCGATGCCTCGACGCTGATCCCGCACATGCTGGAGGCGTTCATGGCGGGGGATCGGGGATTCAGGAAAGGAAACGGCAGCAAGGCCGTGCCACCGAAGCCAAGCTGAAGATGCACTGGAACCAGACTGACCATCCCTCGAACGCGCAGCCCAACGCTGCGCGTTCTTCGTTCTGGATAGGCTGCGAGGGAATCGGCTAAGATGACTGAACAAGCCTGCCAGCCATTGGCAATCTCCATCGCTGCAACGCGACTCGACTCTCTTTCTCCAGGCTCTTATGTGGCTCCCAGCCCACAATGCCGCATCCTCTGCGAACGGCATGAAACAGAGCTAACCTATTGCCCCGTATATGGTTTCAAGCTTCGCGTGATTTCAACAAAATGCTTGACGCCAGCAATTTTTTATTCCCCTCATAACTGAGAGGATTCACGGCAATAAGAGGGGGACTAGATGTCCGATCCTGTATCTGGCACTACGGTAGCGGCTGGTGGTCTGATGGGGGCCAGCATGTTCGGCCTGGCAACCGGCATAGATTACGGTGTGGTGTTTGGCGCATTCGCTGGTGCGGTATTCTACGTCGCTACGGCGGTTAATATCAGCCGCCTTAAGCTGGTGGGCTACTTCATCACCTCATTCATCTTCGGCGTTATCGGCGCTCCACTGCTTGGCTCTTACTTCTCCAAATGGACGGGGTATAGCGACAGGCCACTCGATGCGCTCGGCGCGGTAATCGTAGCCGCTATTGCTATTAAGCTGCTGACGTTCGTCAACAGTCAGGATTTGGGAAGCCTGTTTGGAATTCTCTCGCGTTTACGTGGTGGAGGGGCCAGCAATGGTAACAAGTGATCCAAGTGCGATGGCAAACGCAATTATCTCTGCTGTTATCGTTATTGCACTGATGTTCTACCAGCGCGGCGGGGCGAGACATCGCCCGCTGATATCGCTGATGGCTTATTTCACGGTGCTGGTATATGCCAGCGTCCCTTTCCGTTACCTGTTCGGCCTGTACCATGAATCACACTGGTTCGTGGTGCTGGTGAACGTCCTGATATGCGCCGCTGTTCTCTGGGCTCGGGGAAACGTAGCGCGCCTGGTTGATGCACTGAGGCACTAATGAACCAATCACAATTTCAAAAGGCGGTAAGTATCAGCCGAGCGATGGGCTTCGTGGCACTGACGTACTTCTGGGAACACATGACGGGGATGAAGAATGCAAACCAGTGATATAGGCCTTGCCCTAATCAAGCAGTTCGAAGGCTGCAAGCTCACCGCGTACCAGGACAGCGTCGGAGTGTGGACGATTGGCTATGGGTGGACTCAGCCTGTCGACGGCAAACCGATCCGCGCCGGGATGACGATTAAGCAGGAAACGGCAGAACGCCTGCTGAAGACAGGACTAGTCAGCTACGAAAGTGACGTGTCCCGCCTGGTTAAAGTCGATCTGACTCAGGGGCAATTCGATGCTCTGGTGTCTTTCACTTACAATCTCGGTGCCCGGTCTTTGTCAACATCTACGCTCCTGCGAAAACTCAACGCCAGTGATTACGCTGGCGCAGCTGATGAGTTCCTGCGCTGGAATAAAGCTGGTGGTAAAGTCCTGAATGGCCTGGCCCGTCGGCGCGAGGCGGAGCGCGCTCTGTTCCTTTCATGATTAGCGCGCTGGTTAAGCGTTACTGGATGCAATTGCTGGTAGTGGTCCTAATTGGTGTGTTGACGTTCTTCGTCAACCGATACCGAGACAATGCTATCACCTACAAAGACCAGCGCGATAAAGCCACCAAAGCTCTCAACCTGGCTAACTCCACGATCAAAGATATGCAGGTGCGCCAGCGAGATGTTGCTGCGCTGGATGCCAAATACACCGGAGAACTGGCTGATGCCAAAGCTACTATCGATCAGCTTAAGCGCGATGTTGCTTCTGGCAAGCGTCGGATGCAGCTCAACGCAAACTGTCCCGCGAACGGAACGACCAGCACCGGCGGCCTGGGCGATGCTACCGGCCCCCGACTTACTGACTCCGCTGAACGGGATTATTTCAACCTCAGAGAGCGAATCGTCACAGTGACGAAGCAGGTCGGCTATCTTCAGGAATACATTCGCACGCAGTGCCTGAAATAGTGAATACACCAATGCCTTAAGGATGTGCTAAAGAAAACCGCTTTTCTTCAGTTTTTTAGCCAATAAGTAATTAGTGATTGCTGCAAGAGAAATCCCAACAATCCACGGCACAGCTGAATCAAGCATTAGCGAGTTGTTCACGTTAATGCTGACGGTGATGCAGGCAAAGGTATTTGTTAAAACAAACCACGTAAAAAGAATCTGCTTCATTTGGTTATCTCCATGTGTTTCATCCCAGCAATATCCATCTACAAGCCAGCAAAAGCAAGTTGGCGCATAACAAAGCGTGGCAGACGAACTGTAAATAAGAATTATGCAGGGAAGTATCTCCCTGCATAAAAAGGCATCGCTGTTATTTTAAGTGCTTCACATGCTTGCAGAGATAGTTGTCAGTAAAGCTGCTATGGCTGGGTATATAGTAACGGCATTTGCAGTAAGTGTTGATACGGTTTCTAAACTCTCAAGAAAACTTGGGTTTTTTGTATCATTAAGAGATATTATTGCATTGCGCAATTTCGTACGCTGTTGATCATCTAACTCAAAGATTTCTATGTTGTCGTAAATTAATCTTTTGAGTTTGATTAATTCTTCTGAATCAGTATGAGCTGTTATATGTAAATCTTTAGAATGGAAGTTTTCAACGTTATCCACATAAAAAGCTGTTCCGTGACCATTTATGTGAGTTCCGTCTAGCTCAATGCCTTTGCTATTTTTAAATACTATTGCAGCTTTCTCTGTCATAAACCTCGCCCTCTCAGAAGAGTGTTTTTTGTTAACTACCTGATAATTCGAATGATTATATAGTTTATCAAAATGCATTTTTGCACTGGGTGAGTCAACGACATAACACATTCAACTAATCTTACACTCTTTATCAACTAAAACAGAATAACTAACGGAGAAATTATGCAGGTCACTATTGATGGTGTCCCGTATGCTCCCGCCTGCGCAATTTCATCGCGAATAGGCATTGCAATAACCTCGTACCAGCGCCCTGACGTTCTGAAACAAGCGCTCGTACAGCACATGAAACATCGGCCAGCCGGTGCGATGGTGGTTGTTATCGATGATGGTTCAAAACCTGCAGCGGTAGTGCCTGACGGCGTGCAGCTGCTTCGCCATGAAACATCACTCGGGATTGTAGCTTCGAAGAACGCCAGCCTGTCAGCCCTGATGGATGCCGGGTGCGAGCATCTTTTTCTGTGGGATGATGATGCCTGGCCCATCGCCGATAACTGGCATCTTCCCTACATCGAATCACCCGAGCCACACCTGGCTTACCAGTTCCTCGATCTTGCTGGCCAGAATAAGCTCAATGACCTTTCGGTGCTTTACCGTGACGATCAGCATGTGGCGTACACCGGGCAGCGCGGCGTGATGTTGTATTACCACCGCAGCGCCATCGAGAAGGTGGGTGGATTTGATCCGGTATACGGTCGCGGCATGTACGAACACAGCGACCTTGCCCTGCGCATTCATAACGCTGGATTGACTACGTGGGCTTATGCCGATGTGAAAGGCTCCGAAAAGCTGATCCATTCTCTCGATGAACATGAAGCGGTGGAACGTTCAGTACCGAGGCCCGACCGCCAGGCGCTGGTGGAACGTAATGTTAAGATCCACAACGAACGACGTGATACCGGCTTTACCGGTTACGTTGAATATCGGCGTCAGCGCGATGTGGTTATCACTACGTTACTGACCAGCCAGCCAGACCCGCAGCGCGGTAAGAAAATGGCGGCCGCACCTGACATGTTGACCAGGTGGGCTGCCTCGCTTCGAAATTGTGGCCGTATCGCACTGGTGGATGAACTACAGACGGCACCGGCAGACGTTGAGCTGTATCGCGTTCCTGACGTGAAGATGAATGTCTACTTCCGGCGCTGGCTTCACATCTGGCAGCATCTACGCGAACACCCTGAATACCGGTTCGTCTGGTGTACTGATGGTACCGATGTAGAAATGCTTCGCGCGCCGTGGGAAGAAATGGAGCCCGGAAAGGTATATGTCGGTTCTGAACCGAAAACCTACGCCGACACCTGGGCGAAACAGAATCATCCTGAGCGCATCTATCAGGAATTCATTGAAGCGCACCGCAATAATGTGATGCTTAATGCTGGTCTGCTGGGTGGCACCCGTGCTGATGTAATGGCGTTCGCTCACAGCATCATCCGTCTTTACTACCGGATCGAGAGCTATCGTTTTTGGAAGAAAGAACAGGCTGGCGCCACGGTGGGTGACATGCTGGCGTTCGGCATTGTTGCGCAGTCATTCGCTGAAAGGTTGGTCACTGGGCCATTGGTTCATACAGTCTTCAAAACTGATGGTATTGGAAAAGAAAACGCGTGGTGGCGTCATAAATGATGAGAGGTTTCTATGACTTTAGAGTATCGCATTGAACAACTGGAACAGAAGATGAAAGCTATTGAAGCCCGACACGCCTTGGAGGATGAAGAAATCGCTCGAGTAAAAGCGGCCATTTCACAGGCCGCAAAAAAAGGTATAGAGGATTTACTTATTGAGCAGCCGAAGTGATTCATTAAGAACATCTGCAACAGCGCTGTTTTGTCCAAATTTTTGGATGTTGTTATTGATTTCGCTCTCTATTGCAGCAATTTCGTTAGGGTGCATTTTCTGTACTAGTATTTTAATCAAATACTCTGCACCTCCCATGCGATATTGAAGTACCTGAATATCTTCTTTGATTTTGTCTATTTCATTTTGTGACACAAGCATTGTCCTTTTCAGAGGTAATCAACCATCCCTCTTTTTTTAAGTGCATCAGTGTCCAACCACTGATGGGCTGAACGTACACAATAAACAAGGCTAAAGCAAAGTAACATCCTGATATAAAGACAGTAGCCGCCTTCGTGCGGCTTTTTAATTGGAGATTCGCTGGTGGCTGAAGACATAAAGTTTGTGGTGGTCGGCCATCACACCCGCTTAGGACAAGCGCAACGTCTTGCCGCGTTGCTGAATGCTCATCTGCTTATTGATGACGGTGACCACGGTGCGAACTGGAATCATCACCGCGCGCTGCAATGGGCTGCTGAACAATCCTGTCGGGTAGTAGTGCTGGAGGACGATGCCCTGCCAGTCAGTGAGTTTATAGATCAGGTTGCTGTCTGGCTGGCGAGGTTCCCGTGTCACATGCTGAGTTTTTACCTCGGTACCGGGCGGCCTCCACAGTATCAAATGCAGATCGCTGAGCGGCTAATCGTGGCTGATAAGACACGCGCTGATTACATCACGCTGTCGAGACTCATTCATGGCGTTTGCTATAGCGTCCCGCCTGAGCATGTGCATCGCGTGCTATCCCGTTGGGATAACAGCAAGCCCGCCGATTACGCTGTGGGTGATGCTTGGGGCGGTTCAGTGGTCTATCCGTGTTACTCGCTGGTGGACCATGCTGACGGCGAACCGGTTGAGCGTCACCCTGACTCAGCGCCACGCACAGAACGCCGCCGGGCGTGGAGGTTAGCCTGATGCCTACGTTAATACCGAGAGCATGCCGCAAGCGTGGCTGCCCTGGCACAACCACAGACCGCTCAGGCTATTGTCCCAAGCACCTTAACGAAGGCTGGCAGCAGCATCAGCGAGGACAGAGTAGGCATCAGCGAGGTTATGGCAGCAAGTGGGACAGGCTGCGCCCAATCGTTCTCGACAGAGATAAACACCTTTGTCAGGAATGCCTGCGAAATGGAAGGTATACACCCGCTGAGACGGTGGACCACATCACCGCCAAAGCTAATGGGGGGACCGATGACCTGTCCAACCTCGAAAGCCTCTGCAAGCCTTGCCACAGGGCGAAGACAGCGGTCGAAAGACTCAAATGACATGAATTCTCATTTGAATCTACAGAGGGGGAGGGCGGGTTGAAAGTTCAGGAACGACGCGCCAAAGGACCGCCGCCTAACCTCTTTTCACATCGCCGCAGGTTAGAAATCTTTTTTATGGGGTCCCCCATTCGATGATTAATAGGAGTTTTCGATTATGTCTGGACCACCGAAAACCCCGACCCATCTACGTTTGGTGAGGGGTAACCCATCTAAACGCCCTATCAATGAGAACGAACCAAAACCCCCTTCAGGGGTACCCCCAACGCCGAAGCATTTCGACAAGCAGGGGAAATACTGGTTTAAACGGATGGCCGACGAGCTTGATGCTATCGGTGTGATGTCTCAGCTGGACGCCAGAGCCCTTGAGCTGCTGGTTGAGGCTTATACCGAATACAGGCATCACTGCGACACGCTTGAAGTTGAGGGCTACACCTACCGGACCGAAACGCAGAGCGGGGATGTGCTGATCAAGGCTCACCCCGCCGCCATCATGAAAGCTGATGCCTGGAAACGTCTGCGCGCCATGCTCGGTGAGTTTGGCATGACGCCAGCCAGCCGTTCTAAGGTGAATGCCAACGGTCCTGATGCGGTTGATCCGCTGACCGAGTTTATGAAAGCGAGGGATTAATGGCTAAGGTTGCAGAAGGCATCCGCTACGCCGAAAGGGTGGTGGCGGGGGAAATTATTGCCTGTGAATATGTGCGCCTTGCCTGTCAGCGTTTTCTTGACGATCTGGCAAACGGCGAAGAGCGCGGTATTTTCTTCAGTGAGCCGCGCGCGCAGCACATTCTGAATTTCTATAATTTTGTGCCTCACGTAAAAGGCGCGCTGGCAGGGCAGCCTATTGAGCTGATGGACTGGCACGTTTTCATCCTGATTAATATTTTTGGTTTCGTTATCCCGCTGGTTAACGAAGAAACGGGAGAAACCGTCTTGCGTAACGACGGCAGCGGTCGTCCAGTAATGGTTCGTCGCTTCCGTACAGCAGATGTTGAGGTGGCCCGTAAAAATGCCAAATCAACTCTTTGCTCCGGCGTGGGGCTTTATATGGCTGGTGCCGACGGCGAGGGCGGTGCGGAGGTTTATTCCGCTGCAACTACCCGTGACCAGGCGCGAATTGTTTTTGAAGACGCGAAGAATATGGTCAAGAAGGCGAAAGCCACTCTTGGGCGGATCTTCGAATTCAACAAGCTCGCTATCTACCAGGAGCAAACTGCCTCCAAGTTCGAGCCATTATCATCAGATGCGAACAACCTCGATGGTCTGAACATCCACTGCGCCATCGTCGACGAGCTGCATGCTCACAAAACCCGTGACGTCTGGGACGTTCTGGAGACGGCAACCGGCGCGCGTCTGCAATCGCTGCTTTTCGGTATCACCACCGCCGGTTTCAACAAAGAGGGCATCTGCTACGAATTGCGTGATTACGCCATCAAGGTGCTGCGTGGTCTGGTAAAAGACGATACGTTTTTTGCCATCATCTACACCTTAGATGAAGGTGACGATCCCTTTGATGAAAAAGTCTGGCAGAAGGCGAATCCGGGGCTGGGTATCTGTAAGCGCTGGGATGACCTGCGCCGCCTGGCTAAAAAAGCGAAAGAGCAGGTTTCGGCCAGGATTAACTTTTTCACCAAGCACATGAATATCTGGGTTACCGCTGAGTCGGCCTGGATGGACATGATGAAATGGGATAAATGCGAGTTTATCGCCCCGCTGCACGAGCTTAAAACCTATCCCTCCTGGGTGGGCGTTGACCTGTCAAACAAAATTGATATCTGTGCGGCCGCTAAAGTCTGGCGCGCACCGGATGGACATGTTCATGCGGATTTTAAATTCTGGCTACCGGAAGGACGCCTTGAGAAATGTTCACGCCAGATGGCAGAGCTTTATCGTAAATGGGCCGAGATGGATAAGCTGATCCTTACCGATGGGGATGTAATCGACCATGCTCAGATTAAGGAAGAGCTACAGGTGTGGGTTGCTGGCGAGAGTCTGAAAGAAATTGGCTTCGATCCGTGGAGTGCGACGCAGTTCAGCCTCGCTCTCGCAGAGGAAGGGCTGCCGCTGGTGGAAGTACCGCAGACGGTTCGCAATTTCTCTGAGGCCATGAAAGAGGTCGAGGCGCTGGTATACGGTGGCCGTTTCCATCACAGCGATCACCCGGTAATGAACTGGATGATGTCTAACGTAACCGTCAAACCCGACAGGAACGAAAACATTTTTCCGAACAAGTCCACACCAGAGGCCAAGATTGATGGCCCAGCGGCATTGTTTACTGCAATGAGCCGCGTTCTGGTTAACGGTGGCAACGACCAGCAGGATCTCTCCGGATTCTTCAATAATCCAATCATGGTAGGTTTCTGATGAAAAAAAACAAACAGCCAGGCAGGGTGAAAAGTGCCCTGCTTAACTGGCTCGGTCTGCCTATCAGCCTGACTACCGGCACGTTCTGGGAGGAATGGTTTGGTACCAGCAGCAGCGGAAAGGTGGTAACGGCCGATAAAGCCATCCAGCTATCGGCCGTGTGGGCATGCGTAAGACTGTTAAGCGAGTCCATTTCAACCCTTCCGCTGAAAATATACGTTCGACAGCCTGACGGTTCGCGTAAAGTGGCAACCAATCATCCGGCCTATTCGATACTTTGTCGCCGACCCAATTCAGAAATGACACCATCACGCTTTATGTTGATGGTGGTCGCCAGTATTTGTCTGCGCGGGAACGCCTTCATTGAGAAGAAATTCATCGCAAATCGCCTTGTATCGCTGGTGCCTTTGCTGCCGCAGAACATGGTGGTTAAACGTCTCACTACCGGGTCGCTGGAATACAAATACACCGAAAACGGTAGCGAACGCGTCATTTCCGTCAAAAATATCATGCACATTCGTGGATTCGGTCTGGATGGTGTTTGCGGCATGATGCCAATGAAAACAGGCCGCGATGTGATCGGGTCTGCAATGGCGGTAGAAGAGTCTGCGGCAAAAATATTCGAGCAAGGGTTACAAAGCTCTGGCTTCCTGACAGCGGAACAAGCATTAAATGATGAGCAGAGGGAAAGGCTCCGGGAGTACATGGCAAAGTTCACCGGTTCAAAGAACGCCGGAAAAATAATGGTGCTGGAGGGAGGGCTAAAGTACCAGGGCGTTACCATGAATCCTGAAGACGCCCAGATGCTGGAAAGCCGCTCTTTCAGTATTGAAGAAATCTGTCGCTGGTTTCGCGTGCCGCCTTTCATGGTTGGACACACCACAAAACAAAGCAGTTGGGCATCAAGCCTGGAAGGCATGAACCTGCAGTTCCTGACTCATACACTTCGACCACTGCTGGTGAATATTGAGCAGGAAATTGGCCGGTGCTTACTCGACAGTGACGATGAAGTGTTTGCAGAATTCTCTGTTGAAGGTCTACTGCGAGCGGATAGTGCCGGTCGCGCGGCATACTATACCAGCGCGCTTCAAAACGGCTGGATGTCCCGTAATGACGTTCGTCGTCTTGAGAACATGCCGCCGATTGAAGGGGGCGACATTTACACCGTTCAGCTCAACCTGACGCAACTGAAAAATCTCGAAAGCAGCAACCCTGCAGTTCAGGCCCTTGCCCTGCGAGAGCTGCATAACCACGTATTCCCCGACATTTCCTTTGAACAATCTCCGCTGAAACAGGCCGCTTAGGAGCACTTTCCTGATGAGCAAAAAACAACTTCCGGTAGCACCGGCGGGTCGCCCCTGCGCGCGCGTTACCTGTGAAACATTACCGTCTGCACTGGACCGCTGGGACGGTGGGATCAAAGCGGCAGGCACCGACGATAACAGCATTTCTGTTTTTGATGTTATCGGGCAGGACTACTGGGGCGAAGGGGTAACAGCTAAACGTATTGCCGGTGCGCTTAGGGCGATGAACGGCGCCGACGTCACGGTGAACATCAACTCACCGGGCGGAGACATGTTCGAAGGTCTGGCTATTTATAACCTGCTCCGCGAATACGAAGGCCGTGTAACGGTGAAGGTGCTGGGCATTGCCGCCAGCGCAGCCTCGATAATTGCGATGGCCGGGGATGATATTCAGATTGGCCGCGGTGCCTTTTTGATGATCCACAACTGCTGGGTATACGCGATGGGAAACCGCCATGACTTTGCTGAACTGGCACAGTCACTGGAGCCATTCGATACCGCAATGGCTGATATCTACGCGGCACGCTCCGGCCTTGATATGGCCGCTGTACAGAAGCTGATGGACGCGGAAAGCTATATCGGTGGCAGTGATGCTGTGGCGAAGGGACTGGCAGACAGCCTGCTTTCTGCTGATGCGGTCAGCGACGGCGACGAATCGCCTGCTGCCGCGCTTCGCAAACTTGATGCATTGCTGGCCAAGACCAACACACCGCGCTCTGAGCGCAGAAAACTCATTAAAGCCTTATCCGGTGGCATGCCTGGCGCTGTCACCACTCACGACGGTACGCCGGGCGCTGCCGAAGACATCAAACCCGAAACCATCAATTCACTTGAAAACGCCCTGGCGGCGCTAGTCAAATAAGGACCCTTTATGTCTGAAGTAAACGATATTCTGAAAAAAGTCACTGCCAGCATTGAAGAGGCAACCGGCAAGTTCAACGCGAAAGCAGAAGACGCGCTTAAGGAGGCGCAGAAATCCGGCAAGCTGTCAGAAGAAACAAAGGCAGCCGTTGATAAAATGGCTTCTGAGTTCAACGCCCTTCGCGAAGCAGAAAAAACGCTGAAGGCAGCAATGGGCGAACTGGAGCAACATGTCGCCCAGATGCCGCTGGCAAACGCGAAGCAGGTTGTTGAATCCATCGGTCAGCAGGTGATCTCCGCTGAAGCACTGAAAACATTCGCTGCAAGTGTTGAAGGAAATAAACGTGTCAGCGTTCCGGTAAAAGCCGCAATGATTTCCACAGATGTTCCAGGCAATATCGTCGCACCAGACCGTTTGCCTGGCATTGATGTTTCACCAAAACAGCGCCTTTTCATTCGTGATTTGATTGCGCCAGGCACTACTGCATCAAACACCATCTACTGGGTCCAGCAGACAGGCTTCACAAACAATGCCAAAGCGGTGGCGGAAAACACTACCAAACCGTACAGCGATATTGAGTTTGCAGAAAAAATCACACCAGTACGCACAATCGCACACCTGTTTAAAGCATCTAAACAGATTCTTGATGATTTTGCTCAGTTGCAGTCGCAGGTAGATGCAGAGATGCGCTTCGGCCTGAAATATGTAGAAGAGCAGGAGATTTTGTTTGGCGATGGCACTGGCGCGCATCTTGAAGGCATCATTCCTCAGGCTTCAGCGTTCAGCCCTGCATTCACCGTTGAACAGCAGAACGGGATTGACGATCTGCGTCTGGCAATGTTGCAGGCGCAGCTGGCGCGTTTCCCAGCATCCGGTCACGTGCTTCACTTCATCGATTGGGCGCGGATTGAGCTGACAAAGGACAGTCTGGGTCGTTACATCCTGGCTAACCCGGCGGGGCTGACTGGACCGACACTGTGGGGGCTACCGGTAGTTGCCACAGAAGCGGCAGCCTTCCAGGGTAAATTCCTGACCGGTGCTTTCAGTGCTGGCGCGCAAATCTTCGACCGCGAAGAAACGAATGTCGTTATTTCGACAGAGAACGCCGATGACTTCGAGAAAAACATGATCACCATTCGTTGTGAAGAGCGTCTGGCGCTTGCCGTCAAACGTCCTGAAGCGTTCGTGTATGGTTCGTTCAGCACTGGCGCAGGCAGTTGACAAACACTGCGGCCTCCGGGCCGCTTTTTACAGGTGGAATTATGAAATTAATCGCCCTAAAACCGATTTACTTCGCTGGTACTGTATTAATTGAAGGTAATCGACTGGAAACGCAGGAACAACATGGTCGCGAACTCATTAAAAAAGGTTACGCGAAGATCGACGAAACCGATAATCCTGAGCAGCCTGAGCAGCCTGAGCAGCCTGAGCAGCCTGAGCAGCCTGAGCAGCCTGAGCAGCCTGAGCAGCCTGAGCAGCCTGAGCAGCCTGAGCAGCCTGAGCCAAAAGTAGATAAAAAGGCGAAAAAATAATGCTCGATCTTGATGTGGTGAAACAGCACTGCCGCATTGATACCGATTTTTCCGGAGACGATGCCCTGCTGACTTTATACACCGGTGCGGCGGCGCGTTACGTCCAGACATGGACAAGGCGAACGCTCTATGAAAATCAAAGTTCCCCTGGCTACGCAGACGACCCGGACCCGATTCTTCTTAATGACGATGTGAAGGCGGCCATGTTACTGCTGATCGGACACTGGTACGCGAATCGTGAATCTGTCGTTATCGGTGAGACTGTGGCTCAGGTTCCTTTAGCTGTGGAATCTCTTCTTCAGCCTTACAGGATATATGGCCTATGAGTTCATTGCGTGCTGGCGAGCTTGATAAACGCATTGTACTTCAAAAACTCGAAAGTCAGCGAGGGCAACTGGGTGAGCCGCTTCCCGGGGAGCCAGCTGTGGTTGCTACTGTTTGGGCCAAGGCTGAGAATGTTTCTAACAGAAAAATCCGCACATTGGATCAACAACAGGTTGTTGAAACCTGGTTGTTCACTATCAGGGTGCGTTCAGACGTCCAGACTGACTGGAAAATAGCGTGGAATGAGGATGTCTATACCGTTCGCGCCGTTGACCGTAGCAAGTCGGATCGATGTGTAATAACGGCTGAACGGGATATACGACATGATAGAACAGGCAATTAAAATTTCGCTTGAGCGTCTTACCGGGATGGCTGTTTATCCTCTTCTGCTGCCAGACAGCGAGCAAAGCGGTATTACTTTCCAACGGATATCAGACCCGGAAATTGAAACCGGAATGGTGCGAACAGGACTTATTGCTGGCCGTTTTCAAATATCTCTGTACAAAGTGGATGATTATACCGGGCTGGTAAAACTGGATAAGGCTATCTGGTCTCACTGGAAAGGTATTGTCCACGGAGAGCTTGAAGGTTATCCGGTTCAGTACATTCAGCGTGGAAATATACTTCAGGACAAAACAACTCTTACCAGCAATAAGGTCCAGTACAGGCTTACCAGAGACTTCGTGCTTTATTTTTATGAGGAATCATCATGATCCGCATGGAAGTAAAAGGACTTCAGGAACTTGAACGTCAGCTGCTCGCCCTAGGTGAAAAGGTTGGTACTCAGGTTTTGCGGGATGCCGGGAAAGCTGCTCTTGAGCCTGTTCTGGAGGATATGAAAGCGCATGCTGGATATGACGAATCGGCAAAAGATGAGCACATGCGCGATTCTATAAAAATCCGCTCCTCTTCTTCGAAAGCTAAAGGAAATGCGGTTGTTTATCTCCGCGTTGGCCCGAGCAAAAAACACTTCATCAAAGCGCTGGCACAGGAGATGGGCACCGTGAAGCAGGTCGCCAGTCCCTTCATTCGTCCGGCGCTCGATTATCAGAAAGCAAAAGTTCTGCGCATCCTTGCGATAGAAATACGCGACCGCATTGAAAACCACCGGTAGCGCTCGCTGCCACCTTCAAAGAGAGAGAAATTATGGCTGATAAAACTTCGCCAGAGTACGCGATGCTGCCTGCTGGCACCATTGTTATGTGGGGTGCTGCGGGCAGCGACGTAGCAACAATGAAACCGCTCATCAACTGTAAAGCGCTGGGCGCTACAGGTCAGACTGGCAGTTTTGTGGACTGCACCACCCTGATTGATACCAGCAAACAGTTTATTTCCGACCTGCCTGAAGGCCCGGAAAAATCACTGGGCTTCATCGACGATCCGGCCAACCAGGACTTTGCCGATTTCCTCAACGCCGCAGAGAACCGTGAAACCGTACAGTTTTACGTTGAGCTGCCGAACGGGCGAACGGCAAACATGATCCTGGCCCTGTCTGGCTGGCAGATGAATGAAATCACCGCTCCGGCAAGTGAAGTCATTCAGATCACCGTTCAGGGTAAACAGAACAACATCGTCTGGGGTACGGCTGCAGGCAGCTGATCCATAACATTCTTCATTGGCCGCTTTCTGGCGGCCTTTAACTTTTTCATATTCAGGAAAAATTATGTCTACCATCGACGTCTCTGCTCTGAAATCAGCTCTGCTGAAACCTAAAAACGCAATTGTTACTGCCGAAATTTTTGGAACAACCGTTTATCTTCGCCGCATGACTGCAGGCGAACTCATTGATCATGAAGAAGCGCTGCGTGACAGCCAGATTGCCGAAGATGCCCGTAAAGCCTCAGAGCTTAGCGTGCAGCTGATTGTCGACTGCCTGGTTCAGCCTGACGGCAGCTCAATCGCAACGGAAGACAAGCCCACCGCAGCAGAACTGCTGCAGGCGCATGACAACGTGGCCCTGCTGGACGCTATTGCAACCGTCAAAAAACATGCCCTGGGCAAGCTTGAGGATGCGGAAAAAAACTAACCAGCTCGCCCTGGCTTGAGCTTATTTTCTGGCTGGCCGACCGCTGGGGCGAGCCCGATCCGTCAAAGATAGCTTCACTCCCGGTAGACACTCTCTACCACTGGCGCGCGTATTTCCTTCGTTCCGGTGCTATCAGCCGTCCTGGCGAGGAGAGTGGGCCACTTCCTGAAACCCCGCCTCCCGCTGTTGTCAGTAAAGTTGACGATCAGTGTGCGGCCGTAATGAGAGCCTTAATGTAATGGCTGACGTTGCCTCCCTTGCCGTCGGGCTGCATCTCAACGCAGCCAATTTTAAATCTCAGTTGATGGGTGCCTACGGTGATGCTGAGAACTCATCAAAGCGCTTCAACCGTAACGCACAGGAAGATGCTAAAAAGACAGATGAAGCTTATTCCCGGATGGGTAAAACCATTGCAGGTGTTGCTGGCCGCCTGGCAGGATTTGCCGGTGCCGGTTTATCACTTGGTGCCATCATTACTACCACGCGTGAATACGGGCAGGCCCTGTCCGATCTTTCTGCCATCACTGGTGCGACGGGAGCCCAGTTAAAGACGCTTGATGAAGCAGCTCAGGAAATGGGGCGAAGCACAGAATATAGTGCGAGCCAGGCGGTTGAAGCCCTGAAGTTGATGGCATCAGCTAAGCCTGAACTTCTTCAGACAGCAGATGGGCTTACGGCTGCGACAAAAAGCGCGCTTACACTTGCTCAGGCTGCAGGTTCAACATTGCCTGATGCAACCCGTACTCTGGCTCTTTCACTTAATCAGTTCGGAGCAGGTGCTCAGGAAGCTGACCGTTATATCAACGTGCTGGCAGCTGGTGCCAAGTTCGGGGCATCTGAAATTGCAGATACAGCCGCAGCCATCAAAAATGGCGGTGTGGCCGCTGCACAGGCAGGAGTCGGTTTTGAAACGCTGAACGCAGCGATTCAGGTTCTTGCAGAGCGTGAAATTAAAGGAGGTGAGGCAGGTACTGCGTTGAGAAACGTGATCCTGTCCCTTGAGAAAGGCACTGACAAAACACTGAAACCTTCAGTCGTAGGTCTCAGTGGCGCACTGGAGAACTTGTCGAAGAAAAATCTTTCTACCGCACAGGCTGTAAAACTTTTCGGTGTTGAGAATATCAATGCGGCCTCCGTGCTGGTGGACAATCGCAGCAAACTTGATGCATTAACACAGGCCCTCACCGGAACCCAGACTGCTCATGAACAGGCCGCTATTCGCGTGAATAACCTGAATGGCGACATCATGGGGCTGACCAGTGCGTTTGAAGGCATGATCATTAAGATAGGCCAAAGCAGTACCGGCCCACTGCGTTCAGGTATTCAGTCAGTAACCGATGGAATAAACCTGCTCACCGATAATTTCAATGCTGTTGCAAGCGTAGCCTTGTACACATTGATCCCCGTTCTCTCGACAAAACTAACTGCAGGTCTTCGCGAAAACGTAAGCGCCTGGCAACAAAATCAGGCAGCCGTAAAAGCTGCGGCTGCTGCCCAGGCTGACGGTGCACGCAAAACGCTTGAAGCAACTGCCGCCACACTTAAGCGAAATGATGCCGAGTTTGGGTACTACCGCCAGATGGAAAAGACCGCCAGGCAACAAGGCCTGAACGTTAATTACCAGGGCGAGTTTAACCGGTTAATTCGAGAAGAGACCGAGCAAACGAATCTGGCAACCCGGGCGAAAATGCAACTGGCTGCAGCAAATCGCCAGGTCTCAGTATCTGCGCGGGCTGCCTCGGTTGCAGTTGGGCTTGCCCGCGGGGCATTAGCACTGGTTGGTGGACCGTTCGGCGCTGCAATGCTGGCAGGTTCGGCGCTCCTGTATTTTCATCAGCAGGCGAAGGATGCCCGGCAGTCAGCAATTAACCTCAAGGATGCTGTAATTGAGACTACTGCTGCACTGATGCAGATGTCTGATAAACAGCTGGCAGTTAAGCAGATTGACCTGCAGGACCAGTATGAAAATCAGATCACCCAGCGTAACCAGCTGATCAAGGAGATTCAGGACGCAGACAGCAGGCTTGATAGCCTCGGTGGTTTTGACCCATTCCGACAGAAAAAAGGCGTAGAGGACAGCAAAAAACGCGCTGAAGCTGATCTCGAATCTGTGAATAAGGGGTTAGAAACAACACAGTCTAATCTTGAGAACGTCAGCAAGGCGCGATTTTTAGTCCAGACAGGGATTGCAGATCAAGCTAAATCGCTCGCTAATGACATCAAAACCATTACGGCTCAGACAGCGAAAGCCGGTGAAGGTGTTACCACGCCGTGGACTGGAGAAGATACTGAGAAAGCCAAAAAGGAAACGGTTAATCAGTACCTTCAGTTGCGCAGGGAAATCGAAGAAGCTCACGCAACCAGCCTTGGCAGAATCGACCTGCAGGAAAGGGCCAGCCGGGAAAAACTTATTGCCGCAGCTCGAAAAAATGGGGCAAGTGAGCAGGACCTGCAGCGCGCGCTGCTGATGAATACCGAGAACTACCAGAAGCAACGCACAGAACTTGTCGAGCAGTACTCACCCGCGCGCTCGGCAATCAATCAGGAAAAGGAAGCAAGTCAGGAGCTGAAGTCGCTTCTTGATGCCCGTCTGCTTACTGAAAAGGAGTATATGGCTGCGCGTGTCACCCTTTCACAGGAGACATCGCGAAAAATCCTACAGGCACAGGCTAATGCTATTTCAGCACCACGTCTTGAGCTTGCCGGGGACGTTGATCCACTTGCCCAGCAAAGGAATCAACTCGTACAGCAGCAAAGCCTGATCGAGACCTACTATCGCAATGGCGCTGTAAGCAAGCAGCAATACGAAATGCTTATGCAGAAGAGCAGTAAAGATTCTGCTGATGCACAGTATCAGACCGCGCTGGAATTATATCGCTCACAGAGTGACTTCAATAATCTGGCGATCGGCTTGGTTGAGGCTACCCGCGAGCGTACCACTAATGTCCTGACGGGGCTGCTGACCAACACGCAGACCTTTAAAGAGGGCATGATCAACCTCTTCTCCACGCTTACCCAGTCGATAATTCAAAACCTCGTCGATATGGCATCGCAGGCGCTGGTAACTAATACAATCCTGAGTTCGATTATGGGTGTTGGTTCGAGTGTGCTTGGCGGTGTAAGTGGAAGTACGGCAGGCAGCTCAGGGACAGCAATTGCCGATTACGGAAGCAATTTTCAGTTCAATGCTAAAGGCGGCGTTTATTCCTCCTCAGACTTAAGTGCCTACAGCGGTCAGGTTGTCGATAACCCTACTTTTTTCGCATTCGCGAAAGGGGCGGGAGTAATGGGGGAGGCGGGACCAGAAGCGATCATGCCATTGACTCGGGCAGCTGATGGTTCACTTGGGGTTCGCGCAGTGTCAGGGGGTAGCTCTGAAGGTGCTGCTCCTCAGGTATTCATCACTATCAATAGCGATGGCAGTACGGCATCGCAATCATCTGGTGGGCTGGAGAAATTCGGCAAAAGCGTAGGCAATTTTGTCAGAGATGAATACCGAAAGCTGATACAGGCTGATCTTCGTCCCGGAGGGGCAATCTGGAACAGTACAAACGGGAGGCGGTAATGGCGCTGGAAACTTTCAACTGGAGCCCTCGGGTAAATCCCTCTCAGGATGTCACCATGCGTACGCGTGAGGCGCAGTTCGGAGATGGTTATACCCAGACATCCGGCGACGGACTTAACCCACGCTCGCAAAGTTGGGATCTGACCTTCGTAGGTCTGGAACCCTATATCAAGTCTATTAAAGACTTTCTTGATCGCCATGAGGGAACAAGGGCGTTTGCATGGAAGCCGCCGCTTGAGGATTTGGGGCTTTATCGATGCAAACAGTACAAGCCCTCCCCAATGGGGGGAGGCAACTGGTCACTGACTGCTACATTCATCCAGGCATTTAAACCATGAGCTTAAACGCAGATTATCAGAAGCTGGAATCCGGAAACGATGTTCGTCTGATTGAAGTGGATGGTTCTTCCTTTGGGCTAACGGACGTTCTCCGCTTTCACAATTACAACATTCCCCACACAGAAGCGGAAATCATCGCCGCTGGTGGTGATGAGTCCAAGCTTCCGGCGAAACCAATCTGGTGGCAGGGAAATGAATACGCCGCCTGGCCGTATCAGCTGGAAGGTCTGGAGAAATCAACCAGTGGGAGCAATGCAACGCCTTCCCTGACGGTTGCGAACATCGAAAGCTCCATTTCTGCCCTGTGTCTTGCGTATGACGATCTGCTGCAGGCTAAAGTCACTATTCACGACACAAAAGAAAAATATCTCGATGCCAGAAATTTCACAGCCGGTAACCCTACAGCAGACCCAACTCAGGAAAAGTTGCAGGTCTGGTATATCGACGGGAAAACGGGCGAGCTTGCTGGTGAAACCGTTGAGTTTGTTCTGTCCAGCCCGATGGACCTGCAGGGGCAAATGATCCCGACGCGCCAGCTTCATTCCCTGTGTACCTGGTGCATCCGGAATAAATATCGCACCGGCGACGGCTGCGATTATGCCGGAACCCGATATTTCGATAAAAACAACAACCCGGTTAGCGATCCATCACTTGATGAATGCAACGGCACGCTGACGGCCTGCAAACTGCGTTTCGGCGAAGATAACGAGCTTTCGCATGGTGGTTTCCCCGGAACATCTTTGATCAGGAGCTGATATGCGTCAGAAAACCATCGATGCGATTATGGCGCATGCTGCAGCAGAATATCCTCGTGAGTGTTGCGGCGTGGTGGCGCAGAAAAGCCGAGTTGAACGTTACTTCCCGTGCCGGAATCTTGCCGCGGCGCCGGAGGAAAATTTTGTCCTTTGCCCCGAGGACTATGCAACCGCTGAGGACTGGGGAACGGTAATCGCCATCGCTCACAGTCACCCTGATGCCACGACGCAACCGAGCGAACTGGATAAAGCGCAATGCGATGCAACGCTTTTAACCTGGCACATCGTAAGCTGGCCGGAGGGAGATTTACGCACCATTCAGCCTCGCGGAGAATTGCCGCTGCTGGAGCGTCCGTTTGTGCTTGGCCACTTCGACTGCTGGGGGCTGGTAATGAGCTATTTCCGGCAAACGCATGGTATCGAGCTCAACGATTACCGTGTGGATTATCCCTGGTGGGAAAACGACTATCCGGACAACTTCTATCAGGATTGCTGGTACGAGTGCGGTTTCCGTGAATTTGACGGGCCACCGAAACCCGGCGATATGGTGATCATGCAGGTCCAGGCTGATAAGTGGAACCATGCGGGAATCCTGCTGGAGGGTAATATGCTGCTGCACCACCTGTACGGACATCTGAGCCAGCGCGTGCCGTATGGTGGCTACTGGCAAGAAAGGACGATGAAGATTCTACGTTACAAATCTCTGTGCTAACCTTTTGCAAAACCAAAGGGGATAGGGATATGAAAAGAATTTTAGTTTTTACCTCCATCTTAATGGTTGCTGGTTGTGCAACTAAGCCGGTGACAAATGAACAAGCACAGGATGTTCCTGCAAAACAGGTTATCAACAATACACTGTTAGTTAAAAAAGAAGGGACTGGTAAGGTAATAATCAAACGCGACTCTGGTTTTATGGGCAGCGCCTGCATGACCCGAGTTTATGTTGATGGCAAGGAGATCGCAGACTTAGACACAGCTCAAAAGGTAACGGTCTATCCCAAAATTGGAGATCATATCTTTAGCGCTTGGCCCAAAGGTATGTGTGGCGGAGGCATGAGCGAACAGTCGGGTAAGGTGACAGATACTGGAGTATTGATGTTTAGAGTTGGTTACGGAACCAACGGTGATTTTGGTATCTACCCTACAGCATTTTGAATACAACAATTATATATAACCTCGCTCAGGCGGGGTTTTTTATTTTTAAGAGGTTTATATGTCTGAAGTAATGACTCGAATTGAACTCGGCGGCGAACCCGGGAAAATATTTGGTAAAACTCATTGGCGACTTATCAGTAAAGTTTCTGAAGCAGGTGTAGCACTCGCAAAAACAATCTCCGGGTTTGAAAGTTATATGGTAAACAGCAAGCGTCGCGGGCTAACCTTTGCCATTTTTAAAGGAAAGAAAAACATAGGAGTTGATGACCTAGGGTTTCCGGTAACTGGTGAAGTGGTAAGGATTGTACCGGTTATCATCGGAAGCAAAAAGGCTGGTGTACTTCAGACAATATTGGGTGCTGTTATTGTTGCAGTAGGTGCCATTGCTACATTTGGTTTTGCCCAGGCTTGGGGTGTAAATGTAATGATGGCTGGTGGAGCTATGATTGCGGGTGGTGTTGTCCAGATGCTATCTCCTCAGCCAACCGGATTAGCCAGCAAACAAAGTGCAGATAACCGCGCATCCTACGCATTCGGTAGCGTGACAAACACCGCTGCTCAGGGCTACCCGGTACCGCTTCTTTATGGTCGCCGGAGAATCGGAGGAGCAATTATCTCAGCCGGAATTTATGTCGAAGATCAGCAGTAGATAACAATCCTTTTTTCAGGCCACCTTGGGGTGGCTTTTTTTATGGGCGCAATATGGCTACAGAAAAAGTGTTGAAGGGCCGCAAGGGCGGCAGTTCCAGTTCCCGAACCCCTACCGAACAGCCTGATGATCTGCAATCTGTAGCGAAGGCCAAAATCCTCGTTGCGCTTGGGGAAGGGGAATTTGCAGGGCAGCTAACCGGAAAAGATATCTATCTGGACGGAACGGCCCTGGAGAATGCTGACGGCTCCCAAAACTTCAGCGGTGTAACGTGGGAGTTTCGCGCGGGAACGCAGGCGCAAAAATATATTCAGGGTATTCCCGGTACCGAAAACGAAATCAGCGTAGGAACTGAGGTATCAAGCGCTACAGCATGGACGCGCACCTTTACCAATACGCAGCTTTCAGCAGTTCGCCTACGTCTGAAATGGCCCTCGCTTTTCAAACAGGAGGACGACGGCGATCTGGTGGGTTACTCGGTCAATTATGCGATTGACCTGCAGACGGACGGCGGCACATGGCAGACGGTACTCAATACCAGCGTTACCGGCAAAACGACGTCTGGTTATGAGCGCAGCCACCGTATTGATTTACCGCAGGCTGGCAGCACCTGGACAATACGCCTGCGTAAGATTACCTCTGACGCCAACAGCGCGAAGATCGGCGACACGATGACGCTGCAGAGCTTCACCGAGGTGATTGACGCCAAACTGCGCTACCCGAACACCGCGCTGCTCTACATCGAATTTGACTCAAGCCAGTTCAACGGCTCTATTCCTCAAATTTCATGCGAACCGCGCGGCCGCGTTATCCGCGTTCCAGATACCTACGACCCTGAAACTCGCACTTATAGCGGTACATGGACCGGTGCGTTTAAGTGGGCATGGACGGATAACCCTGCGTGGATTTTTTACGACCTGGTTGTTTCTGACCGGTTCGGCCTGGGGCACCGTTTGACCGCTGCGAATATTGATAAATGGACGCTTTATCAGGTTGCTCAGTATTGTGATCAGATGGTACCAGACGGCAAAGGGGGCAACGGTACCGAACCACGTTATACCTGCAACGTGTACATTCAGGACCGGAACGACGCCTACACAGTCCTGCGTGATTTTGCCGCTATCTTCCGTGGCATGACCTACTGGGGCGGGGATCAGATTGTGGCCCTGGCTGACATGCCGCGCGATGTTGATTACAGCTACACGCGCGCTAATGTTGTTGGCGGTCGCTTCACCTATTCGAGCAGCACCACGAAAAGCCGCTACACCACGGCGCTGGTATCATGGTCAGACCCGGGTAACGCCTACGCAGACGCGATGGAGCCGGTATTTGAACAGGCGCTGGTGGCGCGATACGGATTTAATCAACTGGAAATGACAGCCATCGGCTGCACCCGGCAGTCAGAGGCGAACCGAAAGGGGCGCTGGGGCATTCTCACCAACAACAAGGATCGCGTTGTTTCGTTTGATGTCGGGCTGGACGGAAACATTCCGCAGCCGGGGTACATCATAGCCGTGGCAGACGAGCTGCTTTCCGGAAAGGTTATGGGCGGCCGCATCAGCGCCGTTAACGGTCGGGTTATCAAACTTGACCGCGTGGCAGATGCAGCAGCAGGTGATCGCCTTATTCTCAACTTACCATCCGGAGTGTCGCAGAGCAGGACCATTCAGGTCGTAAACGGGGAATCAGTAACAGTCACCACGGCATACAGTGAGACGCCACAGGTCGAAGCTGTTTGGGTGGTTGAATCTGACGAGCTCTACGCGCAGCAGTATCGTGTTGTCAGCGTTTCCGAAAAGGATGATGGCACTTTCTCGATTACTGGCGCATGGCACGACCCGGATAAATATGCCCGCATCGATACCGGAGCCATCATCGACCAGCGGCCAGTGAGTGTGATCCCTCCGGGTAACCAGTCGCCGCCTGCTAACATCGTGATCAGCTCGTTTTCCGTGGTGCAGCAAAATATCAGCGTCGAAACGATGCGTGTGAGCTGGGACCAGGCGCAGAACGCTATCGCTTATGAAGCGCAGTGGCGCCGCAACGACGGGAACTGGGTTAACGTGCCGCGCAGCTCCACCACGTCATTCGACGTTGCCGGGATTTATGCGGGGCGCTACCTGGTGCGCGTGCGCGCAATCAATGCCGCAGAAATTTCATCCGGATGGGGCTATTCAGAAGAGAAAACGCTGACGGGTAAAGTGGGTAATCCACCGAAGCCGGTTGGCTTCATCGCTTCTGAAAACGTGGTATTCGGTATTGAGCTGAATTGGGGATTCCCGGCGAATACCGACGACACGCTGAAGACGGAAATTCAGTACAGCCTCACCGGGACCGAAGACGATGCGATTCTGCTGGCCGATGTGCCTTACCCGCAGCGCAAATATCAGCAGATGGGCCTTAAGGCTGGGCAGATTTTCTGGTACCGCGCGCAGCTGGTGGACCGCAGCGGCAACGAATCAGGTTACACAGAATGGGTGCGGGGACAGGCCAGCATCGATGTTTCCGACATCACAGATGTGATTCTGGAGGAGATTAAAGATTCCGACGTATTTAAGGATTTGATTGAGAATGCCGTGGCCAGCAGTGACAAACTGGCTGAACTGTCTGATGCGATTAAGGAGAATGCTGATGGTCTGGCGGCTGCGGTTGGCTCAAATAAGCAGACAGCGGAAGCCATTATCGGCAACGCGCTGGCCATTGCTGATGTCGTTGTCCGTCAGACGGCACAGCAGGGAGCCAACACTGCCACATTCGAACAGCTTCGGGAGGTGATTGCCACTGAGACGGAGGCGCGGGTTACTGATGTTACCCGTCTTGAGGCAAAAACTGCGCAGAATGAAGCCGGTATTACTGATGTTAGTCAGGCATTAGCGACGGAAACTGAAGCGCGCGCTTCTGCGGTAAGCCAATTGACTGCTGCCACGCAGAGCGCCTCTGATAAAGCTGATTCAGCTGCTGCAGTAGGTGCTCAGAATACAGCATCAATCACTGACCTTAGCCAGGTTGTCACAGACCTTGATTCCTCAATGGCATCACGTCTGGAAGAACTGGGTGCACAAACTGATACGGCCAGCGGCG
The DNA here is from genome assembly GCF_047530215.1 of Enterobacter sp. 01-M-03-SI-ECC. NCBI lineage: Bacteria > Pseudomonadati > Pseudomonadota > Gammaproteobacteria > Enterobacterales > Enterobacteriaceae > Enterobacter > Enterobacter sp. 01-M-03-SI-ECC. Next base: position 111,689 of record NZ_JBLKDA010000015.1, read on the forward strand.
GTATTCAGAACAATGCTATTGCGCTGATCACCAGTACGCTCGCGCAGGTTAATCAGCAAATCACACTCAGCGCGCAGTACGGAGATAACAAGGCCGCTATAGGTCGTATTGATAACGTCATGGCAAACGACAGGGAGGCAACGGCGCAAGCCCTGTTGAATGTCAAAACTGACGTCAACAATAACAGGGCATCCATCAATAGCCTGAGCCAGGCGGTTTCGAATTATCAGCAGGCCACGGCCACGCAGATAAATGCCATCACTGCGACCGTAAACGGGCATACGTCTGCGATAACCACGAATGCTGAGGCAATTGCGAACGTAAACGGCCAGCTCAGCGCGATGTACAACATCAAGGTCGGGGTAACGAGTAATGGGCAGTATTACGCCGCAGGTATGGGTATCGGGGTGGAGAATACGCCATCAGGGATGCAGTCTCAGGTAATCTTCCTGGCCGACCGTTTTGCCGTCACTACTCAGGCTGGTGGTACAGTTACGCTGCCTTTTGTGATCCAGAATGGGCAGACCTTTATCAACCAGGCATTCATCGGTACGGGGTGGATTCAGAACGCGATGATCGGCGATTACATCCAGTCCAACAATTATGTTGCTGGCACTGCAGGCTGGAAGCTTGATAAAGCCGGTACGTTCGAAAATTACGGCTCTACTGCGGGGGAAGGGTCTATGAAAGTTACCAACCAGACGATCAGTGTCAAGGACGCAAGCAACGTCCTGCGCGTGCAGATAGGTAGATTAACGGGGGTATTCTGATGGCTTATGGAGTTCAGACTTGGGACGGTTTAGGTAGACCCAATAACTACGGGATTAAGCCTGTATCTGTTGTCGGGCGAATTCAGCTCGCTTATACACAAAATACAGGTTCCTGGAGTTTTACTGTTCCGCCTGGCTACAAAGTTGGCTTTGTTGTTTCGCTCGACCAGGGCACTACCTCTGTTGGTCGACATATAGAGGCAACCGGCAATACTATTAACCTGACTCCAGCTAATTCATCTGGCATTGGTAATTACCCTTCTTCCGCCTGTGAACTCGTCGTTTTTATGGAGCCAGCATAATGGCTGATTATGGCGCTTATCTCTTAATGGACAATGGCAACCCTTTTGTGACGCCATACTCAACTCCTTTTTGCCTCTACAAACGGTCGGAAGTTGCCTCTAACACAAACGGCAGTGCGTCAGTTGAGATTCCTGTCGACCCATCATATCCGGCTATAGCTTTTTGTCGCGTGTCTGGGGCGTCTCAGGCTGTATATGTTGCGGTTCGCAGAAACGGAAACGTAATTAGCGCCTCCGCATCAACTCCCACAGGCTACACAGGTTCAAAATCATTCATCTTGACTGTGTATGTTTTCGCTGTGTTTCCTCAGTCTCTTCCACAATGGGGAATGGCAATCTGGGACGCAAGTGGGCGCGTGGTTCTCACTAATGAAAGTAGGGTATTGACGGACTTGATTACCGTGGGAACGCCAGGTGCAGGAGGCATTAATCTCGACGTTACTCTGAACGGTTCCTATGCCGTGGCCCCTGGAATCCTCGGCTCGTCGTTATGGCAAACGTCACAGGGTGGGCAGCCTGTGATTATCACTGTAACGGCATACACGGGGTGCTATTTCAACGGAAGCACGACAAGGATCTGGCCTGTTGGAAACCAGATTGCTGGTGGCACACCTGCTGGCGGAACAACAACAGGAATAGCGCTCACGGCTATTAATACTGCAGCATATGATTAACAGATCGTTTTTAGCGATCAATAACTAAAAATTGATCTATCAAATCAATTATACCCGCCAAGTTTGTATTGTTATCGTCTAAGCTACTGAATATCTCTGGAAACTATCAAAATGAACAAGCTAATTATATGCATGGCGGGCGGGTTGATGCTGTCTGGGTGCGCAGGCGTACTGGAGAAGCAGGAACCAATTTGCAGCGGCACGGCCATTGTAGGCGGTCAAACAAATACCGTTCAGATTTACGGTGTTCGTAAACAAAATAACCAGACGCAGTATCGAGCCGGTTATCCCTTTAACTGGCGTTGGGTAAGTGCAAATACATTCACTGGCACTACCTGTAAATAACCCATCTCATTCGAATAAAACCTCGCTCCGGCGGGGTTTTTTATTGCCTGGAGAAAATATGATTTATACCACTGGCACTATTGCCATCAGCGGAAATACCGTAACAGGTACGGGAACAAACTTTACTGCAGCTGGCTCGTTAATTCGTAACGGGTGTACCGTCATAGCACTGACCAGCCCGCCGCAGGTATTCCAGATTACCGCCATCGGCGGAGCAACTAGCCTCACCGTGACACCAGCGGCAAATCCTGCAATCCCTACGGGAACGAAGTATTCAATTTTGCTGAGCGACAGTCTGAGCGTAGATGGCCTTGCGCAGGATATCGCTGAAACCTTTACCATGTACCAACGTTACATGAGCGGGTTCGCTGATGTGATGAACGGGACCAGCGATGTCGTCATCGTGATTAATGGTACGTCTCTAAAAGTTCCGGGTCAGAAGTCACTGGCGAAAAAAGGTGATAATAACGACATCACAGGTCTTAATGCCCTTACAAAGCCGCTAAGTATTTCACAGGGGGGGACTGGTGATAAGACTGCTGCTGGGGCTGTGAATAATCTTGGTCTTGGAGCCGGAGCACCGGCGATCGGTATGCCTTTCTTCTGGCCTTCATCGGCGATGCCTAACACCGTCATGCCTGAATGGTCCGATATGGTGTTCCTCAAATATAATGGCTCATCTTTCTCTGCATCAACTTATCCCAAACTTGCTCTGGTAAACCCCAGCCTGATACTCCCCGATGTGCGTGGCGAATTTATTCGAGTCTGGGATGACGGACGTGGTATTGACAGTGGTAGAGCACTGTTAAGTGCTCAGAGCGATGCTCAGCAGGCAATAACAGGTCAGTTTCTTGATGCAACAATGGGCGCTAACGCATCTGCAGCAGGGGTATTTCAAATGACACAACTGGCCCAGTCGGGTCTTAGCACTG
>NZ_JBLKDA010000016.1:0-114335 GCF_047530215.1 Enterobacter sp. 01-M-03-SI-ECC
TTTAACAGGCTTGCTGAACATTAAAAGGATATCTCTCAATTACGATGAATAGCTTGAATTCTAAAAATAGAAAAGTAGAGTTTAACTCTAAATACATAAAAACAAGAGTAAACGAGCACCCGCCGAAGCAGCCGCGCATGATGTTGATCGAGAAGCGGATCATCTCATACGCCGGAATACGGGCGTTGCCGTACGCCGGGTGCGGCACGCGCTTATACGGCAGCGCGAAGACGCTGTCCATCTCTTCGGTGGAGAGCGGGATGGCCGGCGGGTTGATCCAGATAAAGCGCTCGCCGTGCTTCTGCATCAGCGCGCGGGCGCAGCCCGGGTTCGTTTCATGGTGCAGAATACGGGAGGCATGGGCGTAGAGCACCTTGTCGGCTTTCACCTTCTCGTAGGACGGCAGCAGCACGTAGGTCTTTTCCCACGGCTTCGGCCGCGGCGGCTGCACGACGATAGCCTTCGCTTCCGCTTTCTTTGGCTCAACCGGCTTGTTATCGGCACACGGCAGATCGTCGCCGTACGGGTGCGGGATCGGGTCTATCTTGCCCGGCATATCGATGATGCGGGAATCCACGCCGCGCCAGCCCGGCAGCGCCTCTTTCACCATGATGGCGGTATTGCGCACGTCGCGGATGCTGCTCACCGGCTCGCCCTGCGACAGACGATGCGCTACTTCCACCAGCGGACGCTCGCCGTTGCCGTAAATCAGCATGTCGGCTTTAGAATCCACCAGCACCGAGCGGCGCACGGTATCTGACCAGTAGTCGTAGTGCGCGGTACGGCGCAGGCTCGCCTCGATGCCGCCCAGGATCACCGGCACGTCCTTCCAGGCTTCTTTGCAGCGTTGGGTATACACCAGGGTCGCGCGGTCAGGGCGTTTACCCGCCACGTTATCCGGCGTGTAGGCATCGTCATGACGCAGCTTACGGTCGGCGGTGTAGCGGTTGATCATCGAGTCCATGTTGCCTGCGGTCACGCCGAAGAACAGGTTCGGTTTCCCCAGACGCATAAAGTCGTCTTTGCTGTTCCAGTCAGGCTGGGAGATGATCCCCACGCGGAAGCCCTGGGCCTCAAGCATACGGCCGCAGATGGCCATGCCGAAGCTCGGATGGTCAACGTAGGCGTCGCCCGTAACCAGAATGATGTCGCAGCTGTCCCAGCCCAGCTGGTCCATCTCTTCCCGGGACATCGGCAGGAACGGTGCCGGTCCAAAGCAGGCCGCCCAGTACTGGGGCCAGGAGAAGAGGTCACGATCCGGCTGGATCAGGGAAATTGCGCTCATAATGCTTCCGAAGAAAAAATAGACAAAAGGGCGGGGATTATACGCTGGAACATTGTGGGAAATGAAGGGGTATTTATTACCCGGTGGCGCTACGCTTACCGGGCCTACGGGACTGTAGGTCGGGTAAGGCGAAGCCGCCACCCGACTCGTTTTACGGTGCCGGATTCACCAGCATCTGCCCCACGGAGCCCCTGTCCATCATCTCCAGCGTCTGGCTGTGGAACAGGAACGGGAAGTGCGGCCACGAAGGCTGGCCGTAGTAGACAAGCAGCTCAACCTGGCCGTCCACCCAGACGGTATCTTTCCAGCCGCGATCTTCCGGGAACGGCATCGCGCCGTTAACGTTGCGGATCAGGAACGACACCCCTTCAATATGGAACGACTGCGGCATATCTGAACGCACCGTCCAGCGCTCCCAGGTGCCCTGCTGGGCGGTAATGTCGATGCGGTTGACGTCCCACAGCGCGCCGTTGATGCCCGGATCGTCGCCCAGGCTGATATCACGGCTGCGCACCGGCGAGCCGCTCAGGATCTCCTGCGGCAGCAGGCGCATGGGCAGGCTATCGGTCACCAGCGGCAGCAGGCCGGTTGGGCGCAGGGTCAGCACCAGGGTTGAGACCAGAATGCTCGACGGTTCAAAGAACCCGCGAATACGGTCAACGATGCTGGCCGCTTCGCCGCAGGTCACGGACACTTCATCCCCGTTGGTCATATCAATGAGAACTTCGCGACGCTCACCCGGCGAGAGCGCCAGCTGCTTGACGGAGACCGGCGCCGGTAAAAAGCCCTGATCGCCAGAGATCACGTGCAGCGGACGGCCGTCGCTCATCTGCAGCTGATAGCGGCGCGAGTTAGAGGCATTCAGCAGACGCAGGCGCACCCAGCCGCGAGACACTTCCACATACGGGCTCTGCGCGCCGTTCACCAGCAGCGTATCGCCGACGAAGCCGCCGCTGCCCGGCTCGCTGTATTCCGGCGTACCGAAATTATCCAGACGTTTGTCCTGGATGATAATCGGGAAATCATCGACGCCGTAGTGGTTCGGAATCGGCAGGGATTTGCTGACCTCATCTTCCACCAGCCACATGCCGGCCAGGCCGTTATAGACCTGCTGCGCCGTGCGATTAGGGGTGTTGGCGTGATACCACAGGGTGGCCGCGCTCTGGCGAATGGGCAGCACGGGCGCCCAGTCGGCGCTGGGTGACATCATTCGCGCCGCGCCGCCAATCAGCGGGCCGGGCACCTGTAAGCCGCTGATGGTCATGGCGACGTTTTCAGGGGTACGGTTACTGTAGATGAGCTTTACGTCATCGCCATTCCATACGCGGATGGTCGGCCCGAGATAGCGTCCGTTAATCCCCCAGACCGGCGCGCGCGTCCCCTGGGTGAAGGACCAGTGGCTGCGCTGCAGCGTCAGGAAAAGCGGCTGACCGCGACGGGATTCAATGAGTGGCGGAATGGGCAGCGGCTGTTGCTGCCCGGCGGCGCTGGCTGTCAGCGGCATCGCACCCGCACAGAGGGCGATACCCGAAGCCTGAATAAACTGACGCCGACTGAGTGACATATAAGCTCCATCTGAAACGACTAACAACGCGGGAATTCGTTTTCCCTTCAACGCCGGGTTAAATCTTACCTGCGGCTTCTCTCTCTGCGACTTCTTTATCGAGCAGCGCAATATGCTCAGCCATCAGATCGCGGCAGTGCGCTGCCAGCTCGCGCACCTGATCTTTACCGTATTTGCTGGTATCGACGGGCGGCAGCATTTCGACAATCACCAGCCCGTTATTCAGGCGGTTAAGATTAATCTTATTCGAAGTATTCGAAACGCACACAGGAATAATTGGAACACCTGCCGCAATTGCGGCATGAAACGCACCGGTTTTAAACGGCAGCAGGCCACGACCGCGGCTGCGGGTTCCTTCCGGGAACATCCAGATGGAGATTTTGCGCTTTTTAAAATGGTTCACCACTTCCGCAATGGTGCTGTGCGCTTTTGCACGGTTGTTACGGTCGATCAGCAGGTTACCGGTCAGCCAGTACAGCTGGCCAAAAAACGGGATCCACAGCAGGCTTTTTTTGCCCACCGTCACGGTCGGTGGAAGCACGATATTGGAGGCCGTGACCATATCGTAGTTGTTCTGATGGTTGGCGATATAGATGGCGTTACCGAAGTTCTCCGCCCCTTCCGGCAGACGTTTTTCAACTTTCAGGCCAAACAGCGGCGCAAGACGCCCGAACATATGGCCAAAGGTGGCGACATGCTTCGGGTTGCGCGGGCTGAACAGGCAATAAATAGAGCCGAAAATACAGACCAGAATACAGTAGATAACGGTAAGAATAAGACGAACAATGTATAGCATAGCGACCTCTGAAGCCCCAACAGCTGACAATTATACTTCACCTGTGGCCAGGTAAGGACTTTATTACGAGCGCGTATTGTTAATCGCAACGCACGAATTAACAACGATTTTACGGGAAATTTTCTTGAAATTCCCCCTCGGGCAGAGGGGGATATCACGACATTACTCTTCGCTGTCACCCGCCGCGCTGCGTGCAGGAGAGTCAATCTCCACGCGGTCAATGCGCTGCAGGCCGCGCATCAGCGAGCCGCGGCGACCGCGCTCACCCACCACCTTCTGCAGCTCTTCCGGACGAAGCTTGATTTTGCGCTTGCCGACGTGAATGGTCAGCGTGCTCTGCGGCGGAAGGAGGAAGAGGTGCGCAAGGCTATCTTCGCCTTTCGCGGCCTCCGCCGACGGGATGTTGATGATCTTGTTACCCTTGCCTTTCGACAGCTCCGGCAGATCGCTGACCGGGAACATCAGCATACGACCGGCGGTAGTGATCGCCAGCAGCATGTCGCTTTCGTTCTCAATCACCAGCGGCGCCATCACGTGGGCGTTGTCCGGCAGGCTAATCAGCGCCTTACCGGCACGGTTGCGGGAAACCAGGTCGTTAAAGGTACAGATAAACCCGTAGCCCGCATCGGACGCCAGCAGCAGCTTCTGGTCATCGGCTTCCATCAGCATATGGTCGACCGTCGCGCCCGGCGGCAGCGTCAGCTTGCCGGTGAGCGGTTCGCCCTGCCCGCGCGCGGAAGGCAGCGTGATCGGGTCAATGGCGTAGCTGCGGCCGGTAGAGTCAATGAACGCCACCGGCTGGTTGCTCTTGCCTTTCACCGCCGCTTTAAAGCTGTCCCCCGCCTTGTAGCTGAGCCCCGGCGCGTCGATATCGTGGCCTTTAGCGCTGCGCACCCAGCCGCTTTGCGACAGGACAATAGTCACCGGCTCGGACGGCTGCATGTCGTGCTCGTTCATCGCCTTCGCTTCTTCGCGCTCGTGCAGCGGAGAACGACGGTCGTCGCCAAACGCGTCGGCATCGGCCTGCAGCTCTTTCTTCAGCAGGGTGTTCATCTTGCGCTCGGAGGCGAGGATCGCCTGCAGCTGATCGCGCTCTTTTTCCAGCTCGTTCTGCTCGCCGCGGATTTTCATCTCTTCCAGTTTGGCGAGATGGCGCAGCTTCAGCTCGAGGATCGCTTCGGCCTGGGTTTCGCTGATGCCAAAACGCGACATCAGGGCCGGCTTCGGCTCGTCCTCGGTACGGATGATCTCAATCACCTCGTCGATATTGAGGAACGCCACCAGCAAACCTTCGAGGATATGCAGGCGCTTAAGCACTTTCTCCAGACGATGGTTCAGACGACGGCGGACCGTATCGCGGCGGAACGTCAGCCATTCGCTGAGGATCTCCAGCAGGTTTTTCACCGCCGGGCGCCCGTCGAGGCCGATCATGTTCAGGTTGATGCGGTAGCTTTTTTCCAGATCGGTAGTGGCGAACAGGTGGTTCATCACCTGCTCCATGTCCACGCGGTTGGATCGCGGCACAATCACCAGACGGGTCGGGTTCTCGTGGTCGGATTCGTCGCGCAGGTCGTCCACCATCGGCAGCTTTTTATTGCGCATCTGGGCGGCGATCTGCTCCAGCACTTTGGCACCGGAAACCTGGTGCGGCAGCGCGGTAATGACTACGGCGCCGTCCTCTTTATTCCACACCGCGCGCATGCGCACGGAGCCGCGGCCGTTCTGGTAGATTTTGCGGATTTCCGCGCGCGAGGTGATGATCTCGGCTTCGGTCGGGTAGTCCGGCCCCTGGACGATATCCAGCAGATCGTCGAGCGAGGCTTTCGGCTGCTCAATCAGGGTGATGGCGGCTTTCGCCACTTCACGCAGGTTGTGCGGCGGAATGTCCGTCGCCATGCCGACCGCAATCCCGGTGGTGCCGTTCAGCAGGATGTTCGGCAGGCGCGCAGGCAGCATCTTCGGCTCCTGCAGCGTGCCGTCGAAGTTTGGCACCCAGTCAACGGTTCCCTGACCCAGCTCGCCCAGCAGCACTTCGGCATATTTAGACAGGCGTGATTCGGTATAACGCATCGCCGCGAAGGATTTAGGATCGTCCGGCGCGCCCCAGTTCCCCTGCCCGTCCACCAGCGGGTAGCGGTAGGAGAACGGCTGCGCCATCAGCACCATCGCTTCATAACAGGCGCTGTCGCCGTGCGGATGATATTTACCCAGCACGTCACCGACGGTACGGGCGGATTTCTTGAACTTGGCGGTGGCGTTCAGCCCCAGTTCGGACATCGCATACACGATGCGGCGCTGAACGGGCTTCAGGCCATCTCCGATAAACGGCAACGCCCTGTCCATGATGACGTACATGGAGTAGTTCAGGTAGGCGTTTTCCGTGAATTCATGTAGCGCGAGGCGCTCTGCCATATCGCTCATTACGTGTGATTCCTCAACTCAGAAACCGAAGGGTTTCAGGCAATATTGCCGCAGATACTACCTTATCTGACGAGTTGAGTCACAAAGAAAAAGGGCCGCTTAAGCGGCCCTTTTCGGGTTAGTTGTTCAGCTTGATGACCTGCTTCACGTCGATTTCAAACTCGTTCCACTCTTTATCGACTTTACCCTGGAGTTCGACCTTATCCTGCGGGCTGACGGTCACGCCGTTCCAGCGCTTGTGGTCAATCTCAACCACTACCGTGCCGGTTTCATCGCGGAAGGTATAGCGGTCATCGGACAGGCGCTCGGTGATATTCCCACGCAGCTTCACCCAGGCATCGTCCTTCAGATCCTTCACTTTTGCCGCCGTCGTCAGGTTGGCGTTGTTATCCACAAAACCGCCCTGCTGGGTTTGCGTCTGGGTCGCGGTTGCGGACGGGCCGTTAAAGCCCCCCTGCGCGGCAAAAACAGGGGCAGTGGTCATCATCATGATGGCGGCAATCGCAGCGAATTTTTTCATATTAAGTCTCCCTTTAATCTGGTTTCGCGGTCCATTTAACAGGGTAATCCTTAACAACTTCTTAAGGGAAAAATTTATTTATTTTTTCTGTACAGCGCACGGGCGCAGGAGGTTTACTGGCGGCAACAAGGAGGGAATATGCGCATTTTACTGGTAGAAGACGACAGGTTAATCGGCGACGGCATCAAGGCGGGCTTAAGCAAAATGGGCTTTAGCGTGGACTGGTTTACCGACGGTAAAACCGGTCAGGCTGCGCTTTCGTCTGCGCCCTATGATGCCGTGGTGCTGGATCTGACGCTGCCGGAAATTGACGGTCTGGAGATCCTGCGCGCGTGGCGCGAAAGCGGGCGCAGCGAGCCGGTATTAATTCTGACGGCGCGGGATGCGCTTAGCCAGCGCGTCGAGGGGCTGCGTCTCGGCGCGGATGATTACCTCTGTAAGCCGTTCGCGCTGATCGAAGTGGGTGCCCGCCTCGAAGCGCTGGTCCGCCGCAGCCACGGCCAGGCGCGCAGCGAGCTGCGCCACGGGAAGGTGACGCTCGATCCGACCCGTCTCATCGCCACGCTGGACGGCGAGCCGCTGACGCTCAAGCCGAAAGAGTTCGCCCTGCTGGAGCTGTTAATGCGCAATGCGGGTCGGGTGCTGCCGCGCAAGCTGATCGAGGAAAAACTCTATACCTGGGACGACGACGTCTCCAGCAACGCGGTAGAAGTCCACGTTCATCACCTGCGCCGCAAGCTTGGCAGCGAGTTTATCCGCACCGTGCACGGCATCGGCTACACCCTGGGTGACGCATGAAGCTGAGCCTGAAGCTGCGCCTGACGCTTCTCTTCCTGCTGCTCTCGCTGACGGCCTGGTTTGCCGCCAGCCTGGTGGCCTGGCAGCAAACGACCCACAAGCTCGATAAGCTGTTCGATACCCAGCAGATGCTGTTTGCCAAACGACTGCTGACGATGGATCTTAACGAGATCCGCGCCCCCGAACGCATGCGTGAGATCCCCAAAAAAGTGAAGCACGGTCGTCTGGATGATGACGCGCTGGCTTTTGCCATTTACACCGTCGACGGCAAGATGCTCCTGAACGACGGCGAAAACGGCCGCGATATTCCGTACCACTATCGCCGTGACGGCTTTGACGACGGACGGCTTCAGGATGATAACGACGAATGGCGCTTTTTATGGCTGACCTCGCCAGACGGGAAATACCGCGTAGTGGTCGGCCAGGAGTGGGAGTACCGCCAGGATATGGCGCTGGACGTGGTCAGCTCGCAGCTCACGCCGTGGCTGGTGGCGCTGCCCGTGATGTTGCTTCTGCTGATTCTCCTCCTCAGCCGGGAGCTGAAGCCGCTGAAAAAGCTGGCGCAGACCCTGCGCTCCCGCTCGCCGGACGCCACCGATGCGCTGCCCCTTGAGGGCGTCCCCCTGGAGGTGCGCCCCCTGCTCGACGCGCTGAATCATCTCTTCGCGCGTACCCAGGAGATGATGACCCGCGAGCGCCGCTTTACCTCTGATGCCGCCCACGAGCTGCGCAGCCCGCTGGCGGCCCTGAAGGTGCAAACCGACGTGGCGCAGCTCTCGCAGGACGATCCGCAGGCGCGGGAAAAGGCGCTGATGCAGCTGCATGCGGGCATCGACCGCGCTTCCCGGCTGGTGGATCAGCTCCTCACCCTGTCGCGTCTGGACTCGCTGGACAGCCTCGACGGTGTAGAACAGATCGCGATGGCCGATTTGCTGCAGTCCGCGGTAATGGATATTTACCCTGCGGCGCAGCAGGCGGGCATTGATATCCGTCTCAACATCAACGCGCCCGAGGTGACGCGCACGGGACAGCAGCTGCTCCTGAGCCTGCTGGTACGCAACCTGCTGGATAACGCGATTCGCTACAGCCCGCGCGGCAGCGTGGTGGACGTGACGCTGGACGCGCATCGCTTTACCGTACGCGACAACGGCCCGGGCATTTCGCCCGACGCGCTGGCGCGCATCGGCGAACGCTTTTACCGTCCGCCGGGTCAGGATGCCACGGGCAGCGGGCTGGGGTTATCCATTGTGAAGCGCATCGCCTCCCTGCACGAAATGCGCGTCGCGCCGGGCAATGCCCCTGAAGGCGGTTTTGAAGTGAAGGTCAGCTGGTGAGGGATTATTGCATCTGGAGCAAAAGACTTTGCACATTTTGCTCATTTTTCCGCTCCGTGCTCGCGCGTAGAATACCCGCCATACTCTCATCATCGAGGACAAGTAATGAGCAACATTCTGATTATCAACGGTGCAAAAGAATTTGCGCACTCTAAAGGCCAGCTGAATGACACCCTGACCGAGGTCGCGGACGGTTTCCTGCGCGACGCCGGGCATGATGTTAAGGTCGTACGCGCGGACAGTAACTACGACGTGAAGGCCGAAGTGCAGAATTTCCTGTGGGCTGACGTCGTGATCTGGCAGATGCCCGGCTGGTGGATGGGCGCGCCGTGGACCGTGAAAAAATACATGGACGACGTGTTCACCGAAGGTCATGGCTCACTGTATGCCAGCGACGGTCGTACCCGTTCTGACGCGTCCAAAAAATACGGTTCCGGCGGCCTGATTCAGGGCAAAAAATATATGCTGTCGCGGACCTGGAACGCCCCGCTGGAAGCCTTCACCGAGAAAGATCAGTTCTTCGAAGGCGTGGGCGTGGACGGCGCATACCTGCCGTTCCACAAGGCGAATCAGTTCCTGGGCATGGATCCGCTGCCGACCTTTATCGTCAACGACGTGATTAAAATGCCTGATGTCCCGCGCTATATCGCAGAATATCGCAAGCATCTCGCGGAAATTTTTGCTTAACTGGTAGCCTGGAATTAAAGGAGTAGTCAACATGCTTACCGTAATCGCAGAAATCCGTACTCGTCCAGGTCAACATCACCGTCAGGCGGTGCTGGATCAGTTCGCGAAAATTATCCCGACCGTACTGAAAGAAGAAGGCTGCCACGGCTACGCGCCGATGGTGGATGCCGCCACTGACGCAAGCTTCCAGGCCACCGCGCCGGACTCGATCATCATGGTTGAGCAGTGGGAAACCGTCGCGCATCTTGAAGCGCACCTGCAGACCGCGCACATGAAAGCGTGGAGCGACGCGGTGAAAGGCGACGTGCTGGAAACCCACATCCGCATCCTGGAGCAAGGGGCGTAAGTTCGTGGTATTTGCCGGGTGGCAATGCGTTTACCCGGCCTACTAAAACTGCACCGTAGGCCCGGTAAGCGCTAGCGCCACCGGGCTTTGTTTTAGCTGCTTTTCTTCCCCGGCTTTAACCCGCGATGTAACTCGTTGATGCGCTTCATCGACTTGATGGAGCGCTGCGGCTCGGTGGAGGCGACGGATAAAATAATCATCTCCAGACACAGCAGCACCGTGCCGTGGAGCGGGATTTTGCCCTTTTCGCCGCCGCGCGGAACGTGGATCACCACGCTGGCCTCCTTGCTGAATCGCGAATCGAGGGCATTGGTCAGCAGGATGGTGGGAATACCGAGACGTTTTGCTTCACGGAGCGTGGTTTGCCCTTCCCGGTGCGCGGATTTCTGCGCCATCATCACCAGCACGTCGCCGCGCTGAAGCGCAATCAGCTGCTCGGCAAGCCCTATTCCGGTCCGGTTTAGGGGCGTGGCCGGTAACCCCATACGGCTGAACAGCCTGGCGGTGTACTCGGCCAGAATGCCGGAGGCGCCAATGCCAAAGATGGCAACCTGCCTCGCCTGAGCCAGCAGAGAGACCGCCTGCGCCATCGCGAAGCGGTTGTGGGGCTCCGATAACACCTCGCAGGTGTGTTGATGCCCCTCCAGCACAAAATCAATGCTTGCGTTAACGTCGCTGGCGAGCGTGTTCACCGTAGTGGAGATCTTTTCGCTGGAGGTGACCACCGGACCAAACCACTGCTCCAGCGTCTGCTTGAGATCGCGCAGCCCGGCGAAGCCCAGCGCCTGAATGGCGCGAACGACGGTGGCATCGGACGTTTTCAGCAACGTCGCGATCTCCATCGCCGTCTGTTCCATCACCGCTTCACGATTCTCGTTGATGTAGCGCGCCACCTGCAGCAGGCGCGGCGTCAGCTGGTGCGCCCGCGAGCGGAGGCGGTCGCCAAAGACGTCGACTTTTCGGCTCACCGCGATGCCTCCGGCAGCGGACGCCCGGCAATCTGCGACTGCACCTGCGCGGCCATCAGCCCTAAAGACGCAAACGAATTTGAGATGGCCTCTTCACGCGAGATCAGCACGTAGTGCCCGGTTCGGCAGGCGTTCAGGAACTGGCACCAGCCCGGCATGACCGCATCCATTGCCGCCAGCTCGTCCTGCGGTTTACCGCCCGTATCCCCGCGCCAGGTGGCGAAGACGAAATCGGCGTCCAGCTCCGGCAGTCGCTCGGCGCTGACGTCTATCCGTCCCCCTTCCGGGATGGACTCAATCAGCGGTGGGAAGGTAAAACCGGCATCACGCAGCACGCGGCCCAGCGAGTGGTAGCTGTGCATGGCGTTGATTTTCCCCTGATTGGCCTGAATCACCGACACGGTGATTTTGCGCGTGTCGATGGCCGCCTTCAGCGCCCTGATTTGTTCCCGATAGCGGCGTTCCAGAATGTTTAGCCTTGCCTGCGTGCCCGTGAGCTGCGCCAGCTTGCGGTAGATTTCCGGCGCCCCGCCGTCGAGATGATCGATGCTCACCGTAGGGGCAATTTTCGCCAGCTGTTCCACCGGGGTGTTACGCGTCGGCTCGGTGATAATCAGGTCAGGCTTTGCGGCGGCAATGGCCTCTATGTTGATATCCGCCGTACCGATAAATTTGATGTCGGAATTATCGAAGTCGACGCCGGTCAGCATGCCGCTGGAACGCAGAAAGTGGCTGCCGTCAGGCCGCGTGCGTCCATGGCTCGCCACCGGCGGCACGCCAAGCTCTATCAGCGGAATGGTGATATCAAGATCGTGTAAGGAGACGATCCGCTTCGGGTGAACCGGCACAGCAACCTTGCGTCCCAAATCGTCGGTAAATATCTGCGTCGGCTCCGCCGCGCTCACCGCGAAGCCCACCAGCAACAGCATCGAAAACAGTATGCGCATCATAGTCCCCTAAAATCTGTCCCGACGCTGCCAGAGCAGCAGCAGGAAAAACGGTCCGCCAATCAGTGAAATCACAATCCCCGCCGGCAGCTGCAGCGGGAGGAAAGCCAGGCGTCCGACGTTATCCGCCAGCAGCACCAGCAGCGCGCCCAGCACGGCGCTTCCCGTCAGGAGCGCGGTTTGCCCGCCTCGCAGCAGCAGGCGCGCCATGTGCGGGGCAATCAGCCCCACGAATCCAATACTGCCCACGCAGGAGACGCAGGCCGCCGTCAGCACCACCGGGGCAAGAACCCGCAGCAGCGCCAGCCGGGTTATGCGCACGCCAAGTCCCGTCGCGGCGTGGTTGCCGAGCAGCGCCACGTCCGCTGACCGCGCGGTAAAGAGCAGCAGCGCAAACGCGGGGGCGGCCCAGAGCGCGGCCAATCCCACCAGCGTCCAGTTTGCCGCATGAAGGCTTCCCGCCAGCCACAGCATTGCCGTCTGCACGTCGCGCACGTCGGCGGTGGTCATAAAAACGCCCATTGCCGCAGCGAAGGCCCACGACACGCCGATGCCGATCGGGATGAACCGCGGGCGCGAGATGTCGCGCGCCAGGGCAATCACCAGCAGCGCGGTGAGTAGCCCACCGGCCATGCCGACCAGCGGTCGCCAGGCCAGGCCAAGCGCCGGGAACTGGAAAATCAGCAGCAGTACCGCCGCGCTGCAGCCCTCCTTCACGCCGATAAGCCCCGGGTCAGCAAGGCCATTGCGGGTGACAGACTGCATTGCCGCCCCCGCCATGCCGAGCATCGCGCCGCACAGCACCGCCATCAGCAGGCGCGGCAGGCGGATATCCATCACGATGTAGCGCGTCTCCGCCGTCAGACTTTCAGGCGAAAACAGCGCGCGCCCGATGGCGGAGGCGGGAATGGGTAATGAGCCGTGCGTCAGGCCAAAAGCGGTCAGCACGCAGGCCGCCAGCGTCAGCACGGCCAGACACGCCAGCGCTTTTGGACGAACCAGCGTCGAGAAGGCACCCACGCGTAACGCACGCAGTCCGGCCCGGTTCATTTGAACATCCTCGCGGCCATCAGGATAAACACGGGCGCGCCAACCAGAGCCGTCATGATGCCGGTTGCCAGTTCCCAGGGCGTAAACAGCGTGCGGGCGGCGATATCCGCCAGCAGCAGAACCAGCGCACCGCACAGGGCGGACAGCGGCACCATCACGCGTAAATCGACCGACGCCAGACGGCGAATAAGCTGCGGCACGACCAGCCCGATAAAGCCAATCGGCCCGGCGATTGAGACGGCCGCGCCGCAGAGCAGCGCGATGGCCAGCAGGGCCAGCAGGCGGGTTTTCAGCAGCGACACGCCGAGCCCCTGCGCCATTCGGTCTCCCAGCGCCAGCATGTTGAGCGAAGGCGACAGCCCGATAGCGAGAACAAAACCGGCGGCTGCAGACCAAAGCGCCCCCTGAAGCGTCTGCACGCTGACCCCGGCCAGATCCCCCGCCAGCCAGGTGCGCATGGCGAGCAGCGTCTGCTCATCAAGGATTAATACCGCGGCGGTAATCGACGAGGCAAACGCCGACATCGCCACGCCGCACAGGGTGATTTTCATTGGCGTAAGCCCGGTGCGGCCGGACGAGGAGAACGTCAGCACCAGCAGAAACAGCGCGGCGGCACCGGCGGCGGCAATCAGCGGACGACCAAACGGCAGCGAGAGCCCAAGCGCGCTCGTCAGCACCACCGCCAGTGCCGCCCCGGCGTTAAGCCCCAGAATATGCGGCTCGCCGAGCGGGTTGCGGATTACGGACTGCAGCAGCACGCCCGCGACGCCGAGCGCGGCGCCCGTCACCATCGCGGCGCAGAGGCGCAGCAGCCTTAATTTGATAATGACGTTATGGTCGAAATTGCGCGGATCGAAATGGATGAATGCCTCTACCACCGTCTGCGGGGCGATAAAGCGCGCGCCGATCCCAAGGTGCAGAATCGCACCCAGTGCCAGCAGTAAGGCGAAGAGCAGGAAGGCCAGAGATGAGCGCATCATGGCTGAACGGTGCCCTGGCGAAATGGCATGAAGAACGGCTTGCCGGTCAACGGGTTAATGGACATATGCACGTCCACATCAAACACCGCTTTGATCAGCGCTGGCGTGCAGACGTCGCCCTCATGCAAGACGCCTTCCACTTTCCCCTGGCGTAAAAAGACCAGCGAGTCGCCGTAGTTCACGGCGAAGTTGAGGTCGTGCAGCACCACCACGACGGTACGCCCGTGCCGGCGGGTCAGGGCGTGCAGCAGTTCCAGGATCTCCACCTGGTAGCGGAGATCGAGAAACGTCGTGGGCTCGTCAAGCAGGATATACGGCGTTTGCTGCGCCAGCGCCATGGCGATCCAGCAGCGCTGACGCTGCCCGCCGGACAGGCTCTCCACCGGCATATGGGCAAACTCCGCCGTACCGGTAAGGCGAAGCGCCTCTTCCACCGCCCGCTCGTCCTCGTCGCTCCACTGGCGCATGAAATTTTGCCAGGGAAAACGCCCGCGCGAGACCAGTTCAAAAACGGTTAACCCTTCCGGCAGCAGCGGAGACTGCGGGAGAATGCCAAGCTGACGGGCGACCGCTTTAGTCGGCTGCTCGTGAATCGCCTTGCCGTCGAGAACGGCCCCGCCGCCAAGCGGCTGGAGCAAGCGCGCAATCGTGCTCAGCAGCGTGGATTTCCCACAGCCGTTCGCCCCTACCAGCACCGTCATTTTCTGCTGAGGGATCGTAAGGGAGATATCATCAACGATGATTTTTTTCTGATAGCCCGCAGAGAGGTTCTCCAGAACCAGTCCCGGTTTTTGGGTGTTGTGAGCCACGTGTATGCCAACGTAATAAAAAACAGCAATAAATATAAATAAAAATCATTCTCTTTTGAGAGTTTGACGCCGCGCCCTGTAGTAGTCAAGAGAAGAAACACCCTGAAAAAACCAGGGGTAAGCCAGAGGAAAGACAAAAGCAAGAAGGTTTAAAAAACCATCAATTTTAATAACTTAAAAACATATCCGCTGCGCTTACCTCCATAGCTATCTGCTGTAGCCAAATTTTTCTTTTTTCCATTTACTACTACATTCGCGCATGATTGAATGATTCTCAATTACATGTTCGATGCCGGTTCTGGCTAACGAGCAGACCATAAAGGGCAATGACTCATACAGTTTGCCGCGAGCGCATTCGCGGGATATTTCGGGATAACAGATGTAATGGCTACGTTCACACCTTCACTCTCTGGCGTAAAAGGGCGCGCGCTCTTTTCACTGCTGTTTATGGCGCCGCTGGCGCATGCAGCAGACACCAGTGCGGCGAAAGACGGCGAAACGCTTACCGTCACCGCCGATCCAAATACCACGGCGGAGGCCACCAACGGCTATCAGCCGCTGAATACCTCCACCGCGACGTTAACCAACATGCCGATGCTGGATATCCCGCAGGTGGTGAATACCGTCAGCGATAAAGTGCTGGAGGATCAGCACGCCACCACGCTGGATGAAGCGCTCTATAACGTCAGCAACGTGGTGCAGACCAACACCCTGGGCGGCACGCAGGATGCCTTCGTGCGCCGCGGGTTTGGCGCGAACCGGGACGGCTCGATCATGACCAACGGTCTACGCACCGTCCTGCCGCGCAGCTTTAACGCCGCCACCGAGCGCGTGGAGGTGCTGAAAGGCCCGGCCTCAACGCTGTACGGCATTTTAGACCCGGGTGGCCTGATTAACGTCGTCACCAAACGCCCGGAGAAGACCTTCGGCGGCTCGATTTCCGCCACCTCCTCCAGCTTTGGCGGCGGCACCGGACAGGTTGACGTGACCGGCCCGATTGACGGCACGCGCCTGGCGTATCGCCTGACGGGCGAGTATCAGGACGAGGATTACTGGCGTAATTTTGGCAACGAGCGCAGCACCTTTATCGCCCCGTCGCTCACCTGGCTTGGCGACGATGCCACCGTGACCGTGCTCTACTCGCACCGAGACTATAAAACGCCGTTCGATCGCGGCACGATCTTCGACCTCAACACCAAACAGCCGGTGAACGTCGATCGCAAGACCCGCTTTGACGAGCCGTTTAATATCACCGACGGCCAGTCCGATCTCGCCCAGCTGAACGCGGAATACCGCCTTAACAGCCAGTGGACCGCGAAGTTCGACTACAGCTACAGCCAGGACAAGTACAGCGATAATCAGGCCCGCGTGATGGCCTATGATTCAAAAACCGGCAACCTGACCCGCCGCGTGGACGCCACCCAGGGGTCGACCCAGCGCATGCACTCGACGCGAGCGGATCTGCAGGGGAACGTGGACATCGCGGGCTTTTACAATGAGATCCTCACCGGCGTGTCGTATGAGAATTACGATCTGCTGCGCACGGACATGATCCGCTGCAAGAACGTGAAGGACTTCAATATTTACAACCCGAGCTACGGCAGCCTCGGCAAGTGCACTACCGTCTCGGCATCCGACAGCGATCAAACCATCAGGCAGGAGAGCTACTCTGCCTACGCGCAGGACGCGCTGTACCTGACCGATAAGTGGATCGCCGTCGCCGGGCTGCGCTACCAGTATTACACCCAGTACGCGGGGAAAGGACGTCCGTTTAACGTGAACACCGACAGCCGCGACGACCAGTGGACGCCGAAGCTGGGTCTTGTCTATAAGCTCACCCCGGCGGTCTCGCTGTTTGCCAACTATTCCCAGACGTTTATGCCGCAGTCGTCTATTGCGAGCTACATTGGTGATCTGCCGCCGGAAACGTCGAACGCCTATGAAATCGGCGCAAAGTTCGACCTGTTCGACGGCATTACCGCAAACATCGCGCTGTTTGATATCCACAAGCGCAACGTGCTGTACACCGAGAGCGTCGGCGATGAAACCGTTGCTAAAACCGCGGGCCGCGTGCGCTCTCAGGGCGTGGAGGTGGATCTTGCCGGGTCGTTGACGGAGAACACCAACATTATCGCCAGCTACGGCTATACCGACGCGAAGGTGCTGGAAGACCCGGACTACGCGGGCAAACCGCTGCCGAACGTGCCGCGCCATACCGGCTCGCTGTTCCTCACCTACGATATTCATAATGCGTTTGCCGGGAATACCCTGACGCTGGGCGGCGGCGGGCACGGCGTGAGCCGTCGCTCAGCGACCAACGGCGCGGATTATTATCTGCCGGGCTATTTCGTGGCGGATGCGTTTGCGGCGTACAAGATGAAGCTGCAATATCCGGTGACGCTGCAGGTGAACGTGAAGAACCTGTTTGATAAAACCTACTACACGTCTTCCATTGCGACCAACAACCTGGGCAACCAGATTGGCGACCCGCGCGAAGTGCAGTTTACGGTGAAGATGGAGTTTTGATTCAGTGCGGGATGTTCCCCTCTCCCCATAGGGGCGAGGGGATCGATCGTAGGCCCGGTAAGCGCAGCGCCACCGGGCAAAAAAAAAGCCCTGCATCGCAGGGCTTTTTCAGCATCAGGCCTCAATATCCGCCATATCGCCCTTCTCCTGCAGCCAGTTACGTCGGTCTTCCGAACGTTTCTTGGCAAGGAGCATATCCATCATGGCGTTGGTCTGCTGTTCATCTTCGTCGCTGATGGTCAGCTGCACCAGACGGCGGGTATTCGGATCCAGCGTCGTTTCGCGCAGCTGCATCGGGTTCATCTCGCCCAGCCCTTTAAAGCGCTGCACGTTAGGCTTGCCCTTCTTACGCTTGAGCTGCTCCAGCACGCCCGCTTTCTCTTCTTCCGTCAGCGCGTAGTAAACCTCTTTGCCGAGGTCGATACGGTACAGCGGCGGCAGCGCCACGTGGACGTGACCGTTTTTCACCAGCGTGCGGAAGTGCTTCACGAACAGCGCGCACAGCAGCGTGGCGATGTGCAGACCGTCGGAGTCCGCATCCGCGAGGATACAGATCTTGCCGTAGCGCAGCTGGCTGAGATCGTCGCTGTCCGGATCGATGCCGATCGCGACAGAGATATCGTGCACTTCCTGCGAGGCCAACACTTCATCAGAAGAGACTTCCCAGGTGTTCAGGATCTTACCCTTGAGCGGCATGATCGCCTGATATTCACGATCGCGCGCCTGCTTGGCCGATCCGCCCGCCGAGTCCCCTTCCACGAGGAACAGCTCGGTACGGTTGAGATCCTGCGCGGTACAGTCCGCCAGCTTGCCCGGCAGCGCGGGGCCGCTGGTCAGCTTTTTACGCACCACTTTCTTGGCGGCACGCAGACGACGCTGGGCGCTGGAGATCGCCATTTCGGCCAGCATCTCTGCCGCCTGAACGTTCTGGTTCAGCCAGAGGGTAAAGGCATCTTTCACCACGCCGGAGACGAATGCCGCGCACTGGCGTGACGACAGGCGCTCTTTGGTCTGACCGGCAAACTGCGGATCCTGCATCTTCACGGAGAGCACGTAGGCACAGCGGTCCCAGATATCTTCCGCCGACAGCTTCACGCCGCGAGGCAGGATGTTACGGTATTCACAGAACTCGCGCATCGCGTCCAGCAGGCCCTGACGCAGGCCGTTGACGTGAGTACCGCCGAGCATGGTGGGGATTAGGTTGACGTAGCTTTCGGTCAGCAGCTCGCCGCCCTCCGGCAGCCACAGCAGCGCCCAGTCTACCGCTTCGGTGTCGCCGCTAAAGTTACCCACGAACGGTTTTTCCGGCAGCGTCGGCAGGCCGTTGACCGCTTCACACAGGTAGTCGTTCAGACCATCGGCGTAGCACCAGCTTTGTTCAGTGTTATTTACGTGGTCTTTAAAGGTGATTTCCACGCCCGGACAGAGCACCGCTTTCGCCTTCAGCAGGTGCGTCAGACGAGAAACGGAAAAACGCGGGCTGTCGAAGAAGCTTTCGTCTGGCCAGAAGTGGACGCTGGTGCCGGTGTTGCGTTTGCCGCACGTGCCGACAACCTGCAGATCCTGAACCTTCTCGCCGTTTTCAAACGCGATGTTATAGATCTGACCGTCGCGACGGACGTTCACTTCCACGCGTTTGGACAGGGCATTCACCACGGAAATGCCCACACCGTGCAGACCCCCGGAGAACTGGTAGTTCTTGTTAGAGAACTTACCGCCCGCGTGCAGACGACAGAGGATCAGCTCAACGGCCGGGACGCCCTCTTCCGGGTGAATATCCACCGGCATGCCGCGCCCGTCGTCGATGACTTCCAGCGACTGATCGGCGTGCAGGATAACGTCGACGCGTTTGGCGTGTCCCGCCAGCGCTTCGTCCACACTGTTATCAATAACTTCCTGGCCCAGATGGTTTGGGCGTGTCGTATCGGTGTACATCCCCGGGCGGCGGCGAACCGGCTCAAGCCCGGTGAGGACCTCAATGGCATCAGCGTTATAGGTTTGCGTCATGATTTAAACTAGCAATTCGCATTGATTGTCAGTGGCTGTGCAGTCCAAGAAAATCGACAATCTGGGTGAAATGATTCTCAAAGCCCGTGAAAGCATGGTTTCCGCCCTCTTCTATAGTCTGGCGGCAGGAGGCGTAATACGCCACTGCCTGGCGGTAATCCAGCACTTCATCACCCGTCTGCTGCAGCAGCCAGATGAGATCCGGCGCCTCAAGCGGGTCGACCTGCATAACTTTGAGATCGTAAATATGGCGTGACTCTAGCACATATTGCTGGCCGGTGTAGGGGTTCTCGTTTTCGCCAAGAAAGTCCCGCAGCAGCTCAAATGGCCGTACCGCCGGATTCACCACCACGGCGGGCAGCATGAAGCATTGCGAAAGCCAGGTGGCGTAATACCCGCCAAGCGATGAACCAACCACGCCGAACGCTTCGCCGCCGTGCGCAAGCACGATGGATTCGAGCATTTCCGCGGCCTCCGCCGGGTAAGGCGGCAGCTGCGGGATAATCATCTCAACGTCGGGGTGATGCTCGCTCAGCCACTGGCGAAACTGTGTCGCTTTTGCGGAGCGCGGCGAGCTGTTGAATCCGTGCAGATAAAGGAGCGTAGACATCAATAGCCTTCTGAAGCGGTGTCCGGGCGGAACTGTGCACCGGTCAAACGGCAGACTTCCGTGGTCAGCGTGCCGTCGGCATGCAGTTCCAGCCAGCGCCAGCCAGGCGCGATGGTGTCCAGCGTAAAGTTGGCGCAGTGCGGCTTAAACTGCACGCAGGTCGACGGCGTCGCCAGCATGCGGCGCCCGTTCCAGTCCAGATCCTGTTCCTGATGAATGTGTCCACACAGCAGGTTGTTCACCCGCGGGAATTTCGCCAGCACGCGATCCAGCGCCGCGGAGTTGCGCAGGCTGTGCTGATCGAGCCAGCTGCAGCCCGCCGGCAGAGGATGATGATGGAGCAGCAGCAGCGTGTGACGTTCAGGTTCAGCAGCCAGTTTTGTCTCCAGCCAGTCGAGCTGAAACTCGCTTAACTCACCGTGCGGAACGCCAAATACCTGGCTGTCCAGCAGCAGGATCTGCCACTGTTCACCCGCAAAAACACATTTCGCCGGAGAAATACCCGCATCATGCAGAGAACCGTACATCGCGGGCTGGAAATCGTGGTTGCCCGGCAGCCAGACGCAGGGCGCGCTAAAGCTCGCGATGCCTTCAGCAAAATGCTGGTAGGCCGCGGAAGACTGGTCCTGCGCCAGATCGCCGGTTGCGACAATCAGATCGCATGCACGATGTTCAGCGTGAATGGCGCTCAGTACCGCCTGATAACTCTCCCAGGTATTGACCCCCAGCAGCGTTTCATGCTTTTCGGCAAAAAGGTGGGTATCGGTGATTTGTAATATCCTGACTGGCGCCCCACCAGCAACAGTCAGGTTCAACAGGCTTTCCAAATGGTGTCCTTAGGTAGGTTTATGACGCTAACAAACCGGAATCGCCATTGCTCCATGTGCTAAACAATATCTTAGCCAGTCGGCTAAAAACTGGTTAATTTGATGCTTTTCGTCGCGTTGATGCAACTTTTTATTCGGGTAATCATACCGCGCCTTGAAGCGAAAGATCTGCTGGCTTGAACACACTTCAGCGACCATCGCGTCATGATAGAGACGCACCGTCATCGACGGCAGGCTCCAGTAGCTAATGCTGGGTGCCGTTTGCTCAATCTCCACCAGCGTAGTGTAGCGCGTTGATTCTGTTATCGTTAATCGATACTGCGCGTTGCTCACCTGATAGCTTACCGTTTCGCCGGGTGCGTCGTTTCGCGGCAGCAGGCGGCGCAGCTGTGCGAAATTGGTTTCGCACAGGCGCATCATTTCTGGGAAGTCAGGCGTATAGCGCTTCATTTTTTCCACTCGTTTCGTAATGTCTGATAATGCAGCTGCAGCCATTGCAGGGCGATGACAGACGCTGCGTTGTCGATTTTCCCCTCTTCTACCCACTGATAAGCCTGTTCCCGGCTTACCACATGAACCCGAATATCTTCGTTTTCATCAGCCAGACCGTGAATGCCTTCTGCGGTCGTGGCGTCCACTTCGCCCACCATAATGGATAAGCGTTCGCTGGTGCCTCCCGGGCTTGCCAGATAGCTCAGCACCGGTTTGGCGCGGCCAACCACCAGCCCCGCCTCTTCCAGCGCCTCGCGCCGGACGACGTCTTCAACCGTCTCGCCTTCTTCAATCATCCCGGCGACCATCTCCAGCAGCCACGGGCTCTCGCTGACGTCATACGCAGCGATGCGGATCTGCTCCACCAGCACAACTTCATCACGCACTGGGTCAAAGGGTAGCAAGACTGCCGCATGCCCGCGCTCAAAAATTTCGCGTCTGATTTCGCCGCTCATTTCCCCGTTAAACAGGCGATGCCTGAAACGGTAAAGATCCATTGAAAAAAAACCGCTATAAAGCGTTTCTCGTGCAATAATTTCTACATCGTTTTTGGCGAATGTCACGGGCAACTTTTCTGGTTTTTGCATGAGTCAAGTCCTGGTAGCAATGGTGATGAAATTGTGAATTTCAAGGCTGTTTGGCTGCCGTTTGTAAGGCTATATGGTAGATTGGTGCAAATTACCGCCAGATGGCACGTAACGCCAACCTTTTGGTATGGAAGATTCTGTTAGAATCGGCAATTATTTTTTTAATTTGATCAGCGCTAATACTGCTTCACAACAAGGAATGCAAATGAAGAAATTGCTCCCCATCCTTATCGGCCTGAGCCTGACGGGCTTCAGCGCAATGAGCCAGGCGGAAAACCTGTTACAGGTCTATCAGCAGGCACGTCTGGGCAACCCTGATTTACGTAAATCAGCGGCCGATCGTGATGCTGCGTTTGAAAAGATTAACGAAGCGCGTAGCCCACTGCTGCCGCAGTTAGGTTTAGGTGCAGATTATACCTACAGCAACGGCTTCCGCGACGCTAACGGCGTAAACTCCAATGCTACCAGCGCGTCACTGCAATTAACACAGACGCTGTTTGATATGTCCAAATGGCGTGCCCTGACCCTGCAGGAAAAGAGCGCGGGTATCCAGGATGTAACCTATCAGACCGATCAGCAGACGCTGATCCTGAACACGGCCACCGCGTACTTCAACGTGCTGAGCGCCATTGACGCGCTCTCCTACACCGAAGCGCAGAAACAGGCGATTTACCGTCAGTTAGATCAAACCACCCAGCGCTTCAACGTGGGCCTGGTGGCGATCACCGACGTGCAGAACGCCCGTTCACAGTACGACACCGTGCTGGCCAACGAAGTGACCGCGCGTAACAACCTCGACAACGCGCTGGAATCCCTGCGTCAGGTCACCGGTAACTACTACCCTGAGCTGGCCTCCCTGAACGTCGACAGCTTCAAAACGGATAAGCCGCAGGCCGTTAACGCCCTGCTGAAAGAAGCGGAAAACCGCAACCTGACGTTGCTGCAGGCGCGTCTGAGCCAGGACCTGGCCCGCGAGCAAATTCGCCAGGCGCAGGACGGCCACCTGCCAACCCTTAGCCTGAGCGCCTCTACCGGTATCTCTGACACCTCCTACAGCGGCTCTAAAACCCATTCGTCCCAGTATGACGACAGCAATATGGGCCAGAACAAAGTGGGCCTGAGCTTCTCCCTGCCGCTGTATCAGGGCGGTCAGGTCAACTCTCAGGTGAAACAGGCGCAGTACAACTTTGTTGGCGCGAGCGAGAAGCTGGAAAGCGCCCACCGCAACGTGGTGCAGACCGTGCGTTCTTCCTTCAACAACGTGAACGCCTCTATCAGCAGCATCAACGCCTATAAACAGGCCGTTGTGTCTGCACAGAGCTCTCTGGACGCGATGGAAGCGGGCTACTCGGTCGGTACACGTACGATTGTTGACGTGCTCGACGCAACCACCACGCTGTACAACGCGAAACAGCAGCTCTCCAGCGCGCGCTACCAGTACCTGATTAACCAGCTGAACATTAAGCAGGCTCTGGGTACGCTGAACGAGCAGGATCTGCAGATGCTGAACAGCGCGCTGGGCAAACCGGTCTCCACCTCTCCGGACAGCGTTGCGCCGGAGAACCCGCAGCAGGTTGCCGCCGTTGATAACTTCAACGCTAACGGCAGCGCCCCTGCGGCACAGCCAGCCGCCGCGCGCACCACCGCGCCGGCCAGCAAAGGCAACAATCCTTTCCGTAACTAAGCATTGCCGATGGCGCTATGCTTCTCGGGCCTACTTTACCGTAGGCCGGGTAAGCACAGCGCCACCCGGCGAAAAATCCGCCTCGAACGTAAGCCAACGTAAAGATCCCCCTGATTCCGCCCCTCTTCGCTTCATTTTCAACCACTCATCCTCTATCCTGAGCGTTATTACCACTGGGTCCTGGAAGACAAATATGAAACGGACAAAAACGATTAATCACGCGTCGTTCCGCAAGAGCTGGAATGCGCGTCACCTCACCCCTGTCGCGCTGGCCGTTACGGCCGTTTTTATGCTCGCAGGCTGTGAGAAAAATGACGAAACGGTTTCCCTGTATCAAAACGCAGACGACTGCTCTGCCGCAACCGGTAAAGCCGCTGAATGTAAAACGGCCTACACGAGCGCGCTGAAAGAAGCGGAACGTACCGCGCCGAAGTATGCCTCGCGCGAAGACTGCGTGGCGGAGTTCGGTGAAGGTCAGTGCCAGCAGGCACCGGCTCAGGCCGGCACTGCGCCTGAAAATCAGGCCCAGGCACAGTCCAGCGGCAGCTTCTGGATGCCATTAATGGCAGGCTACATGATGGGTCGCCTGATGGGCGGCGGTGCGGGCTACCAGCAGCAGCCGCTGTTTAGCTCGAAAAATCCGGCCAGCCCGGCTTACGGTCAATACACCGATGCCAGCGGTAAAGGCTACGGCGCAGCGACGCCAGGCCGCACCGTAACGGTACCGAAAACGGCGATGGCGCCGAAGCCTGCGACCACCAGCACCATTACCCGCGGCGGGTTTGGTGAATCGGTAGCGAAGCAGACCAGCATGCAGCGCAGTGCAACAGGCACCTCCTCTTCGCGCTCAATGGGCGGCTGATCATGGAACGAGTGAGTATCACCGAGCGTCCGGACTGGCGCGAAAAAGCCACCGAGTACGGTTTTAACTTCCACACCATGTACGGCGAGCCGTACTGGTGTGAAGACGCCTATTACAAGCTCACGCTCGCCCAGGTTGAAAAACTGGAAGAGGTGACGGCCGAGCTGCATCAGATGTGCCTGAAAGTGGTGGAAAAAGTCATCGACAGCGACGAGCTGATGACCAAATTCCGCATTCCGAAGCACACCTGGAGCTTCGTCCGCCAGTCGTGGAAAACGAATCAGCCTTCGCTTTACTCCCGCCTCGATCTGGCGTGGGACGGTAAAGGTGAACCAAAGCTTCTGGAAAACAACGCGGATACGCCAACCTCGCTGTACGAAGCGGCGTTCTTCCAGTGGATTTGGCTGGAAGACCAGGCTAATGCCGGAAACCTGCCGGAAGGCAGCGACCAGTTCAACAGCCTGCAGGAAAAGCTGATTGCGCGCTTTGCCGAGCTGCGCGAACAGTTTGGCTTCAACCTGCTGCATCTCGCCTGCTGCCGCGATACGGAAGAAGACCGTGGCACGGTTCAGTATCTCCAGGACTGCGCCGCCGAAGCGGAAGTGGCGACCGAGTTCCTCTATATCGAGGACATCGGCCTGGGTGAAAAAGGCCAGTTTACGGATATGCAGGACCAGGTTATCAGCAACCTGTTCAAGCTCTATCCATGGGAATACATGCTGCGCGAGATGTTCTCCACCAAGCTGGAAGACGCTGGCGTGCGCTGGCTGGAACCGGCCTGGAAGAGCATCATCTCCAATAAAGCCCTGCTGCCGATGCTCTGGGAGATGTTCCCGAATCATCCGAACCTGCTGCCCGCCTACTTTGCGGAAGACGATTATCCGCAAATGGAGAAATACGTCGTTAAGCCGATCTTCTCCCGCGAAGGCGCGAACGTGTCGATTATCGAAAACGGTAAGACGCTGGAAGCGGTCGAAGGGCCGTACGGCGAAGAGGGGATGATCGTCCAGGCGTTCTGGCAGCTGCCGAAGTTTGGCGACAGCTATACGCTGATTGGCAGCTGGCTCATCAACGACCAGCCGGCCGGGATCGGAATTCGCGAAGATCGCGCGCTGATCACACAGGATCTGTCACGGTTCTATCCGCATATTTTTGTGGAGTAAGATCTGCCGGGTGGCGGCTTCGCCTGACCCGGCCTACGGTTTTGTAGGCCCGGTAAGCGTAGCGCCACCGGGCATGTTTTCACCCAACCTGCACCGACAGCATACTCAGACTGCCCATCTCAATACCATCAACCGGGATCGTCACCGGCTCCTGGCCGTCCCACGCGCCAAGCACGTACAGCAGCGGCAGGAAGTGTTCCGGCGTCGGGTTAGAGAGCGATCCGCCTTCGTGATCCAGGTAGTTCACCAGCGGATGCGCTTCAACCGGGCCTTGCCAGGTCAGGTTTGCCTTAACGTAGTCGTTAAAAGAGGTCGCCCACGGGTACGGCGTGTTCTCACCGTGCCAGCGTGCGGTACGCAGGTTGTGCACCACGTTGCCGCTGGCAATCACCATAATGCCTTCATCACGCAGCGCCGCCAGCTTGCGGCCCATCTCCAGATGCCAGGCGGCCGGTTTGGTGCTGTCGATGCTGAGCTGCACCATCGGGATATCCGCATCAGGATACATCTTAATCAGCACGCCCCACGAGCCATGGTCAAAACCCCAGGCTTCTTTATCGAGCGCAACCGGCACGGGTGCCAGCAGCTCCACCAGCCTCTGAGCCAGCTCAGGCGAGCCGGGAGCCGGATAGTGCGTGTCATACAGCGCCTGGGGGAAGCCGCCAAAATCATGAATGGTTTTTGGCGCTTCCATGGCGGTCACGCCCGTGCCGCGGGTGAACCAGTGCGCAGACACCACCACGATCGCTTTCGGACGCGGCAGCGTCTCGCCCAGATGGCGCCAGGCACGGGTATAGACGTTGTCTTCCAGAACGTTCATGGGGCTACCGTGGCCTAAAAACAGGGCTGGCATACGGGAAGAAGTCATGGTGATATCCTTACAGAAGGTGTCAATTTAATGGTGCCAGATTACGCGCAATCTGGCGAAGATGAACGCAGATAAGCGTGAAGATCATCATCAGGAAATTTGAATGTAAGGAATGTGTAAAGCCGGGGTTTGCCCCTCGCTTTGCCAGAAATGAATCATTTATATTAATGAGAATCATTATCATAAGGAGCAATGCATGTCAGTCCCCCTGATCCTGACCATACTGGCGGGTGCCGCGACCTTTATCGGTGCGATCCTCGGCGTGCTCGGCCAAAAGCCCTCTAACCGCGTGCTGGCCTTCTCGCTGGGCTTTGCGGCCGGGATCATGCTGCTCATCTCCCTGATGGAGATGCTGCCTGCCGCGCTGGGCACGGAAGGCATGTCTCCGCTGCTGGGCTACGGCATGTTTGTCCTGGGCCTGCTGGGATACTTTGCTCTCGATCGAATGCTACCCCACGCGCATCCGCAGGATTTAATGCAGAAAAACGTGACGCCCATACCGCGCAATATCAAGCGTACCGCCGTGCTGTTAACGCTAGGCATCAGCCTGCACAACTTCCCGGAAGGGGTCGCCACTTACGTCACGGCCAGCAGCAATCTTGAAATGGGCTTCGGCATCGCGCTAGCGGTCGCCCTACACAATATACCTGAAGGCCTGGCCGTCGCCGGTCCGGTGTATGCCGCCACGGGCTCGAAACGCACCGCAGTGTTCTGGGCCGGGATTTCCGGGATGGCGGAAATTTTGGGAGGCGTCCTGGCATGGCTGATACTCGGTAGCCTGGTCTCACCGGTCGTCATGGCAGCCATTATGGCTGCAGTAGCCGGAATTATGGTGGCGCTCTCCGTGGATGAATTAATGCCGCTGGCGAAAGAGATCGACCCGAACAACAACCCAAGCTACGGCGTGCTGTGCGGAATGTCGGTGATGGGCCTCAGCCTGGTCCTGCTCCAGGCGGCGGGTATCGGCTAACATCATGCTGCCACCGCGTGGCGGTGGCAAACATACCAAAAATTAATAAATCCGGTAAAAGAAATTTACGCCTTTATTGCTTCGTTTTTTTTACGTATTTTTACATCTATTTATTTTCATAAAGTCAATATTTAAATAAGATATTATTATAACAATATTATTGTTTCATCAAATGGACGAAAAATCGATTTTTCGCTTAAAATCACGCATTAAAGATCACCTCGGCATATATTTTAAAAATACCTACATTTATTTTTAAGAGCAGCTAATCGCATTACCTCTTTTTCCAAAGATATAATCTCAGGGTAATTTTCTGAAATATATCATTCAGATTATGAATTCATTGGAAAAGGATATTTTCATGCATGCAGGTAAAAAAGCACTGTTAGCCATTGCAATGGCGACAATTGTCTCTGGTTCGGCATTTGCAGCCGATCAGGGTTCCGGAAAAATTAAATTTAAGGGCGTTGTTATTGACGCACCTTGCAGCATTGCGCCAGACAGTGTTGATAAAGAAGTCGATCTCGGCGAAGTAACCACCTCCGTTATCAATGCGAACAAGAAGTCCACCCCCGTTGCGGTAGACATCAACCTGGAGAACTGTCAGCTGCAAGACCCGGAGGATGAAACCGCGGATCCGATTACTAAGGTAGAAGTGACCTTCTCCAGCACCGCCACCAACGCCACAGATACCAGCCTGCTGAGCAACACCTATGCAAACGGTGCGCAGAACGTCGGCGTCCGCCTGCTGGACAACGCCGAAGCAAACATCACCCTCGGTACTGCAAAATCCGTGGATCTGCTGGCGGGTTCTGCCACCCAGACGCTGCACTTTAAAGCACGTATGGAAGTTCCGACCGGCACCAAGGCCACCGCGGGCAAGGTCGAAGCTAACGCCAACTATGTGCTGCAGTATAAATAAGTTTTAAACATGAACCGTTAGACCGACTGGTGATGGCTGCCAGTCGGCTTTTTATTTCTTCGAGTAACAGAATGATGAAAAATAAATCACAATCAATAATCATCATTGCTGCCTTCATGCTTTCGCATGCCGCCTCGGGCACTGAGTTTAATATCAATGCTATCGATAAAGACTTACGATCGGGCATCGATCTCTCACGCTTTAAAGAAGAAGCATCCGTCACGCCGGGGCGTTATTTTGTCACCGTCGCAATCAATAATACGCCCCTGGCAAACGGCTGGGAGCTGACGTGGAAAGAGGTCAACAGTAAAGCAGAAGTCTGTATTCCCGCAGAACTGGCCGATACCTTTGGCCTGCAGGACAACATTCGTCAGACGTTAACGCTCAATCAGGGCTGCGTTGATTTTACGCCGCTACCGGATATCAAATTTCGCTTCGAGCAGTCCACCCAAACGCTGAACGTGACGGTGCCGCAGGCTATGCTGCAATTTCGTCCGAACGACTGGATGCCGCCCTCCACCTGGGACAACGGCGTGGCCGGCGTCCTGCTGGACTATAACCTCTTTGCCAGCCATTATCAGCCGCAGGAGGGCAGCAGCACGGACAACGCCAATGCCTACGGCACGGCAGGCGCCAACCTCGGCGCGTGGCGGCTGCGCAGCGATTATCAGTACACCCAGACGCACGCTGACGGTGGTTCAACCCATGACGGCCGCTTCACGCGCGTGTACATGTTCCGTCCGCTGCCGACGCTCGGCGCGAAGCTAACGCTGGGTGAGACGGACTTTCAGTCCGCCATCTTTGATGCCTTTACCTATACCGGGGCTTCGCTGATCAGCGACGAGCGCATGCTGCCCTGGTCTCTTCGCGGCTATGCGCCGCAAATCGCCGGGATTGCGCAAACCAACGCCACGGTCACGGTTAGCCTTTCTGACCGCGTGATTTATCAAACCAAGGTGCCGCCCGGTCCGTTTGTGATTCAGGATTTGAACCAGTCCGTTCAGGGCACGCTGGACGTGAAAATTACCGAAGAAGACGGCCGCGTGAGCACGTTTCAGGTCTCTGCTGCCTCCGTACCCTTCCTGACGCGGCAGGGCCAGGTTCGCTACAAGCTTGCCGCAGGAAAACCCCGGCAAAATGCGTCGCATGCCGTTGAAGACAGCGCCTTTATGAGCGGCGAGTTCTCGTGGGGATTACTCTCCAACACCTCGCTGTACGGCGGCACGCTCGCCGATGGGGATAACTATCGCTCTGTCGCAGCGGGTATTGGGCAGAACCTCGCCCTGCTCGGGGCCATCTCCTTCGACGTGACCCAGGCGACCAGCCAGCTCCCGGACAAGGCTTCTCAGACGGGGTACAGCTACCGCTTAAACTACAGCAAACGCTTTGATACCACGGGAAGCCAGCTCACCCTGGCCAGCTACCGCTACTCCGATCCGCAGTTCCTGAGCTACGCGCGCTACGTGGACCGCGACAATAATGACAGTCAGACGGAAAAACAGACGTTTAGCATCACGGCCAGCCAGTACATTCCCGCGCTGTCGCTCAATCTCTACCTTAGCCTGCTCCGCCAGACCTGGTGGGATGACGCGCCGTCCAACACCGGAAGCCTGACCGCGGGGTATAACTTCGATCTGGGCCGCTGGAAAAATCTCGGCGTTTCGGTGTCGTACAGCAAAACCCACTATGAAGATCGCCAGGACGACAATCAGTTCTACCTGTCCCTCAGCGTGCCGCTGGATCCTGACCATCGCCTCAGCTACGACCTGCGCAACAGCGACAACCTGAGCCAGAGCGTTTCGTGGTACGACACCGCCGACAGAAACAACACCTGGGGCGTCTCTGCCGGTACCGAAAGCGAGCAGAGCGACGCGGGCGCCCAGTTCAGCGGAAACTACCAGCACTACTCCTCGCTTGGCGATCTCAACGTTTCAGGGAGTTATAAGGCGAATGAGTACAGCTCCCTCAGCGCCAGCTGGAATGGATCGTTCACCGGCACGGCAAAAGGCATGGCCCTGCATCGTCGCAGCTACGGCAACGAGCCGCGGGTCATGGTGAGCACGGACGGCATCGGCAATATTCCGCTCAACATGTCGCGCGACCAGACCAACGCGTTCGGGATCGGGGTGCTGCCGTCCTTCTCCAGCTACTCGCCGTCGAGCGTGCAGGTCAACCTGAACGATCTCCCCGAAGGCGTTGACGTGGATAACCGCGTCATGACCTCAACCTGGACGGAAGGGGCTATTGGCTACCGTCAGATCGCCACCCGGGCGGGAAATGATGTCGCGGGTATCCTGCGCACCGCATCGGGCACGCCGCCGCTGGGCGCACGCGTCCAGCTGGCGGAGAGCGGGAAAGACGTGGGCATCGTCGCCGACGAAGGTCATATCTGGCTGGGCGCCGTACAGCCCGGGCAGCAATTCCTGGTAACCTGGGGCGACGCCAGCCAGTGTCGCTTCACGCTGCCTTCACACCTCACTAACCTTTCGCAGCTTATGCTGCCGTGTCAGTAAATCATGATGAAACTCACTCCGTTGAAAAGCCTGTGCCTGATGTTGATCGGCACAGCATTCACCACCCAGGCCGCCATCAACCTGGATCGCACCCGCATCGTCTTTCCCGAAACCGACAAGGCCAGCAGCCTGAAGGTCGATAACCAGAGCAAGGCGCTGCCCTATCTTGCGCTCTCCTGGATCGAAGACGAAAATGGCCATAAGGAAGACAACCACTTTATGGCGCTTCCTCCTATCCAGCGCATTGAGCCCGGATCGTCATCCCAGGTCAGGATCGTTAAGCAGGCGGCCACCAGCGCGCTGCCTAAAGATCGGGAATCGCTTTTCTACTTCAACCTTCGCGAAGTGCCGCCAAAAAGCGCCAGCCTCAACGATGACCGCAGCGTTATGCAGGTCGCCATGCAGAGCCGCATCAAGCTGTTCTGGCGTCCGAAGGCCATCGTGAAAAAAGCGGGCGACCGTTCTGAAATGCGCATGGAGGTGACGGCAACGGCAACCGGGCTGACCATTCACAACCCTACGCCCTATTACCTCACTCTCGCGTGGCTGAGCAAAAACGGTAAAACCATGCTGCCCGGCTTTGACAGCCTGATGCTGGCACCTTTTGCTACCTCTTCTGTCGCCACGGGCGGGTATCACGGTAGCTATTACAGCATTGGCTACATTGACGATTACGGCGCGCTGAGAAAGCTTGACGCAACTTGTCATGGCACGTCTATCTGCCAACTGAAAGATGCGAAGGCCAAAAGCGATGCGAAAGCTCACTAACGTTTTGATCGCCACGCTGCTGGTGCTGCTGCCCTTAAAAGCCGCGCTGGCGCTCGACTGCTACCTGGGTGCTCAGGGCGGCCCGGTGGAACAGACAAAAACGATCAGTCCGTTCGCCATCCCCAGCAACGCACAGGTGGGGGCAAAGATCTGGGAATCCGACGACATTAAAATCCCGGTCACCTGTAACCACGACGTGGCGGGCAGTTTCGAAAAAGAGGACGTCTATGCCTGGGTCAACCCCTATCCGTCCGCTTCCGATCCTTACTACGAACTGGGCGTCTCCTATGAAGGCATGGATTATGACGCGACGGGGCAGCCAAACGGCGTAGATACCCACCAGTGCCTTGATAATAACAGCATCACCATGTGTGGGGAGGTGATCGTTTCTGCATGGTGGTTATGTGGGGAAAGAAAGGCGCTGAGGCCATGAATGACGGGGGTTGCGAGGCGCGGTGAGGATTCCGCACAGCTCGACAGAAAATGATAGATTATGAGAAATAATGCGCTAACTTTTGCACTGGTTTGAGAGCAATGAGATCGGTATTAAACATGTTTTAAAAACTGTTAAATGACCCGACCATACCAGACCACTTTGCCAACAATACAAAAATCCGATGGGACATTGTTAAGGTCAATGTTGAACGGCTTGTAAACCGGGTTTGTGCTCGTAACAATGAGTTGTGCTCCTGGCAAGCGCTGCACTCGTTTTACGATTAATTGTCCATCGAGTCGCAATACATAGATTCCCTCTCTAGGTTCCCGATCACCATGATTTACAAGGATGATATCTTTGTCGTTCAGGACGCCTTCCATCGAGTCGCCTTGCACGCTGATAACAGACAGCTGTTTGGGATCAGCCTTCAAATGATTAACCACCCAATAACGTCTAAATGATACCGTGAACATAGGCGTTTCATCATCATTCCAAGCACCGTAGCCCGCAGACGCAGTCACGTTATAGCGCGGCACAAAAATGAACTCTTCTAAATCAACTTCATTTCCATGCACATCATTTATGGCTGTACTTGGTGGAGTTGCTGGCCTTGAAATTAAATTGGTACCAGTACTGCTCTGCTCACCCGTAGCAAGCCATTCGATACTCACTCCAGCTGTACGGGCCAGCACAACTAAGTTGTCCAGTGTCGGTTGTGTGTGGCCAGCAAAGTACTTATGCATCGCCCCATAACTAATTCCGCAATCAGCCGCAAATTGACGGATGCTCTTGCCGTCTATCGCTTTCCGCAACCTGTCGCTAAAAGTGGTTCCTTTTTGATTATCACTTAAAGGAACTTTTGGGCCGTTTTCGCTCTGTGGATCCTTTTCTGTATAACTCATTGATTCCTCCAGTGTTAGATGCGTGTTCGCGATAGTTGTCATTTGAGTCACAAAAGGAACCAATAAAAGCTTGTAATTTTCCTTTTAGTGATCAACACTACTATTACAGTGTGTAAGACAGATGAGTTATTACTATGTATAAACGAGTAGAATCTCAGAAAACATCAACAAATGGAATCACTTCTTGTGATTGGCATCGTGCTGACATCATTGCCGAGTTACGTAAGAAAGGGACCACCCTGGCTGGTTTATCCCGTAACGCTGGTTTAAATGCCCGCACTCTCAATAACGCTTTAGACCGTAAATACCCTAAGGGTGAGCGCATTATCGCTTCCGCAATAGGCGTTGAACCGTCGGTTATCTGGCCTTCAAGATATTGTGAGGTGCTGTGATGTGGTCGACGGTATCTGAGTTAGCTGGATGTGCTGGTGTACCAGCAACAGAGAGAGGTTGTCGGAAATTTTTGGACAACCTTGCATCCAAGAATCCATCAATGAGAAGAAAACGCACTGGTACAAAAGCGTTTGAATACCACATTGATTCGTTACCGATTGTGACTCAGGAAGAATTAAAGAACCGTTATTACAAAGAAATATTATCAACTCAACAGGTAAGTAAAAAAGAAACCAAAACCAGTTCGAATATAGGTTCATCTGATAACGGTAAACTTGCTCTGATTCGCCAGTGCCCGGCTCTTCTTGAGCGTGAAGTGGGCTCTCTGACTGATAAACAGAAAGAGATCGCCGATGCTCGTGCTGTTCTGGCAATGGAAGTGGAGAAACTGCGCGATGCCGGGATGTCCCGTACCGCAGCGGTTAACTACATCTCTATCGAGTCTCGTAAAGGTACACTGCCTGCACATCTGCTTAAGGCTGCTGAGATGGCCAATGCCCGCAAAGGCTCCAGCCGTGCCGGTGTTGGTACCCGTAGCCTCCAGGAATGGCTGACCATTTTTGAATCCACAAAGCCAGGCGTTGAGCGTATGGCCATGCTGGCCCCTGGCCATCTTAAAGCGAAGAAGCCTGAGCAGATTACCTGGCTCCCGGCGTTCCTTGCTCACTGGCGTAACCGCAAAGGCCCAAGCCTGCGCGAGGCATACCGGGATTTTCAGGAAGAGTGGTCCGTTATCTATGCTGACCAGCCTGCAATGGCTGTTGCATGCCCTTCTTATGATGCCGTTCGTCGTGCCATGGAAAAGCTGCCACGCCGTGAGAAAGCCCGTGGCCGTGTAAGTGGTTCTGCTGCGCTGGCTTATGAGTGCTTCCAGAAACGTGACTGGTCCCTTATGCCGGTTAATGGCTGCTGGATTGCGGATGGTAAATCCCTTGAGATGAAAGTGGCACACCCTGACCATGGACGCCCGTTCACTCCAGAGCTGACGTTAATTATTGATGGCCGGACACGCTTTATTACGGGCTGGAGCCTGGCACTTTCAGAAAGCGTTATTGCTGTTGCTGATGCCTACCGTTACGCCATGCGTCATTTCGGCAAACCGTTATTTGTGTATTCCGATAACGGCGGCGGTGAAACAAACAAAACGCTTGATGCCGATGTTACGGGTATTTTCAGCCGCCTTGGTATTGAGCACCCGACCAGCATTCCGGGGCGTCCTCAGTCTCGCGGCATCATCGAACGGCTTAACAAGGGGGTTCCCCGCCGCGTGGCCATGCAGTTCGATACGTTCAGCGGCGACAGTGCTGACCGGGAGCATGCCCGCATCACGTCGCGTGCCATCCAGTCAGCCATTAAGGCGCAGGAGAACGGACGGGAGCTGACGCCAGTACAGCGTAATGCCCTGGGTAAATTGCCCTCCTGGCAGCAGCTGCTTGACGCAATCGCCAGCGAAGTTGATGCATACAACAACACGCATGAACATCGTGAGCTTCCAAAACGTAACGGGCGTCACATGACTCCGGCTGCCTATCGTCGTGCCGTTCTCGAAGCTGAAGGTGACGATATTGAATATCTGACTGATGTAGAGCTGCGCGAAGCCTTTATGCCGGAGATGGTGCGTACCGCGCAGCGTGGCTGGTTGCGTCTGTTTAACAACGACTACTTCTCTGAAGAATTGATCCAGGTGGATAGCGAAGAGGTGCGGGTGGCTTTCGATATTCACGATCCCTCTTCCGTTATCGTTCGCCGGATGGATGGTACCTACGTCTGTACTGCGATCTGGAACGGTAATAAACGTGCCGCAATACCGGTGAGTGCAATGGATGTGGCTGTTGAGAAACGCCGCCAGCGCCGCCTCAACCGTATTGAAGACAAACGCCAGGAAATTGAAGCAGAGGGCCGCTCTGTATTACCGGGCCAGCGCTTCGACGATCTGGGGAGTTTTATCCCGGCTGAATTCAGCCGGATTACGGAAGAAGAGCATTATTTCTTCCTCGAAACCGACCGCGATGAATATCTGAAAAAAACCGGTAATACCCGGTAAGTGAGAGACATATGAGCCTACAAACAGAACTGAATGAACTTATGTCCCGCAAGGGTTACAGCCAGACACAGGTAGCCCGCGCTTTTGGTAAAAGCCCGGCAGTGGTTAATCAGTACCTGCAGGGAAAATATCAGGGGGATGTGGGAAGCATCGACGAACTGGCCCGCAGCTTCATTGCCCGCGAAGCCGACAAGGAAAAGTCGCGTCGTATCACGCCGCGTTATATCCCAACAGTGACCTCCCGCAAGGGTATTGAGGTCATTCGCCTGGCGCACCTGGATGGTGAGATCAACGTTCTCTATGGTGCTGCTGGCCTGGGTAAAACCATGATTTTGCGCGAATACGCATCCAGACATCGTGATGCGCTGCTGATAGAGGCCGACCCCGGCTATACCGCCCGTGTTGTGCTCGAAGAGCTGTGTGGGCTGCTTGGCCTCAGCAAACGCGGCAACATGCATGAACTCAGCGAAGCCTGTATTGCTGCCCTGCGTGATTCAGGTCGCCTCCTGATGGTCGATGAGGCTGAGAACCTTCCATACCGTGCGCTGGAAACACTGCGCCGCATCCACGACAAAGCCGGTATCGGTGTCGTTCTGGCCGGGATGCCTCGCCTCATTATCAACCTTAAAGGCAAGCGCGGTGAGTATCAGCAGCTTTTCAGCCGCGTGGGTCTGGCGCTCAACATCGGCGAATCCCTGCCGCAGGCCGATATCAGCGATATCGCGATCAGTATGCTGCCGGATGCTGAGAACCCTGACGTATCTGAGGCGCTATTCCGGGCGAGCAACGGAAACGCCAGACGTCTTTTCAAACTGGTGCGCGGTGTCAGCCGTCACAGCGATATCAGTGGCCATGCAGTCAGCGCAGGCGCTGTCCGCAAGTTCGCAGAAATGCTCATTAACTGAGGATTTAACCATGACCAGAACATCAGGAAACACCGACAACGCAGGCGTTATCTCTGCGTTGATCCGGGCAGAAACGCTGATTTTATTTCTGTCAGCACAGGGAGTTCAGGTGAAAAGTGTATCCCTGCGCAACACACAGCCGGTCATTCGTATCGTGCGCCATGCATGGTGCGAGCGGATGAAAAAAGAGGGTCTGGCTCGGTTTGATATCACAGGCAATGACCGCCACGGGCGCTTTCGCCAGGGCGTCTATCAGGATGAAAGCGGGTGTCGGGTGGTCTGGTCTGAATCACTTCATTAAGCAGAGGGATATATGGCAAAGATTGTTATTGAAATAAAGGACAAATCTCGCGGTTTTGAAGTCGGTTGCAGGGTTATCCCTGATGACGGCGACAGCGATATCGTCAGCAAAGTGGCTGACAAAGTGGGTAAAGGTCTGGCTGGTCATGTGCTGGCAAAGGTTAACGAAGTCGTTAAGAAAGTAACGCGTCAATTTAAGGAGAGTAAAAATGTCCACTGAAAACAAGCAATTCACTGAAAAAAAAGCGCCAGAGGGTTACTGGATTGACGCCAAGGGCGTACTGACCCCTGTCAGTCTGATCAAAGATACCGACCAGATGCGTGACGATCTGGTGCGTAGCATCGTCGAAAAAGCGACGGCCCTGAGTGCTGCACTGGCAGAGTTCAAGCTTAGCGGCTTTTCCGATATCGGAGCCTTTGTTGATATCTCCGCCAGTCAGTACGGCGTCAGCCTGGGCGGCAAAAAAGGTAACGTCACGCTCTACAGCTATGATGGCCGCTATAAGGTTCAGCGTGCCATGCAGGACCGTATCGCATTTGACGAGCGCCTGCAGGCTGCTAAATCACTGATTGATGAATGTCTGGCAGACTGGACCGAGAATGCCCGCCCGGAGATTCGCGCCATCATCACCCGTGCATTCCAGACGGAAAAAGAAGGTGAAGTGAATACCGGCGCGGTTCTGGCATTGCGCCGCCTCGATATTACAGACGCTCGCTGGGTTAAGGCGATGGAGGCCATCGGCGAGGCTGTTCAGGTTGTCGGCAGCCGTTCTTATATCCGTGTTTATGAGCGCGTTGGTGAAAGCGATCAGTATCGCGCCATTCCTCTCGATATCGCTGGCGTGGGGGTGTGAGATGGCCATTCTGTTTGATCGTGCTAAATCGGACAAACCATGCAGCCCTTTCATGTCGTATGCAACCAGCGCTGTCATTGCCGA
This sequence comes from Enterobacter sp. 01-M-03-SI-ECC, assembly GCF_047530215.1. NCBI lineage: Bacteria > Pseudomonadati > Pseudomonadota > Gammaproteobacteria > Enterobacterales > Enterobacteriaceae > Enterobacter > Enterobacter sp. 01-M-03-SI-ECC. Next base: position 37,223 of record NZ_JBLKDA010000016.1, read on the forward strand.
ACAGAACGGCGAGTTTCAGCGGGCGGCGGATTCATGGAAACAGGCTTCAGTCTGGCAAAAATGGAGGTGAACTCTATTTATGCGGCTTCGCGTATGGAGTTCTGTCGTCATGCCGCACATCGTGGCTGGGGTGTTCCAGATGAAAGCTAAAGAATTCAATGCCCTTTACCCTAAAGGCAGTTCATTTATCTATCAGCCAGCCACAGGTTTACGCGGTGGCCGTGTAGTCAGAACGATAGATGTGGCAAATGACCTTTATAAGGTCACGGTCGTGGAAATAAATCAGGAGCCTTATTTCGCGAATATTAAATCGCTGAAACCCGTCAACTGATTTTAACCGTAATTTAAATCACTTTTAAAAATGGCGTAAACCCGCAGGGGCTGGCTTACGCCAAATTCAGGAGTTGAACAATGGAAAATAAAGAGAAATATATCCAGAGAATTAAAAAGCTGCTCGCGATGGCGCGTAATAACTCCAGCGCTGAAGAAGCTGCACTTGCCCTGCGCCGTGCTCAGCGTCTGATGGAAACCCACAAGCTGACTGAGGCTGGTGCTGATTTGATTGATATCAATGAAGCTTCTACCCAGAAGGCCCCCTCTCATGCTGAGAAGATGCCGGAATATATGGCAATACTGGCAGAGATGGTCGCCCGCGTTTTTGGCGTGAAGTTTTACACCAGCCATGGCACTGAGCAGTGGGGCAAGCCAGCAAAACGCACCATACACTATTACGGCCCCGACGAACGCCCTCAGATAGCGGCATACTCATTCGAAGTTCTGGGTAAGCAACTGGTGAAAGCCCGCCGTGATTACCTATCCACATTACGCAAGAACATCAAACAGGCCACAAAAGTTGCCCGCGCCGATACCTTCTGCTCCGCATGGGTCAACGGTGCTTATGCCGTTGTCAGTGATTTCGCCGTCACGGAGGCGGAGACAACTCTGATGGAGTGCTACCGCAGCAGGAAATTAAGCGAAGGCATGAAAAGGCTGGAACCGCGCAAACCCGGCAAAGCCAGAGGAAAGGATAAGGCGGAAAGCGAGGGATATCTGGCTGGACGTAATGCGCAGCTACATCACGCGGTAAGCAGTTCAGCTAATAAATGCGAACAGATCGGAGTGACAAAATGAAAACCTCGCCTCAACTGGAAACTACGCCAGTCAAAGAACTCGTAGCAGCCGGGCATGCGCTGGCGAAAGAACTACATTGCGCTGAGTCTGCCGCGCTGGTTCGCAATCTGGCTACAGCGCTTGATGTCCAGTTTGCTCGTGCCAACGCGCTAACGGTTGTTGATGTTTGTGACCCTAATGTGCTGGCGCAGCTGGATGAGCTGGAAGCTGTGAACGAGCTGTTTTTACGTGCAAGGCAGCTGATGTATCAATCAGGAGGGGCACCAATCGAAAACTCATTGAATCCGATTGATGCATGGCTGTATGACGCAGAACGCGTTGCCGGTAAAGGATAGTGACATGGCTACCAACGAAATTCTCATAGTTAACAAAATTGGGCGCGCTGATGGTGATTACGGATGCTACTGCCCTCACTGCGGAGAGCCGATGTTTTTCAGCGATGATGAACTGGAAGATATCCGAGGCTCTCAATACCAGCATTCTCGCGTGATAAATCTCAGAACCGGTGAACGGTGTGATGGATGGCTGGAAGTATCTACCAATGCGGGTTACTCGCGAATCTTGTTCGACCAGGGAGATGAATAGAGAAATGACAATCACCGAAATTTTGAATACCGGGCTCGCCTTCATGGGTTGGCTATTCATCATGGTCCAGACCGGTAAGTGGTTTACCTCTGCTGTTCTGAAATCGTGGGATAAACACCGCAAGTCATCACGTCGTCAGAAGGCTATTGATGAGTTATACGACGCTTTCGAACTGCAGAGCATTGAGCCTGGTACAACCGTTCGTCTTGCCACAAAGGGCGCTCTGACAATCATGATGTTTCGCTCTGAGGAGGCTGCCAAATGACAAACCGCAAAGCAAGAAGACTGCTGCGCATGCCTTTCAAATTCAGTAACCGTAAAGCGATGACAGGATGGCCGGCAACGATACCCCAGCCTGGCAACGAGTGGTGCGACAAAAAGAAACGCAGCGCTGCACAGAACCGCTGGAAAAATCATGTGAGGTATCTCTGATGAATTTAAACAAACATTCTGAGCGTAAGCCGGTGGTTTTCATTGCAGGTCCAATGACCGGGTATCACAACTTTAACCGCGATGAATTCAACGCTGAGGCTCGCATCCTGGAAGAGCGCGGCTTCACCGTCCTCAATCCGGCCATTCTTCCTGACGGCCTGCAGCATGAGCAGTATCTGCAAATTACATTGTCCATGCTTGAGCAGGCTGATGCTGTTTTCCTCCTGAACGGCTGGGAAAAGAGCACAGGCGCAACCAGGGAGTTTGATCGCGCCTGTGAGCTTGGTCTGTTGTTTCTTTACCAGGACTGGGAAAGCGTGTCGATTGCGATCCACCGTAAACGTCACCCATTAACGGAGGTGAGTTATGCATAGCGTAATGGGTTGCCAGTTCCAGGATAACGGCAACCGCCGTGTCTGGTTCTTCCGTGATAACAGCCAGGTTGTTGAGTTGTTGTCGGTTCCTCTTAAGTTGCGGTTCAACTATTACGACGCGAGTAACCGCAACGTTCTTAATAAGGCGATTCAGGCTGATATGAGAAAGGCGATTGAGTCTTTCAAGAAACTTCGGGGAATACAGTGATGGATATAGCTTTCATCCTCATATTTCTGGCGATGTATTTGACACTTGGCTGGTGTTGGGCATGCATCCTGGTCCGATTGGTGGGATTGGCTAATTTATCCTGCCAGAATTGCTGGTTCGCATTTCTCTTATGGCCATTAAGCATTATTGCAACCGATGCACATATGGAGGAGAACGATGAAAAGTCTGCTCAGAAACCTGACGGCGAAGACATTTAACCAGCGTTTTCCTGTCGGCTCCAGTTTCCTGTATCACCCGACACCAGGTATGCCCGAACGGGAGACCGTAATAACCCGCTCAGAAGCCTGGCATATGCGCAATGGTCGTCTGGTTGTCAGGGTTGAAGGGAAAATCGGTGGTATATCCGTCAGCAAAATGGAACCTTTAAAGTAAGTCATTACAGCAGGCACTTCACAAAGTGCCTGCGATAATGGCAACCAACAGGAGAAATATTATGTCCACGCCAGCAAAACGAGGTCTTATAGGGGCAATTAAAGCCGGTCAGGCATATCTTGGGTGGGATGATGTAACCTACCGTAGTGTCCTGTCTCGCTTATGCAACGGTAAAACATCATCCACTAAATGCACTCTCGACGAACTGCAGGCTGTCAGGGAATATATGCATGATAAGGGCTTTCCTCGCTACTCGGTAAAGCACGGTCGACGTCCAAAGGTTGCCAATACGCGCGAGTCAATTCTTGCTAAAATTCATGCATTACTTGCAGATGCAAAACGTCCGTGGAATTATGCCGAGAAAATGTGCGATCATATGTTCCACGTCAAATACATCGAGTGGTTGACGACAGAACAGTTAACCAAACTCATGCAGGCTCTCAGCATTGATGCGAGTCGGCGAAAAAAGCGGGAGCGTAATAATGAATCTGGAACAGGTGACGGAGCTGCTGCCATCAGCAGTGATACAAATAGCTGACCTGATAGGCTTCCCGGCGACCGAGCAGCTTCTTTCTGCCTTTGGTGGCACCACGTTCCCGATAGGCAAAGGCCTCCGCGCTATGGGGGCCAGCCGCGCGGCCCTCCTGCGCGATACTATCGGCGATGAGAAAACCCAATTACTCATCAAGAATTTTGGCGGCGAAGTTCTCTATTTACCCCGCTGTGATCGTGCCCTTCGTGAATTACGTAACCGTCGCTTTCTAGCCGAGTTCGCCGAAGTGCGTGGACAAGGTTCATCCTCTCTTATGGCCATGACCTTTCTTTGCCCTAAGTATGGTTTTAGTGATCGCTTTGCGTGGGAACTTCTTGCACAGCAGAAAAACAAAGATTGTAACAGTCAAGGAAAATTATTCTAATGGGCAATGCAATGAGATATGTGGCATTTTTCTTGGTGGTATTTAGTACTACTGCAGTAGCAAAAACAGTACCCAATACAAAAGCAGTTGAGACTTATAAAAATCAACTTGAGGAAACTAAGAGAATATTTAATGAAACGCAGAGCACTTTAATGGGTGCAACTGCTGTTTTTGATATGTACAAGAGTCTGGGATATCTTACACCTGAAGTTGTTGCAGTGAGTCGTCATTTCCTCCTCCTTGATGAGGATGCGAAAAAATTGTATGGGGAGAATCTTCTTTTAAACCCTACACCTTTTAGCTCTTGCGCTACGTTACCAGCAGCAGCTTACTCATATTGGATAGCAAGGCTATCTTCATTAAAAACTGATAATGTTAAGGCTGTGAATGCGCAGGGTGAATCATACATAAAACAGGGTAAGGAATGTAAATTTGCAATTAACAACCCACCTCCTGCGCATATTGAAGAAAGTGACGATGTAGAGATAATTGATGTTAGTCAATAAGCCACTGAACCCCTTCACCTGATTATTCACCTAACCCGATGAAATACTGACGCCATCCCTTTTTAACCGGATGGCGTTATGCTTTTAACACTCCCACAATTTCAGCGAGCAGCGGGCCTTTCGCCAGTGATGGCGCAACGCTGGTTTGAACCATTCAGTAAAGCCACCGCTGAATTCCAGATTAATACACCAGCCCGGCTTGCCGCCTTTATTGCTCAAACCGGCCACGAGAGCGCGGGCTTCAGTCGGCTCAGTGAAAATCTCTATTATTCAGATGCTGAGCGCGTGGCGCGTATTTTCCGCAGCGACTTCGATCTCAATAAGAATCGTATTATCGAGCCCGGCGAGATTGAATTTGCCCGCCGCTATACCCGTAACCCTGAAAAAATGGCGAATTATGTTTACGCAAATCAGGGTGGTAACGGTAATGAAGCATCAGGCGATGGCTGGCGCTTTCGCGGGCGTGGCCTGATTCAGATTACCCTGCGCAATAATTACCTGCTTTGTGGTAAGGCGCTGGGTCTCGATCTCATCGCTAACCCCGATTTGCTACTGGAGTATGTCAACGCAGCCCGCAGCGCGGCCTGGTACTGGAAGGCTAATGGCTGCAACGAGCTGGCGGACAAAGGCGATTTTCTGGCTGTCACCCGCCGTATCAACCCTCCGGCTGAAGGTCAGGCCGACCGTGTGGCGCGGCTGAATGTCGCTAAGGCGGCGCTATGACGATCTCTCTGCGCGATCTGGTGACGAACCCGGCCACCGGTCGTCTCTCAACGTCAGATACCATCGTTTTTCTGGCCTTCCTGGTCAGTTCCTTCGTGCTGGTCTGGATCACCGTAACCCGTCCCGAAACACCTGGTGAGCTGTATTTCACCTATCTGGGCGCATGGGTGGCACAGAGCCAGGCATCAAAACACATGTCCATCAAACGAGCCAGAGAGGTGCGCGATGTGGGAAGCAGCCCTGAAAATCCTGAAGGTTAGCTGGAAACCGCTGCTCGTCGTCGTGGTGCTGACAGGCTGCGGGATATGGTTCGGCACCTTCATCACAGGCAACAGGCTGGACGCTCAGGCGCTGGCCTTCAGCAAGGAGAAGCAAAGCCTGACTGATGGTTTCAGTGAAAAAGAACGGCAGTGGGATCAGGAGCGGCTCAGTGCTGCGAATCAATATGCAACTGACCTGAAGGCTGCACTTGATAAGCAGAACGCCTGGCAGCAGAAAGCGGATGCGCTGACCCGCGAGCTGGCTGAAAAACAAAAGGCACATGACGAGACTGTTCGCGATCTTAAAAAGAGGCTTAAAGATGCACTTGATAAAGATGGTCCTGGTTATACCGGCATTGGTCCTGGCGGCCTGCAGCTCTTCCGTGAAGCCTTCGGCTACCCCGGAACCGAAAGCCTCCCCGTTGGTCAGCATCTGCCAGCCACCGCCAGCGGCACTTCTGGTCATTCCGGCCAGGCCACAGGCACCGGTGGCGGACTCTCCCCCACGGGAATAGTGTCGTTTTCAGCGGAATACGGCGCATGGTGCCAGCTCCTTGAGGGCAGGCTGCAGGCAATAAACGAGTATTACAGGAAGTGAAAAATATTATGACTCTTGATATGGCCTTTCAGATTGCGCTGGCGCTGGCTGCAACCTTCGGCACCATCTGGATACGTCGTCTGCAAAAAGACATCACCGACCTGGAAAAGGCGGTTGATCGCATCCGGGATGAATACCAGCGCCGTGAGGATGCCAAAAGTAACTACACCGCAATGATGGATGCGATGAGGGAGCTGCGAGCGGCTATCGAGCGCATTGATAACAAACTGGACAGGAAACAGGACAAATGAAAGCCAGACACAAGCGCCGAACCCGCCGCGTGACAATCAGCCAGAGCGAACAGGAAACGCTGAGCCGGATTTCAGCTCAGCTCGACCGCCTGCAGGCTCCCGTCAGCCCGGACATTCTGGGCGGGATTAATGACAAGCTGAGCCGGATTGATGTTCGTCTCACTACCATCAGCGACGATGCCGCTCGACGTGGTGCCTCTGCCGGTGCGATTACAGGTGGCATCGCGGGCGGCGTCATCACGGTAGCCATTCTGCTCATTCGCGCAAAACTGGAGCTGTGATATGGCGCATCCGCAGGAAACACGGGAAAAACTGCGACGATCTTATATCTTCGGCCAGATGTCGCTTGAAATAGCCTCCGCTCAGGCTGGCGTGGCATTTGCGACAGCTCGCCGCTGGAAGAAGGAAGCACAGGACGCAGGCGATGACTGGGACAAGTTACGCGCCGCTCACCTTATGGCCGGGAACGGTCTTGAGGAGATTGGCCGCGCCATTCTCACCGGGTTAATGACCCAGTATCAGACCACGCTGGAGCTGCTGACAACCGAGTCTCAGCTCCCTCCGGGGGAACGCGTCGAGCTTCTGGCAAGCCTTGCCGATGCATTTAACAAAGCCGTCGCAGCAAACAAGAAAATACTGCCGGAGGTAAGCCAGCTGGCGGTGGCGCTGGATGTTATCCAGAAGCTCAGCGCATTTGTCGCCGAGCACTATCCAAAGCATCTGGCCGCGTTCGTGGAAATCCTTGAACCCTTCGGCAAGGAGATGGAGCAACACTATGGCTGACCAGTTAATCCGGGTTAACAGTGAAAACTATGTGATGGCCAGTGACGTGCTGGGCGTCCGGTTCGCGGGCGGCAAAAACGTAACCGTCGCGACGTCGACAGGCTGCTACAGCCTCGATGTTGAACGAGATAAAACCGGCATCGAGTCGATGAACCGCTTCATCAGCGAGGTTAATAAAGCCCTCCGCAATCACCATTAACAGGCTGTTAAGGGCAAATTAATCATGGCCAGAACTAAGTTATCCAGCAAAGATTTTCTTGCCGAACTGGCGGAACTCTCCGCCAGTCTTCGTCGCACCATTGAAGCGGAAGATGTGGGCTTTGACCCCTCCGCAGCTGCAATTGCTGAACGTCGTGGCCTCGTTGCTGACCCTGTAACGGGGTTTGAATACTTTGTGCAGCATTATTTTCCGCACTATGTCCGCCATGCCGCCCGCAGTGAATTGCATAACTATCTCTATAAGCGCCTGCCTGAAATCATCCAGGCTACGGGAAGCCAGAACGATGCGATAGCGGCTCCGCGTGGTGAAGCCAAATCCACCATCGTGAGTCAGCTTTTTGTCATCTGGTGCATTGTGCTGGCGCTCAAGCATTACCCGGTCATCATTATGGACTCCATCGACCAGGCCTATCCGATGCTGGAGGCGATAAAGGCGGAACTGCAGTTTAACCCCCGCCTGCTTATGGATTTCCCGGAAGCGACGGGCGGTGGCCGCGTCTGGCAGGCCGGGACCATCCTCACCCGCAACGACATTAAGGTTCAGGTCGCCGGTAGTGGCAAAAAGCTGCGTGGTCTGCGCCATGGCCCGTATCGTCCTGACCTGGCTGTGCTCGATGATATCGAGAACGATGAACTGGTGCGTAACCCTGAGCAGCGTGACAAGCTCGATAACTGGCTCAAAAAAACCGTCCTGCCGCTTGGCGGCGCAGGGGCCAAGTTTGATGTGGTGTATATCGGGACAATCCTGCACTACGATTCCGTGCTTTCCCGTACCCTTAAAAATCCGCTATGGACGCGGGCCCGGTTCAAGGCGCTTATCAGCTGGCCGCACAATATGTCGCTGTGGGATAAGTGGGAAGAAATCCTGCGCAACAACGACGAAGATGGTCAGATGCTGGCGCAGGCATACTACCGTGAGCATCAGGCTGAGATGGATGAAGGTGCAGTTGTGTCATGGGCTGCGCGTCCGCTTTATGCCCTGATGCTCATCCGTGCCCGTGATGGCCACAGTACCTTTGATGCGGAATATCAGAACGATCCCGTCAGCGGCGAAGATGCGCCATTTACCGGCTGCATTAACTTCTGGGTCAACCGCCTTAACGAGTGGCGCTTCTATGGCGCATGTGACCCGAGTCTGGGTAAACACGGCAACAGCCGTGACCCTTCTGCGTTACTGGTTGGCGGTTTCAACCGCTTTACCGGCATTCTGGACGTTGTTGAAGCGCGTATCCGAAAGCGTGTGCCGGACAAAATTATCTCTGACGTTATCGAGCTGCAGCGGGAATATAACTGCCTCGTCTGGGCGGTCGAGTCCGTCCAGTTCCAGGAGTTCCTGCGCACCGAACTGGTGAAGCGCTCCGCTGCGATGGGTATCCCCGTTCCTGCCAGAGCCGTCACACCTTCGGTTGATAAGCTCCTGCGCATCGAGTCACTGCAGCCACATATGGCCAACGGCCTGATACGCCTGCACCCTTCGCAGACCACTCTTATCGACCAGCTCCGGCACTTCCCCAAAGCTGACCATGATGACGGGCCTGATGCCCTGCATATGCTCTGGATGCTGGCCGTTTCCGGCGCTGGCAATTTCGAATTTAAAGCTGTTCCCCGCCGTGGCCATAGCGGGGACAGGTTCGGTCCTTCAGGAGGATTTTGATAATGGTTCAGATTCTTGACCAGTATGGTCGCCCGCTTAATAAAGAGGTGCTTAAAGCCCCCCAGACCTCCCGCACGTTCGAGCTGCAGCGTGACTGGCCAACTCACCCCTCACGGGGAATGACCATTGCCCGGCTTCCTCGCCTTCTGGAAGCGGCTGAGCGCGGCGACCTGGCGGCTCAGGCTGACCTTTTTGAAGATATGGTTGAGCGGGACGGGCATATCTTTTCTGAAATGGCCAAGCGCAAGAATGCGCTGCTTACTCTGGACTGGAGCATCGAGCCACCGCCGAACGCGACGGCGGAAGAAAAGCAGATCGCCGCGATGGTGGCCAGCTGGTTCGCGGACCTTCAGGAGATGGAAGATATTACCCTGAATGCGGCTGAAGCTATCGGGCATGGCTTTTCCGCTCAGGAGATTGAAAAGTGGGAGCTTGACGGCAATCTGTGGCTGCCTGTCAAAATCAAACTGCGTCCGCATCGCTGGTTCTGTACCACGCCGGAAGCCGGGGACGAGGTGCGTCTTAACACCGGCACGCTGGGTGGAGAAGAACTCTGGCCATTTGGCTGGCTGGTGCATACGCATAACGCCAAGTCAGGCTATATCGCGCAGTCAGGGTTATACCGCGTACTGGTCTGGCCATATCTGTTTAAAAACTACAGCGTGCGCGATCTCGCTGAGTTCCTGGAAATCTACGGGCTGCCACCGCGTATCGGGTCGTATATGTCCGGGGCCAGCCAGGATGAGCAGGATAAACTCATGGAAGCGCTGGTCAGCATCGGTCATAACGCCTCGGGGATCATCCCTGATAACACCAAAATCGAATTTAAGGATGCCGCTGAGGGGCAGTCTGATCCTTTCATGGCGATGATTAACTGGTGCGAACGTACCGAATCAAAGGTCATTCTCGGCGGCACGCTGACGTCACAGGCAGACGGCAAGTCCTCAACAAATGCCCTTGGTAATGTGCATAACGAAGTCCGCCACGATCTGCTGACCGCTGATGCCCGCCAGCTGGAAGGGTTTTACCGTGGCTTCATTCGTATGTTACTGGCCATTAATGGTTATAACGTCAGCCCGCGCCGTCAGCCGCGCCTGGTATTTGATACCCGTGAGCTGGAGAGTATTGAAACCTTCGCCAATGGTGTTTCCGCACTGGTACGCGCCGGGATGGACACTATCCCGACCTCATGGATACACAAAAAGGTCGGGATTCCGGTGCCAAAAGAGAACGAGGCTGTGCTGACGCCGCCCGCAACTCCCTCTCCGGTGGGGCTGAGCACCACGCCGGTATTCCGTCATTTCGCGGCACTGAGCACCACGGGCGAGGTTGTTGACCCTGCTCAGGATGCGCTGGACAGCGCCACGTCGCCTGGGGAGAGCATCGCGGTGGCCATGGATAAGCTGATTGCTCCGCTGGTCTCGGCCCTGAGCAAGGGGCAAAGCCCTGATGAAGCTCTGGATATCATTGCTGCGAGTTACCCTCAGCTGGATGACACGCAGCTGCAACAGCTGATAAAGCAGGCGCTGTTTGTCAGCGAGGTCTGGGGGCGACTCAATGCCGAAAGCTGATGTTGATCTGGGGTACGCCATCGGGTTAAAGCCCGAAGAAGCGATTGCCTACTTCGAGTCGAAGGGCTACGCCACCGGTTTTAACTGGCACGATATTGAGGCCCGCGCCCATGCCACCAGTTTCACCGTGGCGGGCGTCCTTAAACAGGATGTGCTTGAGGATATTCATAAATCGTTGCGCGAGCATATTGTTAACGGCGGCACGCTTCGTGACTTCGAACGGCAGATTACCCCAACGTTGATCCGTAAGGGCTGGCTCGCCGACCGTGCCAGGCTGGTCGCTGATGAAGATGGCGTTCTGGAGGGTAAGCAACTCACGCCACGCCGTCTGCGCACCATCTTTGAAACCAATATGCAGGCGGCCTATGGTGCCGGGCGCTATGTGGAGCAGATGGCCAACGCGGAATTTCGCCCCATATGGGAACGCGTGGCCGTCATGGACATGCACACCCGGCCACTTCACGCCAGACTCAATGGTTTTACTGCCCGCTATGACGATCCAGTGTGGCAGTTTATGTACCCGCCTGACGGATACCACTGCCGCTGCCGCATTCGTGCCCGAACTCAGGCGGATGCAGACCGCATGGGGATTGAGGTCAAATCGTGGGAGCAGGACATTGTCACGGTACAGCAGGCATGGGGACCAAAAGAAACCCGTGACGTTAAGGCGTTACGCTTCAACGGCGAGCTTTACACGCCTGATGCCGGATTCGGGCACAATCCGGGTCAGGGCTGGCTCTCTTCTCTTGGACAGCGCCTTATGGATAAATCTGTAACCACCACGCCCCGGATTGCTTCTCAGGCCATCCATGAAACCCTGTCTGAACCTGCTGTGCTGGATGCCGTCAGCGATGATGTGCGTCGCTGGGTCGACACCGTCAGCGTGCGGCAGAAGACCCGTGGCGACCTGAGGCGCGTCGGCGGTATCCAGCCTGAGCTGCTGAATCGCCTCGAAGAGCGTGGTGTTAACGGTGCGATCACATTAAGCATTCACGAAGAGGATGTCCGGCTGGCTCCGGGCCCGATGTGGTCAGAGCTTCCCGTTCTGCTCCGTCAGCCAGCTGGTGTCTGGCTTGATGATGACGCTCTGGTGTGGCTCCTCTCCGGGCAGAACGGCACCCGCGCCGTGCGTGGTGTGCAGTCTGACGATGGCTGGCGTCTGTCGCTTGTAAACGCCGGTGCCACCGTCACCCCTGGCGATGTGTTATCTGAACGCGCGGCGCAGCTGCTGGAGCTGAAATCATGAGCTACGCCATCAGGTATGACATTGGTGACTTTGAGCGCTCACTCGGTGAACTCATTAAAAAGCTGGAAAACCGCGCCCCCCTGATGCGTGAGATGGCCGCTGCCATGGGGGATGCGGTTGAAGAAAACTTCGCGCAACAGGGGCGGCCCGCGTGGATGGGCTGGAGTCCGGCATATGCCCGTCAGCGCCGGGGCGGTAAAATTCTCCAGAAGAGCGGTCGACTGGCGGCGAGTATCACGCAGTACAGCACGAATGATGAGGCGACGGTCGGGACCAATGTGAAATACGCCCGCATCCATCAGGAAGGCGGGGAAATCAGCATTCCGGCCCGCAGCCAGAAAGCCTACTACCGCCAGAACAAGGATGGTTCAGTGGGTAACCGGTTCGTTAAAAAATCCCGCTCCAACTTTGAACAGTGGAACACTATCGGGGCGTATAAAATTAAGATGCCCGCGCGTCCTTTCCTGCATCTCACCGAAGATGACGTGGAGAAGATGGAGAGTACGGCTGAGCAATATCTGAAACGTATTTTAGACTGAGGGCAAATTCGTCCTGTAAGGCGCTGTGACGCGTTCAGTCTGATTGTGCTAGAGTGATTCGGCCAGAAGGTATTCAGACGTTTTTAAAAGCGGTTTAAAAAGGTCTGGGCTCATAAATGCATTACTGGAGCGAGCAACTGGACACATTCAAAGCTTTCCTTGATTATTTCACCCCGCAGCAGTGGGTTTTCATTGGCATCTTTGGGGGCCTGGTTATAAAGGTTGCTGAGTGGCTCACTGACCGATACTTTGCCCGCCGGCATCAGAAGCGTCAGTCTGCTAAACCCGATAAGCCGACAACCAAAGAAAACGATCCTCAGCAATAATCCACTGAACCTCTTCATCTGAACCTCCCCGCAGTGGTGCCGTATCGTCGGCACCATGAAAAAGACACTCATCGCTTCACTCACCCAGGAAATTAACACCGCCACTCCCGGTGTCATCCAGCTCTTCCCGGCTGGTGAATTCCGCGCCCGAGATGGCCGTCCGAACGAATGTGCCGCCTGGCTGATGACGCGTGAAATCGCCGAGCGGTTGATTGCCGCAGCCGATGCACGCGAGACGCCGTATGTCCTGGACTATGAACATCAGACATTACGCTCAGCCAAAAATGGTCTGCCAGCTCCCGCTGCGGCCTTTTTCAAAAAGCTGGAGTGGCGGGAAGGTGAAGGCCTCTTTGCTGTCGATGTTGAGTGGACCACTGCCGCTGCAGACATGGTGGCAGCAAAAGCATATCGCTTTATTTCCCCCGTATTTTCTTACGACAAAACCGGTCAGGTGCTGGAGTTGCTCAACGCCGGTCTGACCAATACACCAGCGGTCGACGGGATGGAGGAAGTGTTACTTGCTGCCGCCTCCCTGATGGCCGCGCATTTAACCACAGAGGGTCAGACCGAAATGGATGAAGAATTTCTCAACGAGCTACTGAGCAACCTGCGCTGGATGCTCAATCTGCCAACCGCTTCAACGAAAGAAGATATCCTGGCTGAGCTGCAAAAAATCATCACCATGATTTCCGGTGGCCAGGGGACTGCAGCGGCTTCGGTCAGTCTGCTGGATATCCTGAACCAGAACGCGCAGAGCATCGCCGACCTGACAGCGAAACTCGACACGCCTGACCCGGCTAAGTGGGTTTCGGTGGAGGTCATGCATTCAGCCGTTCAGCAGGCAACAGAGCGTGCCGGTGCGGGTAATACCGCCGCACTTGCCACACAGCAGGCTGAGGCGCTGATTACGGTTGCCCTCAGCGACGGTCGTCTGCTTCCGGCGCAGCAGGCATGGGCTGCGTCACTGGCGAAATCCGATCCGGCCAGTCTTACCGCCTTTATCGAAAAAGCGCCAAAGATTGCCGCACTGACTACCAGTCAGACGCAGGGGCAACCTCCAGCGGGCCTTCCGCCACGCCCGTCACAGGGTGCTGAAGATGATGCGATTGACCCGGCCATCTGCTCCATGATGGGCAATGACCCGGAAAGCGTCGCGAAATACCTCAAATAAAGGAGAGCGAAATGGATCGTCATACCCCTTATCGCGACGGCCAGCTGTTTGCCGTCCCGGTTGCGGCAGCCACTGAACTCTTTGGCGGCCATATTATTGCGGCCAACGCAGCGGGCTTTGCTGTACCAGGCAGCGCCACGGCGGCCAATACCACCCTCGGCATCTGTGATGGCTGGGTGGATAACTCTGCCGGTGCAGCCGGTGATGCGAGCGTGCTGGTTCGTCGCGGTAAAGCCTGGTTCCTTGCCAACAGCACTGCTGATGCGGTCACGCAGACGCAGATTGGTAAGGATTGCTACGTGGTGGACAGCCAGACCGTGGCCAAAACCAGTGATACCAACGCCCGCCCGGTCGCAGGAAAGGTGCTGGGCCTTGAGAATGATGGCGTCTGGGTTCTGATTTAATAAGGAGAGAACCGTGTTAATTAACGTAAAAAATGTACGTCAGATTTTCATTAATCTGAAAGCGACCTTCCAGAACGCCTTTGATCAGGCTCCGTCCGACTGGCAGAAGATTGCCATGGTGGTGCCGTCGACCGGGAAAGAAAACGACTACAGCTGGCTGAGCCGTTTCCCGAAAATGCGTGAGTGGATTGGCGACAAGGTGGTTAAAGCGCTCGCCGCGTTCAACTACACCATCCGCAACAAAGACTGGGAAGCGACGGTAGAAGTTGAGCGTAACGATATCGAAGACGATCAGATCATGGGCTATGCCCTGCAGGCGAAAGGTGCGGGCCAGTCCGCTGCAGAACTGCCTGCCGATATCGTCTTCGCGCTCCTGAGCAAAGGTTTCACCAATCTTTGCTACGACGGTCAGCCCTTCTTTGATACCGACCACCTTTCGGGGGGCAAGTCGGTCTCTAACAAAGGCACGAAAAAGCTTGCCGTTACCTCGCTTGCCGCCGCAAAAGCAAGTTACGGGGCTGCACGAACGGCCATGCGCAGCCTGAAGGATGATGAAGGCGCGTCCCTGAAAATTCGCCCGACCATCCTGGTTGTGCCTCCGGCTCTTGAAGACGATGCCAACTATCTGATGACGGCTGACCGCTTCCCTGACAATACGCCAAACCCATACAAGGGGACGGCTGAAGTTCTGGTTGTGCCGGAGCTGACGTCAGATACCGCCTGGTTCCTGCTGGACACGTCAAAACCCGTGAAGCCCCTGATTTATCAGGAGCGTAAAAAACCGGTCTTTGTCGAGCAGACCGACTACAACGCTGACAACGTCTTTATGCGCAAGAAGTTCATCTTCGGTGCTGAAGCCCGTGCAAATGGTGGCTACGGCTTCTGGCAGATGGCGTATGGCTCCACCGGGGAGGACGCATAATGCCGATTCAAATCACTGCCCGCCGCGATGGCTTTCGCCGTCTCGGCATCGCCCACAGCGCGAATACTGTCACCTGGCCGGATGACCATTTCAGCGACAGCGAACTCCAGATTCTGGAAAACGATCCCAATCTGATTGTGGTTCGTTTGCAGGATGTGCCTGAAAACGCTGGCGACGGCGATGCTGTTTCCGCCCTGACCACCGAGCGTGACGGCCTCAGGGCACGCGTCAGCGAGCTGGAGGCGACGGTTCTGCAGCTCAACCAGGATGGCGACGCGCTTAAGCAGCAGCTTGCCAGTGCAAACGGCACCATCACGGAGCTGGAGACAGTACGTGATGCACTGAGTCAGAAGCTGGATGCGCTGCAGGCCGGTTCGGAAAACACGGACAAAAAGGCCAAGGGGTAAGCCATGTACGCGAACCGGGAGGACATGGTCAGGGCGTTTGGTGAGCGCGAATGCGTGTCGCTCACCGACCGCAGCTACACCGGGCAGATTGACGATGATGTGCTGAACGGCGCACTCGTTCAGGCCAGCGCTGAAATCGACGGATATCTCTGCGGTCGCTATCCGGTGCCCTGGGCTGATGAGCCCCGTGTTCTCGTCGGTCGCTGCTGCAACATTGCCCGCTATCTTCTGTGCGGCTCTGAGACCCAGATGACAGCGGAAATCCGCGAGCGGTATGAGGACACCGTTCGTTACCTGGAAAAAGTTGCATCCGGGCGAATCAATCTGGGCCGCACGACGACGGGGGAAGTGGTGAAAAGCGGAACCGGTGCGCGGATGGTGTCGGGTGGTCGCGTCTTCGGACGTGACCAGACTGGCGGAGGAAGTTTCTGATGGTGATTACGGATATTGAAAAAGCCATCGTGGAGCGGCTTCGCAAAGGTATGGGCCGTATGGCTAAGAACGTGCGCTCCTACGGCGGCGAGCTGGACGGCGAGCCTGCGGAGGTACTGCGCCAGCTGCCTGCCGTCTGGGTGACGTTTGGCGGGGTCCAAAAAACCGAGCCATACAGCACAGCACGGCAACGGTTTGTCACGCACGGTCGCTTTGTCGTGGTGGTAGGCGAGCGCAGCCTGCGCAGTGAAGAAGCGGCCCGTATGGGTGGGCCGCACGTACAGGAGGTCGGTACGTACATTCTTGTTGCTGCCGTTCGTCGTCTGCTGTCCGGTCAGGATATGGCGGATACGGGTATTAAAATTGACCCGCTCAGCCCCGGTCGCGTGCGCACGCTCTTCAACACCCAGATAGAGACTCAGGCATTTTCCGTTTTTGCCTGCGAGTTCGACACGAAATGGATTGAGTCAGCGCTGGAGAACGGGCGTTACCCGCTTACGGATGCGCCGGAAGGCCATGTTGATCATATGTTCCAGATTTATGGCGGTGCCACCACCGACGATGACCCGGCATGGCTGAAAACCCGACTCAGTTACGATCTTAAGCAGCCTGATAAAGACAATGCAGCAGAGGACATTATCAGTCATGAGCAAAATTAAAGTAAAAGCCGCCAGTGGGTTGAGCGTGCCGCGCGAGGATAATGCGCGCCGCTACATCACCGATGCGGAACCCCTTGAGGTGGAGAACACCGCTTATTACCAGCGTCAGGTAATGGCCGGTGATCTGATTATTGTCACGGACAGTGACAAGAACACCAAAAACAAAAATAACGCAGTCAGCACGGAGGTGAACGGTGAGCAGTCCTAATATCAGTTTTGACACTATCGGTACGAACCGCAAGCCAGGTCAGTATATTGAGTTCAACACCCGCCTGGCCGTTCGTACCCTGCCGGGTAACACCCAGAAGGTGCTGATGATTGCACCAATGCTGGCCTCCGGTTCGTCTGCACCGCTTGTCATTCAGTCTGTTTTCTCTGATGAAGAGGCTGCGACGTACTTTGGCCGTGGCTCACTGGCGCATCTGATGGCCACGGCGGCCATCGGTGCCTACCCCTATCTGCAACTGCAGATCGTCGGGGTCAGCGATGCGGCCACTGCAACAGCCGCGACGGGCAAAGTCACCCTGACCGGCACAGCATCTTCCAGCGGGAAGCTGAGCGTGACCATTAATGGCACCCGTATTGATGTCGGTATTTCGACAGCAGATACGGCAGAGACCATTGCGGCAGCGTTGACGGAACTGATTACCCAGAAAGACGGGTTGCCAGTGACAGCGACGGCAAACGCGGGGGAAGTGACCCTGACCTGCCGCCATAAAGGGGCGGTTGGTAACGACATTATTGTCTCTTCCGCCGTGACGGCAGCGGGTATCACAGCAGCGGCGACCACTCTTGCAGGCGGCAATGTTGATCCGGATATTACGCCAGCGCTGGCAGCGGCGTTCTCAGCAGGTCATAACATTGTTGTTTGCCCGTTCTCCACCCAGGAGGCGATGACGGCACTGCGTAACCATCTGACAAACGTCAGCAATGCGATGGAGCAGCGCGGTGCAATCGGCGTGGGTGGCTGGCGCAAGTCGCTTTCCACCGGCATTGCACTGGCAGCCTCACTGAATGACGGGCGTATCACGCTGGGCTGGCATAGTGGCTCGGTAAAAACCCCGGCGCAGATTGCCGCTGCCTATGCTGCTGTTATCGCCAGTGAAGAGGACCCGGCCCGCCCGCTGAACACCCTTGCGATGAGCACGCTGGACGTGACTGCAGTAGAGAGTCAGCCAGGGCGAACCGAGCAGGAGAACGCCCTGCGTAATGGTCTTACGCCGTTTGAGATTGGCCCCGGTGACAAAGTGCAGATCGTTCGCGCTATCAGCACCTACACCAAAAACGCCCAGGGCGTGGATGATGTGGCGCTGCTGGATATCACCACCATCCGAACGCTGGACTACGTGCGCAAGGCCTGCCGTGAACGCATCGCTCTGCGATTCCCGCGCGACAAGCTCAGCTCAAGGACGCCGCCGAAGGTGCGAAGCGAACTGCTTGATGTGCTTTACAAGCTGGAGGAGCTGGAGATTGTCGAGGAGGTGGATGCCAACAAAGACGGTCTTATTGTTGAGCGCGATCTGCAGGATGTTAACCAGCTGAACGGTCGCATTCCTGCGGATGTTGTGAATGGCCTGCACGTCTTTGCCGGTCGAATTGATTTGCTGCTCTGAGGGGTAAACCAGAATGGCTCTTGAAGAATATGTTGGCGCGATCGTCATGGAAGTCGACGGCCAGGAAATTGAAGTGACTGACCTCAAGGAAGATGTGACCACCGGGCGAAAGCTTGTGAAGACGATGAACAAAACGGGCCGCGCCAAAGGTTTCTCCCGTGGCATCGAAGAGATTCAGCTGACCGTTACGGTGGTCATCCCGGAATCCGGCGACCTGAACTGGGGCGGTATTGAAGGTGCGAAAATCACCCAGTATCCACTCAACAGCAGCGGTAAACGTGTTTCTTACCTGGACTGCTTCAGCACTCAGGCCGGGGCTCAGTATACCGTCGATAACGAAGCGAAGCGCGATATCACCATGAATGCACTTCGTCGGGTGGAGGAATAAATGGAAAAGCAGCAGCTTTTATATGGCGTTAAATACGGTGATAAAGTCCATTTTGATTTTGCCGTCAGGATGCCGGTTGTCAGGGACACTATTGAAGCCCTGCGTCTCACTGATGAGGCTTGCGGAACAACCGAAGGGGCATCGGCGGGGTTGTATTATCGCGTGGCGCTGATGGCACTGGCAATTGAAGCACTCGGTTCACTGGATAAGAAAGACATAACACCAGAGTTGCTCCTTGATGGGCTGAATGATGATGATTTCGATCTCATTGATGCTCAGATTGACGCCGTTAAAAAAAAGCGGATGGATTTGAACAAAAGCTCACCGGGTACCGAACCCTCGTCCTCGCCCTCGGGCGATATGGGATCAGTGAACAACAAATCGGAAGCATGACCCGAACGGAGCTCGACGGCTACACCGAAGCACTTGCCCGGTTACATGGAAAGAAAACCGGGCAAACCACCACCCGCACAACCCGCACTGTCAAATCGCAACGCCGGAAGAAAGTCGGCAAACGGAGATAGTCCATGGCGCGTAACTTACAACTGGCGTTGCAGCTGCTTGCTCGTGATACCGGCTCCAAAGTGCTTAAACAGGCACTGCAGGGCATCAGCCGTGATACCAAAGCGGCGCAAAAAACCGATGATGAGCTGGCGAAATCCCGCCAGCAGAACTCAACCACAGCGATTCGCGCTTCCCGTTCTCTCCAGGACGAATACCGTCGCGCCAGTTCGGCGCGATCAACTCTTGGCATTCGCTCAGAGCGCGATATTCAGCGTGAAATACAGCAGACCATGGCGGCCTATAATCGCCTCACCCGCACCGGTATGCTGTCCGCTAATGAGCAGACCAGAGCCTTCTCAGCCATGAAGGATAAAGTGCGCAATTTGCGCAGCGAACTGAACGGTGTTGGTGAAGGTATGAGCCAAATGCAAAAACTAGGTGCTGCAGGCTCAACTATTTCAGCTGTAGCCGGTGGGGTAATGGCAGCAGGCGCAACACTGATCCGTCCGGTCTCGAACCAAATGAGTTACCAGCAGAGACTGGCAATGATGGCTAACACAGCCTATGCCGATCAGGGTCTGGAAGGCAGGCGTACTGGTATGAAGGAGATGGATTCCCTTATCCGTCATTCAGTTAAAACCGGTGGTGGGACTAAAGAATCAGCCGCTGAAACGCTGGATGCTATGCTCGCATCGGGTTCTGTAAGCATGGAATCAGCGAAATCAATGTTGCCTATGATTCAAAAATACTCAACTGCAACAGGAGCAGATCCCGCAGACCTTGCAAATATCGCAATTAAATTAAAACAGTCGTTTGGAATTCAAGATAGTGACCTTGATAAAGCACTGAATATGTCGATTAGTGCCGGACAAAGCGGTTCTTTTGAGTTGAAGGATATGGCTAAGTGGCTTCCGTCGCAACTTGCCAGTGCCGGTAATGCTGGCATGAAGGGACTGGACGATTTTGCAGTGTTATTGGGCTGGAATCAGGCATCAGCCATTACCGCAGGCTCTTCTGACCAGGCTGGTAATAACCTGAATAATCTTTTATTGAAATTAAATAGCCAGGATGCGGCTAATGCCGCCGCGAGAATAAAATTACCGAGTGGTCGAGGAGTTGATCTTTCTGGTAGCCTCGCCAAAGGTGTAGGTAAAGGTGTTAATCCTCTCGAAACATTCAACCAAATTGTAGATAAGGTTGTTGCATCTAATCCTGCGTATAAAAAATTAGAAGAAAAACTTAAAACAGCTCCTGAAAATGAAAGGAAAGATATTATCAATTCTCAGGCAAAAATACTGGAAGGGTCAGGGATTGGGAAAATAATTGCAGACCAACAGGCTTTACTTGCACTTCTCGGATACAGAGGAAACAAAACCTATACGCAGGACGTTATTTCCGAGGCTAATTCTCAGCGTAATTTATCAACGGGAAAAACGGCTGGCGATCTGAATTTTTCCTTAATGTCGGAACAACCAGGATTCAAACTAGGACAACTTGATAACGAGAGAGACTTTCAGGAGATGGATTCAGTCAAACCTTTATCCGATTCCCTTGGATATCTTTCAGATAAATTACTGAAGTATGCAGAGGAATATCCTGGTTTAACCAGGGCAGTTTCTGATGCTGCTATTGGGATTAAAGCAATGGCTTCAGCTGCGGCGGTATTTGGTGCGATAAAATGGATGTCAGGAAGAGGGATTACAGGGGGCAAACCAGCTGGTTCAAACCCTCTTGAAATACTCGCGGAAGGTGCCTCTGGTAGTAATGCCATACCTGTTTATGTCACTAATGCTCAGGAAATAGGCGGCGATAAAGAAGGTTTCCTTGATAAGTTTCTCGGGGGGAGCAGTGATTTGCCAGGGCAACTAGGTAAATGGGCTTCATATGCAAATGTGGCAAATATTCTTTATGAGTCCGCCAAGGATAAATTCGACTCTGCTGATGAGGAAGCTAAATCCAGAGGGATTACTACAGGTGAGCTTTTTGCACAAAAACTTCAGGAAAAAGAAAATAATAAAAAACCTCTTTTCGATGTTGATCTCTTTTCGATGGTCAAGTCCTGGTGGAGTTCTCCTGCAACAATAGGCCAAAACTCACCAGCAACAACAGGCGTGCCGTCTTATCTGTTGCCTCAGCAGCAACAAAAGCCTCAGCCAGTAAACATCACAACCAAAGTCATGCTCGATAATCGTCAGATTGCAGAAGCGGTCAATGAGTACAATGGCGATCAATCCGTTCGCGGCTCAACAGGAGGCCCGCAGTGAGCTGGGAAGATTCATTACAGGATGCCTCATTCAGGGGCGTCCGCTTCGATGTGGTTAATACCCGTGACAGCGCCAGCCGCGACATTGCGACGTATGAGTATCCCTATGTGGACGGTGGCGATGTTGATGACCTTGGCCGCAAGCCTCGTAACCTGCGAATGACGGTCCTTTTCTGGGGCGACGATTACGATGTGCGACTGCAGGCGTTTCTGGCGGCGCTGGATACACGCGGCAGCGCGGAGTTAATCCACCCGGTTTTCGGCTCCATGACGGGCATGCAGTGCATTGAGTATCAGGCATCGCATGAAGCGGAGAACGTTGATTACTGCGTTGTCGAAGTGGTCTTTATACAGGGTGGACTTAAACTGCCTTTCTTTGGCAGTGACTTCCCGCTGTCGAAGGCCGATATCATTTTCAACCATGCGCAATCCGCTCTGGAGAAAGCCCAGACGGCCATCGACAATATTCTCTCGCCTCTTCGTACAGCGAAAAAGTGGATGAAGAAAGCGAAATCCCTGGCAACCACGACGCTGAATATGGTGACCGTACTTAAGGGGGAACTGACGGGATTTGTCAGTTCCACCTCGGATTTTGTTAATTATCCGAAAGCGTTCATGAATGACCTGCAGAGTGCGCTGAGCCTGACGTCGCTTCAGTCCAAATCAAGCGTCAGTAATAACCCAGGAAGCTATTCACAGTCCTCAGACGTTTCCGGTACAGCGGGCATCGTGATGGCCGACTGGAAGAATGGCCGTAACAATCTGCAGGATGTGGCCGCATTACCTCAGCAGATAGTGACCGGGCAAAAGACGGTTGCTGTTGCCGTTCCGGCAGGCTCATCAACCTCGGATATTACCGAGCTGGTAACAGCGGTAAAAATCCAGGTTGCAATCCAGCTGGCACTTGATGCTTCAGACATACTCAGTGACAGCAGCATCAGCGATATTCTGTCTCCTGTTGATATTGAGCAGATCACCAACGACACCAGGACGGCCATTCAGACGGCAATCGACCAGACGCGGGACACCTTTGCTGCCGATACGCAAAACGTGAGCGCCGGTGAAACACCTGGTGGCGTGACATGGCAACCCGTGGTTGAAAGCCTCAAGGATATTGCCCTGACCGTTCAGGAGCTGGGTGCAGCGGTTATCACCAGCAGACCGCCACTGACGACGCGAGTGATATTGTCCGACACCAACCTGCATTTGCTGGCCCATCTGTGGTACGAGGACTACACCCGCGCCGCCGAGTTGCTGCGTCTCAATCCGACACTACGTAATCCTAACAACATCAAAGCCGGTGACGTTCTGAATGCCTACTCAAGATAAAGATTCGCAGAATATAGTGAGCCTGGTTATTGATGGCAAAATCCATAGTGCATGGAGCCGCTATCAGATTGACTCCGATTTTCTGATCCCCTCCGATGCATGGAGCGTAACGCTTGGGCTGCCTGACGGTATTTTCCCTGCGGCCATTAAACGAGGTGTGCCGGTACTGGTCAGGGTGGGTAATGATGTGGTGATGTCCGGCCGGGTGGATGTGGTTCAGCGCCGCGTATCCCGTCAGCAGGTCTCTTTATCGCTTTCCGGCCGCGATGGCGCTGCCGTGCTTGTTGACTGCGCTTCACCCGTTTTTACCTCCCGTCAGCTCAGTCTTGAAGAAGTGATCGCCCAGGTCGTCAGGCCGCTGGGGGTAACGAACATCCGCATTGAGGCTGAGTCATCCCTGCGTAATGACAAGGTCAGCGTTGAACCCGGAGAGCGTGCGTGGGATACGCTTGAGCGAGCAGCTGCTGCACGCGGGTTATGGCCATGGTTTGAGCCAGATGGCACGCTGGTTATTGGTGGGCCGGACTACACAAAAGACCCGGTGGCCACGCTGATTCTTAATCGTGACGGTCGGGGAAATAATGTCCTCGATCTCAGTGACCGGTCATCCATTACCGGGGCATTCTCTGAATTGACAATGCTGGCACAGGGACACGGCCAGGGGAAAAAATCCGGGAAGCTCGATGTTATTGACGTTGATGGCCAGAGCGCTGACGCAGAAGACGACGATGATGCCGATGATATTTATGACAGCACCGGCTCTGCAGAGAACGGCTTTCATGGCTTACGTAGTACCGTTCGCGACAGTACCGTACCTTTCTATCGTCCGCAGATTATGGTTGCCGGTGATGCTGATAACCAGGCGCAGGTTGATTATCGCGCAAGAAAGGCCATGGCTGACGCCCGTCTTAACGGGTTTGATCTGACAGCTATTGTTAAAGGCCATCGCATGGAGAACGGTCAGTTATGGCAACCGGGCCAGCGTATCCGTGTCCGAAGCGAGCCACACGGCATTGATGACATTTACTTCCTCATGGGAAGAGAGTTTTCAGGTGGACGGCCAGACAACACCATTACCACCCTGCGTCTCAAAGAGGATGGAATATGGATACCGGACGCTTATCCGAAAAAACGGAAATCACGTAAACGCCGCGCCAAGGTAAATAAAGAGCTGGAGATTATCGATGTGGAACAAAATTGATTCTCGTATTAACACGGCGTTAAACCGTATAAGACAGGCCTTCAGGGGCGTTTTGATAAGGGTTAACAGCGGCGGTGATATTCAGACCATTCAGGGTAAAGGTCTGGCTACGGAGTCCCTGCAGGATGTGGAGATGTTCCAGCAGTACGGTTTTACATCCAACCCGCCCAGGGGGACTAAAGCCATTATGCTCCCGCTTAACGGGCGCACCAGTCATAGCGTGGTGATTGCCACGGAACACGCTTCATACAGGCTAAAGAGCCTGAAAAGTGGTGAGCTTGCCATTTATTCGGATGAAGGCAGCAACATTATCCTGAAGCGCGGGAAAATTATTGAAGTGAACTGTGATGAATATATTGTTAATACTAAAAAACATACCGTGAATACCGAAGAGCATATTGTTAATACCAAAACGTATAAAACGACAGCCTCAGAGCGGGCAGATTTTGATACGCCATTGCTGAAAGGCAGTAATGAAGTTGCTGACGGTAAATCTACGCTGAACACCATGCGCGAGACTTATGACGGTCACGACCACAACCACGGCGGCGATGCAGGCACAACGCAGAAACCTAATCAGCCAATGTAATTTGTGGTAACGTAAGTTCTCCTTCAAAAGCAATCCCCACTGAACCCCTTCACCGATAATTTAAATTTCCATGCCGATAGTATTACGGCATGGAAATGTTGATTGACCCAACGACCGGCGATTATACCGGCGACAGCTCGGACACTTTAGCGAATGCCGTCTATTTAAGACTGATGACGCCCCTTGGCTCATGGTGGGCTGATCCAACTCTGGGCTCTCTTTTACATACACTGCGCCGCGAAAAGGATGTGTCCCGCGTTCAGAAACTCGCGGTGCAGTATTCGCAGCAGGCCCTGCAGCCGATTATTGATGACGGTCGCGCTAAGTCCATTTCCGTAACTGCAGAGCACTGGCAAAAAGGCTGGATGCTGCTTCATATCATCGTCACGTCCGCGAGCGGAACGCCGCAGACCTGGAAATTTCCGGTTAAGGTCAGCTGATGCCATTCATTACCAAAAATGCTGCGCAAATTCGCACAGACATTCTGCGGGATATCAAAAATCTCCTGCAGTTGTCTGATCACAAGCTGGGGCCTGACAGCGACTGGTATGTCCGGGCGTCAAGTGTGGCCAGCGTCGCCGAGGGGCTTTATCAGCATCAGGGATGGATAGTCCGTCAGATATTCCCGGATACAGCTGATTCGGAATTTCTCTATCTGCATGCCCGCTTACGTGGTTTAAGTAAAAAAGCAGCAAATAACGCCTCCGGGCCCGCTACATTTACCGGCGAACCGGGAGCCTTAGCTGCCGCCGGTCTTGTGTTCAAACGCGACAGTGTTTCATGGACAACAACCGAAGAAATTACTATCGGGCCGGATGGAAAAGCATCCGTAAATGCCATGTCTTCACTGTCAGGGACTACGGGTAACACCACCTCAGTGACCTCCGCAACACTGACCACAACACCTGACGGGTTTGACAGCACAGTGACCGTAGGTCTGATGACTGGCGGTACGGATGAGGAAACTGATGCGGAGCTGCTTGCCCGTCTGCTTGAAATTATTCGTCGCCCACCTGCCGGGGGGAATAAGTACGATTATAAACGCTGGGCGCTGGAAGTCTCAGGCGTTTCAGCAGCATATGTCTATCCCTTAAGGCGAGGTCTCGGAACGGTCGACGTTGCTGTTACATCGGCCGGAGGTTTACCGTCGCAGGATGTTATAGACCGAACTCAGGCACATATTGATGATGTGCGCCCTGTGACGGCCAAAAACACAATGGTCATCATTCCTGCTATCCAGACATTTAATGTGCTGGTCAGGGTATCACTGGATGGCATCACGCTGGCAGATGCCAAAACTGCCATTAAAGGCGCTTTACAGGATGATGACTTGCGTCGTGAGCCTGGAGCGGCGTTTATACGTAGCCAGGCCGGAACGTTGATCTCACTCATTCCAGGTATAACGGACTATGACATCGTCACTCCGGCCACGAATATTTACCCTGCGATAGACGAGATCAAAGTCGAATGGCTGCGTCTGGGGAATGTGGAGGTTGAGCTTCTATGAGTTACTACAGCCTCCTGAATCGCCTGTTACCCCTGTCTTCATATAGCCCAGGACTGCCCCTTCTTGATGCCTCTATTCGCGCAGAGGCTTCGGTATTCGATGCTATAGAAACTTCCGCAGGTCTGGCTGAAGGTGGGGTTACCCCATTCTATGCGCAAAGCCTTCTCCCTGACTGGGAGCGTGTGCTGGCTATTACTCCTCCAGAGGGAGCGACCTATCAGCAGCGTCAACAACGGGTTATCGCCAAGCTGTCCGAAGTTGGCGGCCTCAGTATTCCTTATTTTACCCAACTTGCAATGAGTCTTGGCTACACCATCACAATTGATGAACCTCAGCCATTCCGTGCAGGTATAAACCGCGCCGGAGACCCTCTCTGGATAAAGGACATTATCTGGGTATGGCGCGTCAACATTAAAAATTCTGGTGCTCAGATTTATCGCTTCAGGGCAGGTAGTTCTGCAGCTGGTGAAAGTCTGACAGCGTTTGGTGATTCAATCATTGAAGAAGTGTTTCGCGATCTCAAACCTGCACACACCTTTTGTTACTTTGCGTATCAGGAGTAAGCTTAAATGCAAAATTTAATGCCGCCGGTAAACACACCGGATAGCCTCTTTCACGATGGAAATCCTGTCACAGGTGAACTTGGTACCATCGTTGACGCTCAACACCTGAATAACTCTCAGGGCGCAATAAGGGATATACAGACAGAGCTTATTGCTGTACTGGCATCTGCAGGAGTACCTGTTGACCCCAGCAAGCATAATCAGTTGTTAACTGCACTAAGTAAGCTTTTACTAACCCGTTCAAATCCATTCGGCGATATTAAATCTGATGGTGCAGTTGCAACGGCTCTCGAAAACCTCGGTTTACAATTTTTCAAATCGTCACCATCTGACTTACCAGTAGCATTTACTAGTGTCCAGTCTCCGGACTTAAAACTGTTTTTTGTATTGGCAAATAACGGTGAATGGGGAGTGCAGAATGGTAATGGAGATACCGTGGCCCTTCCTCCATCTCGCGGAGGTACAGGTGCAACGAATGCTGCACAGGCTGTAATCAATCTTGGCCTGGGATCAGGAGCTCCGGCAATTGGGATACCTTTCTTCTGGCCATCTTCTGCTATGCCTAATACGGTGATGCCTGAATGGGCCAACATGGTGTTTTTGAAGTTTAACGGTGCGACGTTCTCCGCAGCCACGTATCCAAAACTTGCGTTAGTGTGGCCTGGCCTGAAATTAACAGAATCCCGAGGGGAGTTCGTGCGTATCTGGGATGACGGGCGAGGTGTTGACAGCGGAAGGGCACTATTAAGCGCGCAGAGTGATGCTCAGCAGGCAATTACAGGTCAGTTTGTCGATGTGACAATGGGTGTGAACGCATCGGCAGCCGGGGCATTTGAAATGACCCAGTTGACGCCAACCGGATTAAATGCCGGAACCGTGAGCACTTTCAATCAGAAGAATGTTTATTTTGACTCTTCAAAAGTTAACCGCACTGCCGCAGAAAACCGCCCACGCAACATTGCATTTAATTTACTCGTAAGGGCTAAATGATGAAACCTGTTTTTGATAAATACGGTCTGGCAACAGAACCGGGTGACATTCGCTGTTTTTATTATTCTCCGGATACCGGGGAATATACTGGTTGGTCTGACGAGTATATTAATACTGGTGTGAGTATGCCCGGCAATTCAACTGACATGGACCCCGGTGATGAAGTGGCGGGAAAAGTAGCCGTATATAAAAATGGAGCCTGGAGTCAGGAAGAAGAGCATCGGGGCGAGATTGTCTACTCAACCACTGACGGAATGCAATCCACCATTGATTATATTGGCCCTGTGCATGATGGCTACACTACCATCGTGCCGTCAGGTCCGTATGATAAATGGGATGGCGTGAAGTGGGTAACGGATGCTGATGCTCAGCACGCAGCTGATGTTAAAGCGGCTGATCTAAAAAAGGCTGCATTGCTGACAGAAGCACAGAAAGCAATCAGCTTCTGGCAAACTGAATTACAACTGGGAATTATCAGCGATGAAGACAAAAATAACCTGATTGCATGGATGCTGTACATTAAAGCTCTTCAGGCGGTGGACACGTCTAAAGCGCCAGATATTGACTGGCCTCTTCCACCACTGTAGTTAAAATCCTTCTATTTTTACATCAACCCCCCCCAGTTGAATCAAGCCGATAGATAGTTCTATTGTCTTTTCCTCTGGGGCTTTATACGTCAATCATTACTTCTGATGCCTAGCAATAGGGTTAGCACTATGTCTCAACGACAGTGATTCAGGAACAGAGACAACAAACAGTGAAGTTATAACGAAGTGATGGAATGTTTATAGTGGCGTTTTTATTTGCACTGTGCATTTCTTGCATTTTTATCCTAATTAGCCAGTGCAAAATGCATCGCACACCAGTGCGAAAAATTTCGCCGCCCTACACATGTACACCCCGGAGCAAATCAAGCAGATGGGGTGGGAGAACCGGCTATGCTCAGGCAATGCCTATGATATTCACACCACGCGCACGTTCATGGCCCGACTGCGTCTTTACGTCCGCATCAAGGCCATTCCACCTTACGGCTACAAAAGTTCGCTGGGGGACTACATCGTGGTGCAGTTTGACGGAAAAGGCGGGGTCAACCAGATGGCCGATGCCAAAAACCTCAAGTACCACATTAACGGGCTGAATAACATTACCGTTCTCGACTGCGGGGCCACCTTCAGCATTTTTCCTGAAAACCAGGAGATTGATTTCGGGACCTTCAGCGCCCGCGACATCGTGAATCAGCAGACGCGCAAGCGCACCTTTACGGTGAAAACCACCAAAGTGCAGGACGCCCAGTGTTCAGATGGCTTTAAAATGGATTCGTCGTTCTACACCACGGAATCGCTGTCAGAAAACGACACCGCCCTGTTGATTGGGAATGGCTTAAAGCTGCGTATCCTCAACGGAACCGAACCTTATACCTACAACCATTATGAAGAGTATGCGGATTTCACCGGGAGTACGCTGAACTATGAACAAACCTACACGGCAGAGCTCTCCCCTGTCGCGGGAAAAGCCATTCAGTCTGGCCCGTTCGAAACGGTAGTGCTGTTTAAGATTAACTACCACTAGGCACAAAAAAGCCGGGTTTCCCCGGCTTTTTCACATCAGCGGTTTCAGCTGGCTTTGCGCTCGTGCGCCTGGCGGTACTCCACCAGATCTTCAATCGTCACCACCGGCATATTGTGCAGACGCGCAAAGGTGATGCACTCCGGCGCGCGCGCCATGGTGCCGTCATCGTTGGTCAGTTCACACAGCACGCCAGCAGGTTTGAAGCCCGCCAGCGTCACCAGGTCGATCGTCGCTTCGGTGTGACCACCACGGGTCAGCACGCCGCCCGCCTGCGCGCGCAGCGGGAAGACGTGGCCTGGACGGTGCAGATCGGATGGCTTCGCATCATCAGCAATCGCAGCACGTACGGTGGTCAGACGGTCAGCCGCAGACACGCCGGTGGTCACACCGTGCGCGGCTTCGATGGTCACGGTAAAACCGGTCCCGAAGGCGCTGGTGTTGTTTTCGACCATCATCGGCAGGTCGAGCTGCTTACGGCGATCTTCGTTAATACACAGGCAGACGATGCCGCTGCCGTGACGGATGGTCAGCGCCATCTGTTCAACGGTCATGTTTTCGGCGGCGAAAATCATGTCGCCTTCGTTTTCACGGTTTTCATCGTCAAGCACCATCACACCGCGGCCTTCGCGCAGCGCATCCAGTGCATGTTCAACACGTTGAGTTGAAGTGCCAAAAGAGGAAAGTAGCGTCTGATTCATGGTAAAAAAACCTCATTAACATTATGGTTACCAGAATCAGGGCAGTCTTAGGAGCGCCGTATAAGCGGCAAAAAGATAACGTGAGCGGGCCCATGCCCGACTGGATCGTTACTCTCTCCCATCCGGACTCTAACCGTCGGCCCCGGAATTACACCGGATCTGCTGACCTTTGAGAATTCACCCAAAGCGCTCGCGGGCTTTCAGCGTTAAGCTGATTTACCGCCGGTGGGGAATTTCGCCCCGCCCTGAGAATAAGCGAGATAACTATAACGCTATTGATTATCCTGGGCAATGCATAAGCATCAAACAATTTTGTTTACCCCGGGCATGACGCGCTACAATGTTCATCAACACCGTATTATCAAGGGAAGCCACGATGATTGACCCGAAGAAAATTGAGCAGATCGCGCGTCAGGTTCACGAATCCATGCCGAAGGGCATTCGTGAATTTGGTGATGACGTCGAAAAGAAAATCCGCCAGACGCTGCAGGCCCAGCTGGTTCGCCTTGATTTAGTCAGCCGCGAAGAGTTTGACGTGCAGACCCAGGTGCTGCTGCGCACCCGCGAAAAGCTGGCGCTGCTGGAACAGCGTCTGACCGAGCTGGAAAACCGCAATGCGGCAGAAGAAGTGAAGCCGGCACCGGCCATTCCGCCGGTGGACGATCGGGCATAAGTGCTGCCTGATGGGCCCGGTGGCGGCTACGCCTTACCGGGCCTACGGGTACGCGTAGGTCGGGTAAGCGAAGCGCCACCCGACATGAAAAACGGGCCACTCGGCCCGTTTTTTTACTGACTGTCTTTCTGGATCTTCTTAATGATGTTGGTGGTTGAGCACCCGTCCTCAAAGTTGAGCACCATCACCTCACCGCCGTTGGCCCAGACCTCTTCGCTGCCCGCGATTTGCTCCGGCTTGTAATCCCCGCCCTTCACCAGCAGGTCCGGCAGGATCCCGGCAATCAGGCGCTGCGGCGTGTCTTCTTCAAATGACACCACCCAGTCCACGGCCTCCAGCGCACCGAGCACGATCATACGCTGCTCAAGCGGGTTCACCGGACGCGTTTCTCCCTTCAGGCGTTTGGTCGACGCATCGCTGTTGACCGCCACAATCAGGCGATCGCCCAGCTTGCGCGCGTTTGCCAGATACGAAACGTGGCCCGCATGCAGAATGTCGAACACGCCGTTGGTCATCACCACTTTTTCACCACGCTTGCGCGCGGCGGCGACGGCCACCTTCAGCTCGTCTTCGGTCATGACGCCAAAACCGGTGTCCGCTCGGCCGCGCACCGCGTTTTCCAGCTCAATCGGGGAAACGGTTGAGGTTCCGAGCTTACCAACCACCACGCCCGCCGCGGCGTTGGCGAAGTAGCACGCCTCTTCCAGGGAGTTGCCTGCGGCCAGCGTCGCCGCCAGCACGCCGATCACCGTATCACCGGCACCGGTCACGTCGTACACTTCCTGCGCCTGGGTTGGCATGTGCAGCGGCGCTTTGCCCGGCTGCAGCAGCGTCATCCCCTGCTCGGAGCGGGTCACCAGCAGCGCGGAGAGCTCGAAGTCAGCAATGATCTTCATGCCGCGCTCAACCAGCTCTTCCTCGGTTTTGCATTTGCCCGCCACCGCTTCAAACTCGGAGAGGTTTGGCGTCAGCAGCGTCGCGCCGCGATAGCGCTCAAAGTCGGTGCCTTTTGGGTCGATCAGCACCGGCACATTCGCTTTACGCGCCAGCTGGATCATCGTCTGCACGCTGGCCAGCGCGCCTTTGGCGTAGTCAGACAGCACCAGCGCGCCGATATTGCCCAGCGCCTGGTTAATACGCTCGTGCAGCGGCTCGGGATCGACGCCTTCGAATCCTTCTTCAAAGTCGAGGCGGATCAGCTGCTGGTTGCGCGACAGCACGCGCAGCTTGGTGATGGTCGGGTGGGTCGGAACGGAAACGAAGTCGCACTTCACGTTCACGTCCGCCAGCGACTTGCTCAGCGCGCGGGCCGCATCGTCGATACCGGTCAGGCCCACCAGACGCGACTGCGCGCCCAGAGAGGCAATGTTCATCGCCACGTTTGCCGCGCCGCCGGGACGTTCTTCAATGGTGTCGACCTTAACGACCGGTACCGGCGCTTCCGGAGAGATACGGCTGGTCGGCCCATACCAGTAGCGATCCAGCATCACATCCCCAACAACCATTACTCCAGCACGTTCAAACTCTGGCAGTGTTACTTTCATTCC
Organism: Enterobacter sp. 01-M-03-SI-ECC; assembly: GCF_047530215.1. Lineage (NCBI taxonomy): Bacteria > Pseudomonadati > Pseudomonadota > Gammaproteobacteria > Enterobacterales > Enterobacteriaceae > Enterobacter > Enterobacter sp. 01-M-03-SI-ECC. Next base: position 69,368 of record NZ_JBLKDA010000016.1, read on the forward strand.
TGACTCCAGAAAGATTCACAATTTGCGCGCGATAATATCACACTTGCTTTGTTACGCACGGTTCCACCAGCCACTTCTGCCAGCTGGCCGTCACCTGGGCGCGTTCGGCAACAAAACAGTCCAGCGCCACGTGGCCCGGCTGCTCCTGCAGCGCCAGGTGATGAAGCTCATCGCGCAGCGTGGTGTAGGCGCGGGTTAAGGCCTGCGCCTCCTGCTCGTCCATGATGTCGTTTTGCGCCAGCAGTTCCAGAATGCGCACGTTATCGGACCAGCGGGTCAGCTTCGGCTTGTCGTGGGCGTGGAGCAGCACCAGATACTGGGTAATGAACTCAATATCGGTAATCCCGCCCTCGTCGGCTTTAATATCAAAGCGATCGCGGTGTTTGTTGCCTAAGTGCGCGCGCATTTTCTCGCGCATTTCGCGCACTTCCGTTTGCAGCGTGCAGCCCTCACGCACGGTGGTCATCACCGCTTTACGGATGGCATCGAACTGCGTTTTGAGCTGCGGATCGCCATACACCACGCGGGCGCGCACCAGCGCCTGATGCTCCCACGTCCAGGCTTCACTCTTCTGGTAGTCGGCGAAAGCGTCCGTCGAGGTGACCAGCATCCCCGCCGCGCCGGACGGACGCAGGCGCGCATCCACTTCGTACAAAATGCCCGACGAGGTGCGCGTGCTGAACAGGTGCATGATGCGCTGGGCAAGACGCAGATAGAACTGACGCCCGTCAATCTCGCGCTCGCCGTCGGTCATCACGTCAACCGGACAGTCGTGCAGGAAGATTAAATCCAGATCGGAGCTGTATCCCAGCTCCCAGCCGCCGAGCTTGCCATAGCCGACCACCGCAAAGCCGCGCCCTTCTCGATCGGCCAGATGTTTTGGCTGGCCGTAGCGGGCCACCATTTGCACCCACGCCTGCTGCACGACCGCGTCAATAATCGCCTCCGCGAGCCAGGTTAAGTGATCGCTCACTTTCATCACCGGCAGCGTTCCGGCGATATCCGCGGCCGCCACGCGCAGCATCTGGGCCTGCTTAAACTGGCGCAGCGCCTCCAGCTGCTGCTCTTCGTCCTCTTCCGGCACGCGCAGCAGATACTGGCGCAGCTCGTCCCGGTACGCATCCGTTGCCGTCGGCTGATAAAGCGTGTTCGGGTCGAGCAGCTCATCCAGCAGCAGCGGATAGCGCGCCAGCTTGTTGGCCACCATCGGCGAGGCGGCACAGAGGGAAATCAGGTGCTTCAGCGCCCCCGGGAACTCGCTCAGCAGTTCAAGATAGGTGGTACGGGTGATAATCCCGCTCAGCAGCGGCATCATGCGCGACAGCGGCACCGGCGCATCCGCGCGCGAGCAGACCTCGCTCAGCAGGTGCGGCATCAGGTGATCCAGCACCTGGCGACCGCGCGGGCCGATGGCGCGCTTGTTCAGCTCAAGACGGAAATCGGCAATCAGCGCCACCACGCGATGGCGCGCGTCGTCGGTCAAGTGCGTCAGCACCGGCGTGGTGTCATCTTCCTGAAGCGCGTCCTGCCAGAGCTCGCGCCAGTGCTCGGAAAGCGCATCATCCGGCGATTCACTTTCGTCATCGCCAATCAGATCGTTAAAGATGCGGCGCACGCCTGCCATATGGGCATCGAGCCGTTCGGTCAGCGTTGACCAGTCGTCCACGCGCATGCCCCAGGCCAGACGCGCCCGGTTAAGGTCATCCCCCGGCAGGGTCTGGGTCTGTTCGTCGTTAATGCTTTGCAGCAGGTTTTCCAGACGACGCAGGAACAGATAGGCCTCGCGCAGGGTTTGCGCGTCGCCGTCCGGCAGCAGATGCAACTGCTCGATGGCGCTCAGCGTCGGCAGCAGCGAGCGGGACTGCAGCGACGGCTCGCGGCCACCGCGAATCAGCTGGAAGACCTGGACGATAAATTCGATTTCGCGAATGCCGCCCGCGCCAAGCTTGATGTTGTCCTTCAGCCCACGACGGCGCACCTCGCGGGCAATCATCCCTTTCATATTGCGCAGGGACTGAATAACGCTGAAGTCGATATAGCGACGGAACACGAACGGGCGCAGCATAGCGCGCAGCTCGTTGGCGTAAGCGTCGTCGCTGTCGCCCATGATTCGGGCCTTAACCATCGCATAACGCTCCCAGTCGCGCCCCTGCTCCTGGTAATAATCCTCCAGCGCGGCAAAGCTCAGCACCAGCGGGCCGCTGTCGCCAAACGGCCGCAGGCGCATGTCCACGCGGTAGACAAAACCGTCCTGCGTCGGCTGGTCCAGCGCCTTAATCAGGCGCTGGCCGAGGCGGGTAAAGAACTGGGCGTTGTCCAGCTCGCGACGCCCGCCGCGCGTGGAGCCGTTCTCCGGCCAGGCAAAAATCAGGTCGATATCGGAGGAGAAGTTCAGCTCGCAGCCGCCCAGCTTGCCCATCCCCAGAATCAGCAGCGGCTGAGGAACCCCTTCCTCGCTGCACGGCGTGCCCCACTCTTTACAGCAGGCGGCGTAGAGCCAGTCGCGCGCGGCGACAATCAGCGTCTGCGCCAGCTCGCTTAGCTGCTGCAAGGTACTCTCTTCGCTCACCAGCGCCAGCGCCTGCGCCCAGGCAATGCGCACCATCACCCTACGGCGGAACTGGCGCAGAACGCGCATCAGCGTGGCTTCATCCGCCACGTCTGCCAGCGCGGTTTGCAGCCAGCCGGCATACTGCCGCCACTCGTCCGCCTGCGGGGGCGCGGTCTCAAGCTCCGCCAGCCAGTCCGGATTAGCGGCGATACTGTCCTGCACAAAATCACTGAAGGCGAGCACGCTCCTGGCCTGCTCGCTTAACGATGACGCCGGTAATGACTCAGGCAGACGTTCGCAAACGGTCTGCCACTGCTGCTGTAACTGCGAAGAAAGCGGCATTATGGGGGTTCCTTGCCAGAGTTAACGTTTTCCGCTGTGCAGCCAGAACGGCTCCTGCGAAATGGCCTCGTTACGGAAATGCTCAATCTCAATATGCTGGCGGGTTTCAATGGCATGCTTCAGCCCCTGCCAGTTTTCCAGCCAGGCCTGCGCCTGTGGCCCGTCGTAGGCACCGGAAAGCAGCAGCATGCTGTCGATGTTGCGCGAAAGACGGGGAAGCTGATCGCCATACTTATCGCCGAGCGGATACGCAAAGGTACTTTTCAGCTCGGCGGCGTGACGGGAAAGATGAATGTCCGCGAAACGCTTAAAGTTTTCCGCGATTTTGGTCTCTGCTTTTGCATCCAGGAAGGCGCGCCAGCCGCGCGTGACCAGAAACTCGGTCAGCGCCAGCTTTGCGGCAGCGGCTTGCGGGCTGTAGATCGCCGTTTGCGCAGAGACGTCCGAGAGCATTAGCGTTTCGGTTTGCGTCAGCAGGTCACGTAAGTGAGCGCTCGCTTTTCGAGGAACGATACCGCCAAAGAGCGCCAGGGTATGGCGCACCAGGGCAATCGCCGCCAGCACGTGGGATTTCGCGTTTTTCACGTTTCGCGCCCACAGCTCTTCGTGGTACTGCCACTGCGAAAGCGCCAGCTCCAGCGCGGCTTCCAGACCCTGTTCAACGCTGGCTTTCGGCACAACGTGCAGGATGGTCGTCTCTTTCAGGACGCGCGGCGCATTCCCGGCGGCCAGATGATAACCGCGCGCGGCTTTACTCAGGCTTCCCTGACGCAGTCCGGACTGGTTCACCAGCCTGCGCGCCAGCTTCAGGACGTCATTCGCGTCACCTTCCAGCAGCTCAAGCTCCAGTTCGCAAATCGGTTCCTGGAACTCCCCCGCCTTCACCTCACCGAGATCGAGAGCGAGTTCGATACGGCTTTTACCTTCCGTCACCAGCCATTTCTCGCGCCAGAAATCGGTGCTGAACAGCGGCTGTACCTGCTCAGCCAGCGTGGCAGGCAGTCCACCTTCCGGCCAGACGTCCGCCGGGAAGCGTTCCAGCTCAAGTTCTGGCTGGCTGATGTCGATATTGTATTCCGGACGCTGATGTAAACCGCCGACCACGCGGCCAGCAATTTTCATCGTCATCTCGTAGCGGCCGTTCGCGCCACGGATGCGCAGGCCCATATCGTGGCGACGCAGCCAGTTGTCCGGCGTTTCGTAATAGATATTAAGCAGTTGTACCGGTGCATGGTGTTCGCCGGAAAGGGTATCCAGATGCTGGCGGAGTGCGTCAACGCTGTCTTTTTCGACGATAAATTTTAATTCGATTTCCTGAGCCATAGCCTTGTACTTTTGCGGGCGTCACAGACGCGTCAATGAGGGCGAACTTCCTCGCCATTTGTTTGTCAGTACATAGTATTTTGCGCCAAATTGCCATGCAATGAGCAATTTGTCGGGCGTAAATGTCCAGAGTCGTGACACAGATGATTCCGATTGCTGACGAATGCTTTGCGTAGAGACACTGTTGCCACTACTATCGTTCCACTATTTATGAAAATAACGACTAATGATGCTTAAATTACGCCTGATTGGACTTACTTTACTCGCTTTTAGCGCCGCAACCGCAGTGCACGCTGAAGAGAAGCGTTACGTTTCTGACGAACTGAACACCTGGGTACGCAGTGGCCCCGGAGATAATTATCGCCTCGTGGGCACGGTCAATGCCGGCGAGGAAGTCACCCTGTTACAGACCAATGCCGACACTAATTACGGTCAGGTGCGCGACAGCACCGGCCGTACGTCCTGGATCCCGCTGAAAGAGCTGAGTACCGTGCCAAGCCTGCGCACCCGCGTGCCGGATCTGGAAAACCAGGTGAAAACCCTGACCGACAAGCTGAACAACATCGACGGCACCTGGAACCAGCGCACCGCTGAAATGCAGCAGAAAGTGGCGCAGAGCGACGGCGTGATTAACGGCCTGAAGGAAGAGAACCAGAAGCTGAAAAACGAGCTGATTGTCGCGCAGAAGAAGGTGAATGCCGCCAATCTGCAGCTCGATGACAAACAGCGCACCATCATCATGCAGTGGTTTATGTATGGCGGCGGCGTGCTGGGCGTCGGTCTGGTGCTGGGTCTGGTCCTGCCGCACCTGATCCCTAGCCGTAAGCGTAAAGACCGCTGGATGAACTAATTCGTCTTCTCTGCCAGACTTACGTATCATTCTGGAAAAGAGAAAACGGGAGAGTGGGGCGTGAAGAGTTATCTGGTCGGTGGTGCGGTACGTGATGCGTTGTTAGGTCTGCCGGTCAAAGATAAAGACTGGGTGGTGGTTGGCGCCACCCCGGAAGAGATGCTCGACGCGGGCTACCAGCAGGTAGGCCGCGATTTTCCCGTGTTCCTGCACCCGAAAAGCCGTGAAGAGTACGCCCTGGCGCGCACCGAGCGGAAATCCGGCTCGGGCTATACCGGCTTCACCTGCTATGCCGCGCCGGACGTCACGCTGGAGCAGGATCTGCTGCGTCGCGATCTCACCATCAACGCGCTGGCGCAGGACGAAAACGGGCAGATCGTTGACGCCTATGGCGGCCAGGACGATCTGCGCAACCGTCTTTTACGCCACGTCTCCCCCGCGTTTTCTGAAGACCCGCTTCGCGTGCTGCGCGTGGCGCGCTTTGCCGCGCGTTATGCCCATCTCAGCTTCCGTATTGCCGATGAGACAATGGCGCTGATGACCGCCATGACCGAGGCGGGCGAGCTTGAACACCTGACGCCAGAGCGCGTCTGGAAAGAGACGGAGAATGCCCTCACCACGCGTAATCCGCAGGTCTTTTTCCAGGTCCTGCGCGACTGCGGCGCGCTGAAGGTGCTGTTCCCGGAAATCGATGCGCTGTTTGGCGTACCTGCCCCGGCGAAATGGCATCCGGAAATTGATACCGGCGTGCATACGCTGATGACCCTGAGCATGGCGGCCATGCTTAGCCCTGAGGTAGACGTGCGCTTTTCCACCCTGTGCCACGATCTCGGCAAAGGCTTAACGCCCAAAGAATTCTGGCCTCGCCACCACGGGCACGGCCCGGCAGGGGTGAAGCTGGTCGAGGGGCTGTGCCAGCGTCTGCGCGTGCCGAACGAGATCCGCGATCTGGCGAAACTGGTGGCCGAGTTCCACGACCTGATCCACACCTTCCCGATCCTCAAACCGGCCACCATCGTGAAGCTATTCGATAACATCGACGCCTGGCGCAAGCCGCAGCGCGTGGAGCAGATCGCGCTCACCAGCGAAGCGGACGTGCGCGGTCGGACCGGGTTTGAAGCGTGCGACTACCCGCAGGGACGGTTGCTGCGTAAAGCCTGGGAGGTGGCAAAAGCGGTGCCGACGAAAGACGTTATCGAGGCGGGGTTTAAAGGCCCGGAGATCCGCGAGGAGCTGACAAAACGGCGGATTGATGCCGTCACGGCGTGGAAGGAAAAGCATTGCCCTCAGCCGAAAGACTGAGGGCTGTGGGTCATCAGAAGAAGACCACGTATACCGCAGCCGCCACGATAAAACGATAGATCGCGAACGGAATAAACGAGATACGCTTAATCAGCTGCAGGAAGGTTTTGATAGCAATCAGCGCCACGATAAACGCGGTGATGAAGCCGACAGCGAACATCGGAATGTCGCCAGCCGTCAGGAAGTGATAGCTCTTATAGACGTCAAGCACGGTGGCGCCCATCATCATCGGCACCGCCAGCAGGAACGAGAACTCTGACGCGGCGTAACGGCTTACGCCCATCAGCATCCCGCCGGAGATGGTAGCGCCTGAGCGGGAGAAGCCCGGCCACAGCGCCAGACACTGGAAGCAGCCAATGATAAACGCCTGGCGATAGGTCATATCGTCCACACCTTCCGCGCGCGGCGTTTTTGGCTTCAGCACTTCGGCGGCAATCAGCAGGACGCCGCCGACCACCAGCGCATACATCACGTTAATCGGATTAAACAGCGATTTGATGGCGTCGTGGAAAACCAGGCCCAGCACCACCGCCGGGATCATCCCGAGCAGAATATGGATCAGCGACAGGCGGCCTTTTCCGGCCCCTTCGTGCTGAGGCGGACGGCCAAAGTGAATGCCGATCAGGCCAAACAGACGGCGCCAGAACATCACCACCACCGCCAGAATCGACCCCAGCTGGATCACGACTTCAAACGTTTTCGCAGTATCGCCTTCAAAGCCCAGCAGATGGCCAACGATAATCATATGGCCGGTACTGGAAACCGGTAAAAACTCCGTCAATCCTTCGACCACACCCAGTATTGCCGCCACCAGCAGCGAGTGCATATCGCTCATCTATAAACCCCTAAAAAAGATATAAAAAAACGGTGTCCCAAACGGACCACCGATAAGATACAGTCTTGAGACCGTTATAGCCTAAAATGGTTTAGCTATTATGACGTTAAATCTTTCCTTTCAGATTTGTGCCACGCTCGATGATGACCCCCACATTGGCGGCGCGCGCCACCGCGCCAGGCTTGCTCAGCTTGATGCGCACCCACGGTGAGTTGAATCTGGTCAGCAGCAGTTCCGCCACCTCTTCCGCCACACGTTCCACCAGCGCAAAACGCTGCCCTTCGACGTGGCCGATGACCGTTTCGCTGATGTCGGCATAGCTCAGACAGTCGTTCACGTCATCGCTTTTTGCCGACTTGCGGTTATCCCAGCCCATTTCGATATCGAACACCAGCTTCTGCTCGATGGTCTGTTCCCAGTCGTAAACACCAATGGTGGTGATTACCGAAAGTTGCTCTATAAATACAATATCCATCACGACCTGCCTGCTTTTTGGCTAAACCGGATACCACTTCCGGCGAATTATGCGTATTATCCACAGATGCTGAGAATACAGATACCTTTTCAAAACGGAACAGCGTTATGAGTGCAATCGCGCCTGGAATGATCTTCCTCGCCTACCTTTGCGGCTCAATCTCCAGCGCCATTCTGGTCTGCCGCATTGCCGGGTTACCTGACCCGCGCGAAAGCGGTTCCGGGAATCCGGGAGCGACCAACGTATTACGAATTGGCGGCAAGGGAGCAGCCGTAGCGGTTTTGATTTTTGATGTGCTGAAAGGAATGCTTCCCGTCTGGGGCGCTTATGCGCTGGGCGTCACGCCGTTCTGGCTCGGGCTTATCGCAATCGCCGCCTGCGTCGGCCACATCTGGCCCGTATTCTTCGGTTTTAAAGGCGGCAAAGGCGTCGCCACAGCATTTGGCGCCATTGCACCCATCGGCTGGGACCTGACCGGCGTGATGGCCGGGACCTGGCTACTGACCATTCTGCTGAGCGGCTATTCGTCGCTGGGCGCTATCGTCAGCGCGCTGATCGCCCCGTTTTACGTCTGGTGGTTCAAGCCCCAGTTCACCTTCCCGGTGTCGATGCTCTCCTGTCTTATCCTGCTGCGTCATCACGACAATATCCAGCGCCTGTGGCGTCGTCAGGAAACCAAGATCTGGACGAAGCTCAAGAGGAAGAAAAAAGACGCCCCATAAGGTTAGTTATGCCTTATAGCCAAATGTGATTTTGGTCACCTTCTGTCTGTGGTAACTGTGAGAGACACAACACAACCACACAAGAAGAAAATGGCTGAAATCACAGAAACCACTCCCCTTTCAACGGCAGGAAATCACCCCGACGGCGACATCCAGTGGGTGCGCAGCGCCTCGGATGTATCCCGCCTCGTTAATGACGGTTCTCAGGGCCGGGCAAACGCCCGTATCGTGGTCGGTATCGCGCTGGGCGGGATATTCCTCGATGCCTACGATCTGGGCGCGCTGGCGTTCGGCATTAAAGATATTACCCGTGAATTTAACCTGACGCCCGCCGGTACCGGCATGGTGGCTTCGGCGATCACCTTTGGCGCGATTGTCGGGGCGCTGCTCGGCGGTTACCTCACGGATAAAATTGGGCGCTACCGCGTTTTTATGGCGGATATGGTGTTCTTCGTGGTGGCCGCCATCGCCTGTGCGCTGGCCCCCAATGAATATGTGCTGGCGGGCGCCCGCTTTGTCATGGGGCTTGGCGTGGGGATCGACCTCCCCGTGGCGATGGCGTTCTTAAGCGAGTTCGCGAAGCTGAAAGGCCCCGGAAACAAGGCCTCCAGCGTCGCGATGTGGTGCCCCACCTGGTATGCCGCCATCAGCATCTCCTACCTGCTGGTGCTTTTTTTCTACACCGTGCTGCCGGCAAGCCACAGCGACTGGCTGTGGCGTTTGATCCTCGGCTTTGGCGCGGTGCCCGCGCTGGTCATCATCGCCATCCGCAGCCGCTATATGAGCGAATCGCCGGTCTGGGCGGCGAACCAGGGTAACCTGAAAGAGGCAGCGTCCATTTTACGCCAGTCCTATAACATCAACGCCCACGTGCCGCAGGATGCGCTCAGCCAGCCAGCTCCCGTGGTGAATAAAGCGAAATGGTCCAACTACCTGAACCTGTTCCGCGGGAGCTATCTGCGGCGCACCACGCTCGCCACGCTGCTGTCCGTCGTCTCCTCGTTTGCCTATAACGCCGTGGCGTTTGGACTGCCGGTGATCGTCTCCAGCTTCTTTGTCCAGTCGATGCTCACCACCATCCTGATTTCTCTGGCGCTTAACCTGCTGTTTGCGTTCGTCGGCGGGCTGCTGGCGGTACGCTACGTACCGCGCTTCGGCGCATGGCGGATGTCGCTGGCGGGTTATGCCTGCCAGCTGGTCGCGCTGCTGGGACTGGCGCTGATTGGCCGACCGGAAGGCGCTTCTGAAGGCGTGCTGGCCGTCGCGATGCTGGCGCTTTTCCTGTTTGGTCAGGGCTTTGGCCCGGGCGCGCATACCATGACGTTTGCCTCGCTGAGCTACCCAACCTCGCTGCGCGGCGTGGGCGTGGGTCTCAACCAGACGCTGATGCGCAGCAGTTCCACGCTGTCGCTGTTCCTGTTCCCGCTGCTGGTCGCGTCACTCGACACCGCCGTATTCTGGGTGATTGCGCTGGCGCCGTTTATCGGCCTGGCCTCGCTGCTGGCGATCCGCTGGGAGCCGTCCGGATATGATGTGGATGCGGAGGATTATCGCTAGCCTTTCCTGCCGGGTGGCGCTGCGCTTACCCGGCCTACACTGCGCATTATCTTGTAGGCCCGTGCAAGCGTAGCGCCGCCGGGCGAAAATCACATGAGCCGTTTTTTATCCATAAGCGACTCATATGACAGCCTTCATTTCTGCCAGGGCATACTGAAACGACCCGATGATGAGCAGATGGATGCAGCATGTTAGCAGCTCAGGTCACTGATAATACGTATAAAGGCTGGCAGGCGTCGCTTGCCCTGCAGTTTTGTCACACCCCTGAGAAAACCCTCCTGTACTCCGCTCACCACCTCGGGCCCCTTACCGTTCAACGTCCGTTTTATCCCGAAGGGGAAACCTGTCACCTCTACCTGCTGCACCCGCCGGGCGGGATTGTGGGCGGCGATACGCTGGACATTTCCGTGCGGCTGGACGCCAAAAGCCATACGCTTATCACCATGCCCGGTGCCAGCAAGTTCTATCGCAGCAGCGGCCCGCAGGCTCGCCTGAGTCAGCACTTTTATCTCGATGACGAATCCACGCTGGAGTGGCTGCCGCAGGACACCATTATTTTTCCCGGCGCGAATGCCGCGCTGCGCTCCGTCTTCCACCTCAAAGCCTCCAGCACGCTGCTGGCGTGGGAGCTGTACTGTCTGGGACGCCCGGTAATCAATGAGACCTTCAGCCACGGCACGCTGGAGAGCCGCCTTGAGGTCTGGGTCGACGACGAACCGCGCCTGATCGAGCGCCAGCATCTTAGCGGGGGCGATCTCACCCCCGTCGCCGGCCATCCGTGGATCGGCACCCTGCTGTTCTATCCGGCCCGTGAAGAGCACCTGGAATCGGTGCGCGAGCGGCTCGCGCCGCTGGAAAATTTTGCGGGCGCAACGCTAACCGACGGCCTGCTGTCGGTGCGTTTTCTCTCCCACGACAACCTGATTTGCCAGCGGGTGATGCGCGACGTCTGGCGGTCGCTTCGCCCGCTTCTCACCACCAAAAACGCCTGTTCGCCGCGTATCTGGCAGACATAAGAGAAACGTTATGGAACTGACCCCCAGAGAAAAAGACAAGCTGTTGCTGTTCACCGCCGCGCTGGTTGCCGAGCGCCGCCTGGCGCGCGGGGTAAAGCTCAACTATCCGGAATCGGTCGCGCTGATCAGCGCCTTTATTATGGAAGGCGCGCGCGATGGCGAAACCGTCGCCTCGCTGATGGAGGCGGGCCGCCACGTCCTGAGGCGCGACCAGGTGATGGAGGGCGTCCCGGAGATGATCCCGGATATTCAGGTCGAAGCCACCTTCCCGGACGGATCCAAGCTCGTCACCGTCCACAACCCGATCGCTTAAGGAGCGCGTAATGATCCCAGGCGAATACCAGATCCAGCCCGGCACGATTGCGATCAACGTCGGGCGCGAAACCCACACCGTGATTGTTGAAAATCACGGCGACAGGCCGATCCAGGTCGGATCGCACTACCACTTTTATGAGGTTAACCCGGCGCTGAAGTTCGATCGGGAAGCCACCAAAGGCTACCGGCTCAACATCCCTGCGGGCACCGCCGTGCGCTTCGAGCCGGGGCAAAAGCGCGAGGTGACGCTGGTTCAGGTTGCGGGCGCGCAGCGAATTTTCGGTTTTCGCGGCGAGGTAATGGGCGAGGTGCAGCATGGCTGAGATGTCGCGCCAGGCCTATGCCGATATGTTCGGCCCCACCACCGGCGATAAGGTGCGGCTGGCCGACAGCGAGCTGTGGATTGAAGTGGAAGACGATCTCACGGCCTACGGCGAGGAGGTCAAGTTCGGCGGCGGAAAGGTGATCCGCGACGGCATGGGCCAGGGGCAGATGACCGCAGACGGCTGCGTGGATCTGGTGCTGACCAACGCGCTGATCGTCGATCACTGGGGGATCGTGAAGGCCGATATCGGCGTGAAACACGGAAGGATCTTCGCCGTCGGCAAAGCCGGTAATCCGGACATTCAGCCCGGCGTGACGATCCCGATGGGTGCCGCAACCGAAGTCATCGCCGCCGAAGGGAAGATCGTCACCGCAGGCGGGATCGACACCCACATCCACTGGATCTGCCCGCAGCAGGCGGAAGAGGCGCTGGTCTCCGGCGTCACCACCATGATTGGCGGCGGCACCGGCCCCGCGGCGGGCACCAACGCCACCACCTGCACGCCGGGGCCGTGGTATATCGCCCGCATGCTGCAGGCTGCCGATGCGCTGCCGGTGAATATCGGCCTGCTCGGCAAAGGTAACGGATCCAGCCCGGACGCCCTGCGCGAGCAGATTGCCGCGGGTGCCATCGGGCTGAAAATCCACGAAGACTGGGGCGCCACGCCTGCGGCCATCAACTGCTCGCTGGACGTCGCCGAGGAGATGGATATTCAGGTGGCGCTGCACAGCGACACGCTGAACGAGTCAGGGTTTGTCGAAGATACGCTGGCCGCCATTGGCGGACGCACGATACACACCTTCCACACCGAAGGGGCAGGCGGCGGCCATGCGCCGGATATTATTACCGCCTGCGCGCATCCGAATATTCTGCCCTCCTCCACCAACCCGACGCTGCCCTACACCGTGAACACCATCGACGAGCATCTCGACATGCTGATGGTCTGCCACCACCTCGACCCGGATATCGCCGAAGACGTGGCGTTTGCCGAATCGCGCATTCGTCGGGAGACCATCGCCGCCGAAGACGTGCTGCACGATATCGGCGCGTTCTCGCTCACCTCGTCAGACTCGCAGGCGATGGGCCGCGTCGGGGAAGTGATCATCCGCACCTGGCAGGTGGCGCACCGCATGAAGGTCCAGCGCGGCGCGCTGCCGGAAGAGACCGGCGAGAACGACAACTTTCGCGTGAAGCGCTACGTCGCCAAATACACCATTAACCCGGCGCTGACCCACGGTATTGCCCATGAAGTGGGGTCGATTGAAGCGGGCAAGCTGGCAGACCTGGTGGTCTGGTCCCCGGCGTTCTTCGGCGTGAAGCCCGCCACCATCGTCAAGGGCGGGATGATCGCCTGCGCGCCGATGGGGGATATCAACGCCTCCATCCCCACGCCGCAGCCGGTGCATTACCGCCCGATGTTTGGCGCGCTGGGTGCCGCGCGCCACGCCACGCGGCTGACGTTTATCTCGCAGGCCGCGGTGGCAAACGGCGTCCCGCAGCAGCTTAACCTGCAGAGCGCCACGGCGGTGGTGAGAGGCTGCCGGACGGTGAAAAAGGCGGACATGATCCACAACGGCCTGCAGCCCAACATCACCGTCGATTCGCAAACCTACGAGGTGCGCGTCGACGGTGAACTGATTACCAGCGAACCGGCCGACGTTCTGCCGATGGCGCAACGCTATTTCCTGTTTTGAGGAGTGATGATGATCTATTTAACCCAACGCCTGGACCATGCCCACCCGGTAACCGCCAGCGTCACGCTACCGATTGACGTGCGGGTCAAAAGCCGCGCCCGCGTATCGCTGAACGACGGCCGCGACGCCGGGCTGATGCTGCCGCGCGGCCTGCTGCTGCGCGGGGGAGACCTGCTGACGACGGACGACGGCAGCGAGGTGATCGAGGTGATCGCAGCAGCAGAGTCGGTCTCCGTGGTGCGCTGTGCCGATCCGTTCCTGCTCGCCCGCGCCTGCTACCACCTGGGCAACCGCCACGTGCCGCTGCAGATCATGCCCGGCGAGCTGCGCTATCACCACGATCACGTTCTCGACGACATGCTGCGACAGTTCGGGCTGGAGGTGACCTTCGCTAGCCTGCCGTTCGAACCGGAAGCGGGCGCTTACGCCAGCGATGCCCACAACCACAGTCATTCTCACGCTCATTCACATTAAGGATCCCTCATGCGCAAGTATTTACCTCTGTTACTGCTGGCCTTTTCCGTACCGGCGCTCGCCCACCCCGGCCACGGGGCCGACAGCTTTCAGGCCGGTTTTCTCCATCCGCTGACCGGGCTCGATCACCTGCTGATGCTCACCGGCGCGGGCGTACTCTCGGCGCTGAGCGGCCGCAGGCTCCTGCTGCCGTTTGCCACGCTCGGGATGATGCTCGTGGGCGCGATTGCGGGCAGCCTGCTCGGCGGCTTTAGCGGCATGGAGATGCTGATTATCGCCTCGCTGGCGGTCAGCGGCGTGATGATGTTTAAAACCGAAAACCGTCTGCTGCTGGCGGTGCCTGCCCTGGCGATGTTCCACGGCTGGGCGCACGGCGTGGAAATGTCCGGCCACAGCTTCTGGCTCTTCACCAGCGGGTTTATGTTCGCCAGCGCCACGGTGCTGTGCGCCAGCTTCGCGGCAGGATTATTGCTGCGCCGTCACGACGGCCTGCGCAAAGCCTTCGGGGGCGGGCTGATCGTCTCCGCCCTGCTGGCGCTGATGAGCTGATGGAGCACGTTCGCCAGCGGCTGCGCCTGATGCAGCTCTCCAGCAGCAGCCTGCCGGTTGGGTCGTTTACCTGGTCGCAGGGGCTGGAGTGGGCCGTTGAGGCGGGCTGGGTCGCGAGCGCCGACGCCTTTAAACGCTGGCAAATTCAGCAGATGGAGCAAAGTTTTTTCTGCGTCGATCTGCCGCTGTTTTTTCGTCTGTATCAGGCCTGCACGCGGCGCGATCTGGCTGCGGCCAAACGCTGGACCGCCTGGCTGCTCGCCTGCCGGGAGACGCGCGAGCTGCGCGAAGAAGAGCGCAACCGCGGGGCGGCCTTTACGCGCCTCATCAAAAGCTGGGAGCCGGACTGCCCGGCAGAATGGCTGGCACTGAGTATGCAAAGCCAGCTCTGCGGCATGGCCTGGCTCGGCGTGCGCTGGGACATTAACGTGCGCGAGCTGGCGCTGAGCCTCGGCTACAGCTGGATGGAGAGCGCGGTCATGGCGGGCGTTAAGCTGGTGCCGTTTGGGCAACAGGCCGCGCAGCAGCTGATTATTGAACTGAGCGACCATTTTGCCGCCGGGCTTGAACAGGCAATTTTGCGCAGTGATGACGAGATCGGTGCCGCAACGCCGCTGTCCGCCATCGCCTCCGCGCGCCACGAAACCCAATATTCACGACTATTCCGTTCCTGAGGAGTCAACATGGCTGATTACAAACATCCCCTGCGCGTGGGCGTGGGTGGCCCGGTTGGGTCGGGCAAGACCGCGCTGCTGGAAGCACTCTGCAAGGCAATGCGCGACACGTACCATCTGGCGGTGGTGACCAACGATATCTACACCAAAGAGGATCAGCGCATCCTGACCGAGGCGGGCGCGCTGGCGCCGGAGCGCATCGTCGGCGTCGAGACCGGCGGCTGCCCGCATACCGCCATCCGCGAAGACGCCTCGATGAACCTGGCGGCGGTGGAAGCGCTCAGCGAGAAGTTCGGCAATCTGGATCTGATCTTCGTGGAAAGCGGTGGGGATAACCTGAGCGCGACGTTCAGCCCGGAGCTGGCGGACCTGACCATCTACGTGATCGACGTGGCCGAAGGGGAAAAAATCCCGCGCAAGGGCGGGCCGGGGATCACCAAATCCGATTTTCTGGTGATCAACAAAACCGATCTCGCGCCTTACGTGGGTGCGTCGCTGGAGGTGATGGAGCGCGACACCAACCGCATGCGCGGCGAGCGTCCGTGGACCTTTACCAACCTGAAGGCGGGTGACGGTTTAGCGACGATTATTGCGTTTCTGGAAGAGAAAGGGATGCTGCGGGTGTAGTATCGCCGGGTGGCGCTTCGCTTACCGGGCCTACGGTTTTGTAGGCCCGGTAAGCGAAGCGCCACCGGGCAAAAAACTCACGCCTCCGGCAGTTCCGCCAGCGGCCAGCGTGGACGCACGGACACGCTCAGGTCAGACGTTGCGCCCGCGTTCAGGCGCACCATACCGGCGTAGGCAATCATCGCCCCGTTATCGGTACAGAATTCCGGACGCGCGTAGAACACTTCTCCGCGACGCTTTTGCATCATATCGGCGAGCTTCGCGCGCAGCGTGCGGTTGGCGCTGACGCCGCCCGCCATCACCAGGCGCTTAAAGCCGGTCTGATCCAGCGCGCGCTTGCACTTGATCATCAGCGTGTCCACCACCGCATCTTCGAACGCGCGGGCGATATCGGCGCGGGTCTGGTCGCTGTCATCGTTATTGCGAATCGTGTTGGCCGCGAAGGTTTTCAGCCCGGAGAAGCTGAAGTCCAGCCCCGGACGGTCGGTCATCGGGCGCGGGAAGACGAAGCGCCCTTCCGTTCCCTGAGACGCCATTTTCGAAAGCATCGGGCCACCGGGATAATCCAGCCCCAGCAGCTTGGCGGTTTTGTCGAACGCTTCACCGGCGGCGTCGTCGATGGACTCGCCCAGCAGCGCGTACTTGCCAATGCCCGTTACGCTAATCAGCTGCGTATGGCCGCCGGAGACCAGCAGCGCCACAAACGGAAACTCCGGCGGGTTTTCTTCCAGCATCGGCGCCAGCAGATGCCCTTCCATATGGTGAACCGGAATGGCCGGCACATCCCACGCGAACGCCAGCGAACGGCCAACCGTCGCGCCAACCAGCAGCGCGCCAACCAGGCCCGGGCCTGCGGTATACGCCACTGCATCAATCTCTTTTGCCGTTAATCCGGCTTCTTTCAGCGCCGCCTGGATCAGGGGAACCGTTTTACGCACGTGGTCACGAGAGGCCAGTTCAGGGACGACGCCACCGTAGTCAGCGTGCAATTTCACCTGACTATACAGCTGGTTGGCCAGAAGCCCTTTTTCGTCGTCGTAAATCGCGATGCCGGTTTCATCGCAGGATGTTTCAATACCCAGTACACGCATGAGTTGTTTTACCTCGTTTCAATACCGCGCAGTGTAGAGCCTGGGCGGGTTGATGTAAAACTTTGTTCGCCCCAGGAAGAAGGCTCGTGTATACTCCTCACCCTTATTAAAGTCCCTTTCAAAATCGCATCGGTGCTTTACAAAGCAGCAGCATTTGCAGTAAAATTCCGCACCATTTTGAAATAAGCTGGCGTTGATGCCAGCGGCAAACCGAATTTATTAAAGGTGAGAGTTACATGCCGGTAATTAAAGTACGTGAAAACGAGCCGTTCGACGTAGCACTGCGTCGCTTCAAACGTTCATGCGAGAAAGCAGGTGTTCTGGCTGAAGTTCGTCGTCGTGAGTTTTATGAAAAACCAACGACCGAACGTAAGCGCGCTAAAGCTTCCGCTGTGAAACGTCACGCGAAGAAACTGGCTCGCGAAAACGCACGCCGTACTCGTCTGTACTAATTGGTTGAGGGCTTCAGCCCTCAATTGACAGACAGAGTAATAGTCGTAAGGCCGTGCTTCCGGAAGGAATGCGCGGCTTGTTTTCGTTTATAAGTCGCTTAAAATTTTGGGGCATATGGCCGGAAGAATCCCACGCGTTTTCATCAATGACCTGCTTGCCAGAACCGACATCGTCGATCTCATCGACGCGCGGGTAAAGCTGAAAAAACAGGGCAAGAACTACCATGCGTGCTGTCCGTTCCATAACGAAAAAACCCCCTCCTTCACCGTAAACGGTGAAAAGCAGTTTTACCATTGCTTCGGCTGTGGTGCTCACGGTAATGCCGTTGATTTTTTAATGAACTACGACAAGCTCGAGTTCGTTGAAACCGTCGAAGAGCTGGCGGCGATGCATAACCTTGAAGTGCCGTATGAAGCAGGCAGTGGGCCAAGTCAGATCGAACGCCATCAACGGCAAACGCTGTATCAACTGATGGATGGCCTGAATTCGTTTTACCAACAGTCTCTTAAGCACTCTGCGGCCGAGCCTGCGCGTCAGTATCTGAACAAGCGCGGACTGAGCGACGATGTCATTGCGCGTTTCGCTATTGGTTACGCCCCGCCCGGCTGGGACAACGTGTTAAAGCGTTTTGGCGGCAATAGCGAAGATCGTAAGTCACTCATCGATGCAGGCATGCTGGTCACCAACGACCAGGGACGAAGCTACGACCGCTTCCGCGAACGGGTGATGTTCCCGATCCGCGACAAGCGTGGCCGGGTCATTGGTTTTGGTGGTCGCGTGCTGGGTGATGCCCTGCCGAAATACCTCAACTCCCCGGAAACCGATATTTTCCATAAGGGCCGCCAGCTTTACGGTCTTTATGAGGCGCAGCAGAATAATGCGGAACCTCCGCGTCTTCTGGTCGTCGAAGGCTATATGGACGTCGTGGCGCTGGCGCAGTACGACATCAACTACGCGGTAGCATCGTTAGGGACGTCCACCACCGCCGATCATATTCAACTGCTGTTCAGGGTGACCAACAACGTCATCTGCTGTTACGACGGTGACCGCGCAGGACGCGACGCCGCATGGCGTGCGCTGGAAACCGCGCTGCCGTATATGACCGACGGGCGTCAGCTGCGCTTTATGTTCCTGCCCGACGGTGAAGACCCGGATACGCTGGTGCGTAAAGAGGGCAAAGCGGCGTTTGAAGCGCGGATGGAGCAGGCTCAGCCGCTCTCCACGTTTTTGTTTAACAGCCTGATGCCGCAGGTCGATTTGAGTACCCCTGACGGGCGCGCGCAGCTCAGCACGCTGGCGCTGCCGTTAATCAGCCAGGTGCCCGGCGAAACGCTGCGCATCTACCTGCGTCAGGAGTTAGGCAACAAGCTCGGCATTCTGGATGACAGCCAGCTTGAACGTTTAATGCCAAAACAGGCTGAAAACGGCACGGTTCGCCCCGCGCCTCAGCTAAAACGCACAACCATGCGTATACTGATAGGGTTGCTGGTACAAAATCCCGAGCTTGCACCGCAGGTGCCGTCGCTGGCGGGTTTGGACCACGAAAAATTGCCCGGACTTGGCTTGTTTTCAGAGCTGGTCAACACCTGTTTGTCTCAGCCAGGTCTGACCACCGGACAACTTTTAGAGCATTATCGCGGCACAAAAGAGGCCGCTACCCTTGAAAAATTGTCGATGTGGGACGATATAGCAGATAAGGACATTGCAGAAAAAACGTTCACCGACTCACTCAACCATATGTTTGATTCGATGCTTGAGCTGCGCCAGGAAGAGTTGATAGCTCGCGAGCGCACACACGGTTTAAGCAGCGAAGAACGCCGGGAGCTCTGGATGATTAACCAGGAACTGGCAAGAAAATAAGTGAAAGACAACAGTATTTAACGGCTTAAGTGCCGAATATCGATCGGGAAGCCCCCGGCAGCCGCACTGAGAGGCAGCGGCAAAAATATAAGTACGCCCTCGCTTTAAAGGTTGGCAGCCCCATCGCCGACACCAATCAAACGAATTAAGTGTGGATACCGTCTTATGGAGCAAAACCCGCAGTCACAGCTGAAACTTCTTGTCCAACGTGGTAAGGAGCAAGGCTATCTGACCTATGCCGAGGTCAATGACCATCTGCCGGAAGATATCGTCGATTCAGATCAAATCGAAGACATCATCCAAATGATCAATGACATGGGCATTCAGGTGATGGAAGAAGCACCGGATGCCGATGATCTGTTGCTGGCTGAAACCTCCAACAACACTGACGAAGATGCGGAAGAAGCTGCTGCACAGGTATTGTCCAGCGTGGAATCTGAAATCGGGCGTACCACTGACCCGGTCCGCATGTACATGCGCGAAATGGGTACCGTTGAACTGTTGACCCGCGAAGGCGAAATTGACATCGCAAAACGCATCGAAGACGGGATCAACCAGGTTCAGTGCTCCGTTGCCGAGTACCCGGAAGCGATTACCTATCTGCTGGAGCAGTACGATCGCGTTGAAGCGGAAGAAGCGCGCCTATCTGACCTGATCACCGGTTTTGTCGACCCGAACGCTGAAGAAGATATGGCACCTACCGCCACTCACGTCGGTTCCGAACTGTCTCAGGAAGAGATGGATGACGACGAAGACGAAGATGAGGAAGAGAGCGACGACGACACCGCGGATGATGACAACAGCATCGACCCGGAACTGGCGCGCGAGAAGTTTGCCGAGCTGCGTACCCAGTACGAAGTGACGCGTGACACCATCAAAGCGAAAGGCCGCAGCCATGCCGCCGCACAGGAAGAGATCCTGAAGCTGTCTGAAGTGTTCAAACAGTTCCGCCTGGTGCCAAAACAGTTCGACTACCTGGTAAACAGCATGCGCGTGATGATGGATCGCGTACGTACCCAGGAACGCATCATCATGAAGCTGTGCGTTGAGCAGTGCAAAATGCCGAAGAAGAACTTCATCACCCTCTTCACCGGCAACGAAACCAGCGAAACCTGGTTCAACGCGGCTATCGCGATGAACAAGCCATGGTCTGAAAAACTGCACGACGTGAAGGACGATGTCTATCGCGGCCTGCAGAAGCTGCAGCAGATTGAGGAAGAGACCGGCCTGACCATCGAGCAGGTTAAAGACATCAACCGTCGCATGTCCATTGGTGAAGCGAAAGCCCGCCGTGCGAAGAAAGAGATGGTTGAAGCGAACTTGCGTCTGGTTATCTCTATCGCCAAGAAATACACCAACCGCGGTCTGCAGTTCCTGGATCTGATTCAGGAAGGCAACATCGGTCTGATGAAAGCGGTCGATAAGTTCGAATACCGTCGTGGTTACAAGTTCTCCACCTACGCAACCTGGTGGATCCGTCAGGCTATCACCCGCTCTATCGCGGACCAGGCGCGCACCATCCGTATTCCGGTGCATATGATTGAGACCATCAACAAGCTCAACCGTATTTCCCGCCAGATGCTGCAGGAGATGGGCCGCGAGCCGACGCCGGAAGAGCTGGCCGAGCGCATGCTGATGCCGGAAGACAAGATCCGTAAAGTGCTGAAGATCGCCAAAGAGCCAATCTCCATGGAAACACCGATCGGTGATGATGAAGATTCGCATCTGGGTGATTTCATCGAGGACACCACCCTCGAGCTGCCGCTGGACTCTGCCACCACCGAGAGCCTGCGTGCCGCGACGCACGACGTGCTGGCGGGCCTCACCGCCCGTGAAGCGAAAGTGCTGCGTATGCGTTTCGGTATCGACATGAACACCGACCACACGCTGGAAGAAGTGGGCAAACAGTTCGACGTTACCCGCGAACGTATCCGTCAGATCGAAGCGAAGGCGCTGCGTAAGCTGCGTCATCCAAGCCGCTCTGAAGTGCTGCGTAGCTTCCTGGACGACTAATCCAGGTAAACAGCAAAAAGCTCCCAATCGGGAGCTTTTTTTTTGTTTATTCCCTCTCCCAGAGCATCAGCCCGCCGAGGACTACAGCCCCCGCACCATCAGCGCCTCATCCAGCTCACGATACGCCTCTACCAGCTTATCCAGCGAGGCTCTGTTCAGCCCGCTCGGGTTCGGCAGTACCCACACCTGCGTCACGCCAATCATGATGCTCTGCTTACCCCACTGCGTCCCGCGCTGGCTAAACGCCTGTTCGTAGGCCTGCTTGCCGAGAATGGCCAGCGCGTCGGGCTGATAATCCTCAATCTTCTTGACCAGCTCCCGCCCGCCGCTACGCAGTTCATGCAGGTTGACCTCGCTCGCCTGTACCGTCGGCCGCTCGACCAGCATGGTAATCCCGCAGCGCGTGTCCAGCAGGTGCTGCTCTTCTTCAGGCTTGAGTAACCTGTCGGTAAACCCGGCCTGGTAAATCACCTTCCAGAAGCGGTTCCCCGGATGAGCGAAGTGAAAACCGGTGTGCGCCGAGGACTTGCCTGGGTTAATTCCGCAGAACACCACCCGCAGGCCTGGGGCCAGAATATCGTTGATCATCTTTACTCCCGCTGATACATCGCCTGGTAAGTATAAAGGATTGATTATGCATTGTTTATAAAAACAGCAGGCAGGTGTGAATGGCTGGATTGCTGCGGGCAGTTACTTTATAATTCACCGCCACGGCCCCTTAGCTCAGTGGTTAGAGCAGGCGACTCATAATCGCTTGGTCGCTGGTTCAAGTCCAGCAGGGGCCACCAAATTTTAGCTTGAGAAGCATATAATTAAGCCACCTAATCAGGTGGCTTTTTTGTTGCATGCACTGTCGCAAAAGTGTCGCACAATTTTACAGAACAAACCCTTGACCGGAGGCTAAAATGGCATATTACGATGACGTTAATACCGATTATTGCCCTGGCTGTAACGTTAGAATTGATGGGATAGGAGCTCAGGAGTACATAACAAATGACCAGAGATGCTCTTCATGTGGTGTTCCACTGAAGAAGGTTACAATTAATGTGGCAAGTTTAAACGAAGCTCCCTATACCTTGGATGCGATTGAAATTGACTATAGCCGTATAAGGTACGGGGAAGAAGTTCAGCGGCAGTTTACGACCTGCTACGTTCCATCCAATGGCTATATGCCGCTTGCCAAACATCGGACTCATCAGTAGAAAGTCAGACCGAAATCGGCAGCCATTCGACCCCTTTTGGACAGAACCCCAGATACCTCACGTACCCCCCTTTCCCTCGCGACCATAAAATATATTTACTGTCAGGCAGTCCATTGGAAGGGAGCCAGTCGGAGTCCTTAAGCTTTTCACCTTTGGTCATGAAGATAAAAACCGCGCTGTTGATAGAAACTTTCCGCATTGACTTGCCCTCTCCCAAAAAATAATACTGTATGCATAACCAGAATTATAGTGCGTGACTTTTTCAGTTTGCCAGCGCGTTTGAGTTTGCTTCTGTGCCGTGTCAGCTTTGCCAGGCTGAGATCACGATTGTAATGTTGGGACGCATAATGCAAACTCTTCTTGTTGTAGATACGCCAATATCCACTGTTATTTACCCATATTCGCAAAGAGCTACAACAAGGAGAGGCCAGATCCCATTAAGCGACAAATCAATGGATTTATCGTATTTTGCGAAAACCTGACTAAATTATGGGCAAATTCTCTTACGGACAAGTCAGCCACAGCAGTGAAGTACTCGACAGAGTGATTAATGCTTATGACTTTACGTCTAAGCTGATGCTTGCCGATCACTTTGGAATGGCATCGAGTAGCCTGGCTGGACGCTACAAACGAGGCGGCTTTCCCGCTGACATAGTAGTTAGATGTGTAGCTGAAACTGTTGCATCGTTAGAATGGCTTGCTACTGGTCCAGTCAGGAAATTTGACGACGAAGAACTCGACATTATAAAAATACCTCGTCGAAAACCGTTGATGGCCTTCTTTACGATGCTGGCATGTACATGTTGGATAAGGTCTCATTCCTCCCGGGAGTCCCTTTACCTAAGACCCCAATTTGCGTCCTGGAAGGTAAAAGCCAATTTATCGTGGATACCTTATTTAATGAGGTTTATGACGATCAGTGGTGAGTTGAAATTGAAGGTAAAATAAGCATTCGCACACTTACCCGCATCCCAATTAAGAAAGTCAGAGTAAGTGGCGTCGGCATGGCCTTTGATTGTGCATTAGAAGATATTAAAATTCTTGGTAGGGTTTTATTAACATTAAGATAAGCATAAGGAATTGAAGATGATTGACTACAAAACAGCATCAAAAGAGGAACTCAAAGCGGAGATGAAACGCTTAGCTGGCGTTGTATCTGACTCGTCCTTTGGTACAAAAAAAGAATTCTTTCACCTCCCTGAAATTTTGAACTCGGACGAACGCCCGGTGGCCATCGCCAGTGGCATGATGGACGGCAACACCTGGCTCATCACACTGACAAATAAACGCGTAATCTTCCTTGATAAGGGTATGCTTTTTGGTGTTAAGCAGGTAGACATCAACCTCAACAACATTGTGAGCGTGGGCGGCAAGACGGGGCTTATGTTTGGTGAAATTATGATTTCTACTAGCGGCCAAAACTACACAATCAAAAATGTCATGAAAGGCTCAGTTATACCCTTCACAAATTTAGTGAACGAAACAAAAAACTCGCTGAACTCCCCTGCCTCGCAACAACAAGAACCGACCAAAGACACTCAATCATTCGATGATCAAATGGCGAAAATTGAACGACTTGCAAAAATGAAAGAAGAAGGGATTCTTACAGAAGAAGAATTCCAGCAGCAGAAAAAATTCATTTTGAATGGTTGATTATTGGTTTTGTAAATCACTGATTTTTATTTAAGTTATTGTTTTTACTTTTGCTGTTATGCTTCTCATAATCGCTTGGTCGCTGGTTCAAGTCCAGCAGGGGCCACCAAATTTTTAGCTTTAGAATCATATAATTAAGCCACTCTATTGAGTGGCTTTTTTATGGATTTTCAAGAACACGTTAACCGTGGCTGAGAGGCGCCGTTCGGGCATGCCCAGAGGCGCCAGGGGTCGCAATCAGGCGCTCCACGGACTCCATCGTCACGAACGTACAGCTGCAGTCCACATTGGTGCACTGGTGATAGCGCTCTTTGGTATTTTCACTGAGATAGCGACTGGTACGCGCATGCGCTGAATGCTTGCACTTAGGACAATGAAACATGTACCCCTCCGGTTTAATTCACATTATGTGAATTAATAATACTCAAAAACAGCTTAATGGCAAATTAATTACTCACTATCCACAGAAAATTTTTCGTCGGTGACGTTCAGCTCAAGATTGAGCTGCGTGGTAAATCCGCTATCGTTGAGGGTATGCACCACCTCGCTGATGATCCACGCCTGCTCGTCGATGACGCGTTTAAAACCGTTTACCCGCACCGGCGTTTCGGGGAACAGATCGGCTCGCCCCAGCGCCAGCTGGAGAGAAAATTTCACGGTACCGCGCTGCAGCGCTCGCCACTTCGCCTCTGCGGCCCTCAGCGCCTGCTCTTCAGAGGCATAAACCGTCGTCAGTTCAAACACATTCTCCGCCGAACCCACCAATCTCTCTTGCGGCTTCTGCGCTTTGTCTCCGGGTGCAGATACCGGCGCGATGGCATCCGGATGCGGTAGTCCCTCCGTCGGCTGTACCCCGGGCTGACGATCAATACTCAATTGAGGATTTTGTTGTTTAGGGTCACGCGTTTGCAGCCATTTGGCCGTCACGCCGGAATAGTTTTCACGGTCTGCGACGTAAAAAAGGTGCTTATCGCCGTCCCCACGCTCAATCATCATTAAGGGAATCGGCGTGCCGCTGGCGGTCACGGCGTGGCCCGCTTTCATAAAAATAATCTTCCCGGCTTTGATTGAGACAAAGGCACCATTACGTTCGGCCAGGCGGGTGAGAAACGCCGCGTCAGTCTCCTGAGACTGATCGATATGAGAGATGGCGATGGATGAAAACCCTGCCGCCACGCTGGCGGTCAGCTGGTTACGCTGCGCGATGGTCTCGACTATCGCGCCTATCGTCGTGTCATGCCACGACTGCTCGCGCCGGAGGTTAAGCTTCCCACGAAAATCTGCGCTGCATCCCCGGATGGTCAGCGTGTCCGGCGCACCCTGAAATTCAATGGCATCTACCGTAAAGTCCCCTTTCGGCTGCAGCGGGGTTCCCTCCCATCCCAGCGATAAGGAGAGCCTTGCTCCCCGGGCAGGCAAGTCCAGCAGCCCGTCGGAATCATCCAGCAGAATATTCAGCTGATCGGCTTCCAGCCCACGTTTGTCGGTCATGGTCAGGCTGATAAGACGAGGGCTGAAATTTTGCGTAATATCGCGATCGTCGAGCTTAAGCATAAAATCAGGGGCGATTTTCCCACCCGCCCGGATATTCATTTCGGTGATCATCCCACCAGCCCTCCAATGCCATTACGCGCGCTTTCCACCAGCTCTGAGGCCTGCGTTCTCAGATCGCCAAACGTTGCCATCAGCGATTCGTCCACGCGCTTAAGATCCAGAGTGAAATTAATTTTCCGTGCGGTGCCATCACTGTAAAAATCCGAATGGGTATGCGTGACCTTCGCGATGATAAACATGCCGTGAATGATGCCGGTACCGTCTATCAACGGCCATGCCCGCCCCTCATTTGCCATCAGCTCAACCGCCTTGAGGGAAAGCCGCCCTCCCGTGAGTTCCGGGTAAAGTAAGCCGGAGAGGCTAAAGGATGTCTCCCCTTCGCCAAGATACTGCCAGGCTTTGGGTTTCCCGATGCGAGCGCTGGATGCCCAGCGGTAGTCTTTTGTAAACTGCATTGTCTGATAGGGTAAGGTTCGTCGTTCAAAGACAAACAGACCTAGCACCATTAACATTTTCTCTCTCCTCAACCATATGTAAAGCTGGCTTGCCGCTGTCTCGCTTTCTCACGCTCGCTGTTCTCGATTTCCTCCCGGATTTGACGCGTCAGATCCGTTGCGGAGGCCGCGCTACCCTGCAGCGTGATGTGATATTCGCTTTTACTCTGATCGACGTAAGAGCGTCCTCCCGGCACGAGGGTTGGCTGATAACTCTGGCCGCCGCCATAGATCCCCGCCCCCGGCCCAGGCGAACTGCCCGCAGGAGAGGACGCCGCGTCTGCTTTTGCCG
Organism: Enterobacter sp. 01-M-03-SI-ECC; assembly: GCF_047530215.1. Lineage (NCBI taxonomy): Bacteria > Pseudomonadati > Pseudomonadota > Gammaproteobacteria > Enterobacterales > Enterobacteriaceae > Enterobacter > Enterobacter sp. 01-M-03-SI-ECC. The sequence continues at coordinate 95,611 of NZ_JBLKDA010000016.1, forward strand.
CCGCGGTGTCGAGATTACCCGACTCGTTTTTGATAAGACCCAGCTTCTCCAGCAGCCAGCTGGCCTTGCCGCTCAGGCTGTTAAAGAGATTAAGCGGTGCCATTAGCGCATCGCCCAGCGCCTGCCCAAAAATCACGCCAGCGTTTTTACAGCCGTCCAGCGTTTCCTGCGTCGCCTTGATCGGCGCAATCAGCTCGGTAAACCATTGCCAGACACCGCCCAGCTTCTCCGAGATCGCGTCAAATACCGTTATCACCGGCGAGAACAGCGCGCCCAGCGGTGCGAAGGCTGTCGAAAGCCCTTCCATCACTCCGCTAAAGAAGGCGCTGATGGGCTCCCAGTATTTAAAAATCAGTAAGGCGCCGGCAGCAATCGCCGCGCCAAGGGCAATCACCGGCCAGCTGAGGGCCCCCAGCACCGTCATGATGGCGCCCCCCACCACGCTGAATACCGTTCCCAACATCCCGGCCGCGGCAATAATAATATTGACGCCCGACAGCACCGGGGCGATAACCGTGCCAATGCCACCCAGTACGCCAGCAAACGCCTGCGCGCCGACAACGATGCCAACAAGGCCCTGCGTCAGCGCAGGGTTGGCATTCACCCACAGGGAGGCCGTGCCAAGCCAGCCGGTTGCGGTGGTTATCAGGCTGCGCAGAGCGCCATCCGCTTTGTCGAAGACATCAATCTTCAGCCCACTCCACGCGGCCTGAAATCGGCTGATATCGCCGTCAAGATTATCGGTCTGCACGGCAGCAACGCGCGCGGCATCGTTTATCCCCTTTTCCGTCGGAGCGCCAGGCTGCGCGATGGACTCCTCAAGACCCCTACCGGAAGCCTCCGCATCGGCCGGGTGATACCCTGGCCGCGTGCTGCTGAGAATTTCGGCCGCTTTTGCCACGTCGACATTTCTCGCCAGGCTGAGGTTAATCGCGGGCGCGGTGGCGGCAATAACGCCATCAGCGTCATAGCCTGAACGGGCCAGTTCAATCTGAGCCTGAACGACCTTATCCGCAGGTACGCCGGTGCTGACGCTTATCTCCCTCGCCTGCTGGCGAATGGCCTTAAGCCGGGCGTCGCCCTTCTCCAGACCAAGGCTTGCCTGAACTGCCGACATCTGCTTTTCAAAACTGATGCCAGGGGCCATAAATCGGGACGTCTGAGCAAAGCCCGCTTTGGCCATGCCCAGGCCCGCATTACCCAGCTGATGAACCCGTGCGGCAACGCGTTTTCCAGACTCGTAGCGATTCTGAACGGCACTCAGCCGCTCCTGCTGCTGATTGACGCGGGCCAGCGCATCCCGCTGTCGGTTAAGCTGCTGCGTTTTTTCGCTGATGTGGGTGCGTAAACGACGCTCATCCGACGAGAGCGTGCGCGTGTTCACTCCCGCCTGAGCAAGTTCAGCGCGCTGGCGCTGAACCGAGTAGCGTAAGCTGTTGTACTCAAGCTTAAGGTCTGATGCCGATTTGCGGGCTGCAGACAGCGCATCAGCCTGCGCCTGGGTGGGGTTTTGCGTGTTTTTAAACTGCACCGCCAGCGCCGCTGCCTGCTGTTTCGCCTGGGCAAGCGACTGCTTCGTCACGGTGAGCCGGACGTTTGCTTCCCTGAAGCCGTTAATATTCCCTACCTGCGCATCGAGCGCGCCCAGCGCCGTCTGCGCATCGCGAATATCGCTCTCGAGCGTGATGCTGGCGTTGTGGAGAGCGTTAAGCGGTCGGGTTGCCCGGTCGACTGCCTTAAGCAGCTCCTGAAGTCTGACATTATTACTCATGGTGGTTTCCGCTTCGCTGCAGCGCCTTTTCGCGCCATAAGAGGAGTTCGGTCACGCTAAGGGAGTAGAGTTCTGACGGCGGCCAGTGAAAAATCACCGCGATATCCGCCATCAGATCGTCGACCGACAGATTTTCGGGAAATTTCAGCGAGCCGAAGTCGGTGACAAAAAACCGATCACCTTACCTGCAAAAGAGAGCAGATCGCAGGCATCCAGGCGCGCAACCTCATGCTCGGTCAGCGCCGGTGAGGTCATCCGCGGCAGCACCTTGATCAGCGCATCAACGTCAGATTGCGCCAGCGACGCCAGCGATACCCCGCGCAGGGTCCCCGCATTGGGTTTTGCGACGGTCACCTTTTCAATTTTTTGCTCGCCGCGCACAACGGGGCTATCAAGCGTGACGATATGTAGATTTTCGTTCATGACGTTCTCGTTGCTCTTTTCCATGTCTTTACTCTTCAATAAGTTAACTTACCGGCCGGAGGACCCGGCCGGTTAAAGGGTTACAGGCCAATGGCCTTGCGGTGTTCAGCCAGACGATCGACGCCGTCGACCTTGAGCACCATGTTAATGATGTCGATCTCAATGATCTCTTTGCCATCGATGGTCAGCTGGTAATACGCGCACTCGGTGGACATCTTGGTGGTGCCGCTTTCGCCCTGCTTGTTCTCACCACCATCAAACTCTTTGTGACGGCCGCGCATGACGATTTCGACGGCGGAGATTTCACCGGTATCATCGCGCTGATAGGAGCCGGTAAAGCGCAGCGGTACGCTGTCCGCGCCCGGAGAGGCATACTGCGCCCACAGCGCGACGTCCGGCAGACCGCCAACGGTCCACTCCAGCGCCAGGGCATCATCGTCCAGGCCGAGGTCGACAGAGACCGAGCCCGGCATGCCGCCGCCGCGATACTTCTCCAGCTTGCGGGTAAGCTTCGGTAAGGTGACAGACTCAACAACGCCCATGTAGCTCAGGCCATCATTGAACATATTCAGGTACTTAAGTTTGCGTGGTAACGCCATGCTTCAGCTCCTTAGCTGTTAACCGAATCTGACAGGTCTGCCAGATAGGTATCGGTGATGCGCTGGCGCAGGGTCAGGTTTTCCAGCGGCGGGACAGGGGTGTAGTCATAATCGATATACAGTTTCCCCGCTTTCAGGGTGGAGGCATCGTTCGACTCAGGGTCATACCAGCAGGAGCCGTCAACGATATAGCCGTTGGTTTTCAGCTCGCGGAACTTGGCATTAATACCGGAAACGATGTCGCGGATAAGCGTTGGCGTGATGGGTTTATCCATCGCCCACGCGTGCGCTTCCGCCATGGTATCGGCCAGCACCTGTGCGGTACGGGTGTAGTTTTCAAAGACGAATAACGGATCGTCAGAGCAGGTACGGTTACCCCAGAACTTGAAGCCGTCGTTGCGAATCAGCGTGGTGACGCCAGCCTGGTTGAGCAGGTTCGCATCGGTAGCCTGCTCCTGCAGATCCCAGGAAACCGAAGCGCTTACGCCAGTAACGCCGTTGACGCCCACGTTTGACAGGGTTTTATGCCAGCCCATGGTCTGGTCGATTTTGGCACGCAGGCCAAGCGCGCGGGCGGTTGCCCAGGCCGTCGTTGTTGCGTTCGTGGTGGTGTCCCATGCCAGAAAATCAGGGTGGATAACCATCAGCTCGCGCTGGCTGAAGTTTTTGCGGTAGTCGATCGCCTCAGAAATGGTTTTACATCCCCATGCGCTGACGTAGCCGAACGCGCGCAGGCTCTGGCACATCGCGGCCAGCGCGGTCGCCACTTCCTGAGAATCCAGCCCCGGCACGCCGAGAATACGTGGCTTAACGCCGGTCACCGTTTGCGCCGTGAGAAGCGCCTTCAGCCCGGTATATTTACTGTTTTCATCAGTAGTGCCGATGATGTTGGAAACGGTCTGCTTACGCGCCTCTTCCGGGGTTTCTGCAGTGCCTTCGGCCACGCGAACAACAACGACAACCGGTTTGCACTGGTCGGCGATCGCCTGCAGAGAAGCGGACAGCGTCCCCGTCTTACCGGCTTTCGCAATGGCGTTTTGCACGTTGGTAATGAGCACGGGCTCGTTTAAAGGAAATGTCTTGTCGTCAGCATCGCTGGCCGTACAGACCATGCCGATGATTGCCGTCGAGACGGTGGAAATGGTGCGGGTGCCATCGTTGATTTCGATGACTTCCACGCCGTGGTGATAGTCGCCCATCCGGTTAACTCCTTCGTTTTGTGGTAGGGCTATTGTCCGTGGAGCGCGCGATTGATGCGACGTATTGGGGTTGGGGAAAGGATTACACAACAAACGAAAAACCCTCCGAATGGAGGGTTTGGGTTCAGGCGGGGCGTTCGGGCCAGTCGATATTTGGGGGGTTGATAATATCTACGCGATTCAGTAATACACGGTATTTTTTCCACGATGTAAGGTTTTTTGCCTCCTGCTCTGTCGCAATCCCCAAATCAAAAGCATCCTGCAGTGGGGCGATTTGGGTATTAGCGTTTTCCATCAAACGTGACTTTGTATGCTCAGCCTCCGCAATCAACTCTTCTTTCGTTTCAATACGCTTCACAACATTTTCACCATCAAACACCCAGCCACCATTAATACTAAAGCCGTCAGGGAGAGTACCTTCAATTTCAGCAACGCTCATATTAATGGGAAAGAACATTGACACAGCAAGCGTGTTGCCACGCCCGGGAACAGGCTTATCGACAACTGACCGAACAATTCCGGCATTGTCGAACATTATTTTAATTTTATCATCAGAAAACTTAGACTGACATTCATACCAGTCCTGTCCATCTTCAGAACGTAAAAATTTTGGCGCTATTGCACTCCCCTCAAATAATTTGATTTGATCTTCTGTTGGCTCTACTTCACGGAAACATTTAATAACAAGCATCGATTTACCTTTTTATTAAGAGTAATGCGCTGTAACCCAACCTGTAGCGCCCGTGTAATGCTGCAAAGGTCTGGCAAGATAATATCCATCATTTGCACCGAAATCTCCGCCGCCCGTAAGCACATATCCATTAGCATATTCACGCGCATCTCCGCCAACGCCATAGCCTACTGCAGCGCCAAGCGCGACGGCCGTCACATAGGGATTCAAATTAGGTGCAGGAGGGGGATTATTTGATGAGTAGACTCGTACCAGGCCGCCAGATTCAAATAGGCCCTGACCCGCAACGATGTTTCCACCGTTGCTAATCTGCCCAGCAGCAACTATATTTCCCCCGCTATATATTTCGCCTGGCGCGTTAAATCCTCCATTTGCGCTAAACCCATAAACGGCCCCAGTTCCGTTGTCACCAATAATATGTATTGCTGCAGAACCAAAGTCTGCCTTACCAGAACGAAGTATTCCAAAACTTACAGTCGCGCCATACCCATACCCGCTAGTCTGGGAAGTGCCTTTCACTATTGGTAGATACACCGAAATATCTTTAGAAACTGTATAAGTAGGAATAAAAAAAGGCGCAGACTTATCAGCATATTGATTAGCAAATCCCCCACCACCTTGCCAGAATTCGGGCTTGGTGGAAAAGTATTTTGCCCCATCCAAATATTCAATGCTTCCGCCGTAATTTGTTATTACTCTCGTCCAACTTCCCCAGTATCCGTTATCTCCATTTAAGGCCCTGAATTTTAGTTGTTTACCGCCATCGCTGTAAGACGCAGCATATTGCACTCGATAGTTACCATCAAGCCCTCCCACATCAAGAATTGTCGCCTCATAGCCCGGTGAATAGGCAGCACTGGCATAACAGAAACTTACGGAGTTAGCAGGAAGGCCACTCGCGTCTTTAATCTCTCTGCTCGCTTCAGCAGCAACAGACCGTATAGCAAGCGCACCACCATTAACCACCACGCGCCCGGGCGTGATGTCGTCACGACTTTCCTGGGAATTTTTACCTGCAGCTGTACCCAGACTGTTTTTCAGCTTAATAAGATCATCGCTGACAGACTTAACGGACTTTGGTGTGGCCGCAAGCGTCTCTGAAGCACTATCAATCGCACTACTAAGCTGAACAATCCCCTTTTGTCCGGTAGTCGCATCCTGAGCCGTGTATTTCCCGTTTGCAAGGTCATACACTGTTTTGACTGCTTTCGGCGTTGCCGCGAGCGTCTCAGAGGTGCTATCAGTCGCGCTACTAAGCTGAGTAAACCCTTTAGCCGTTAGCGTGGCATCGGGATGGCGACGAGATTGCTCATGCTCTTCAAGCCTCTCGTCGACGTACTCCTGGGTCGCCATTACCGTGGACGTATCAATCGACAGCTCGACCGAGGCGATATCACTCACCATAATGACCATACGCACGGTCTGTGCACGGCCCGATCCCTCCTCCAGCAATGGTTTGTAACTTTCCGCCATGTTACCGACGGCTATCAGCGTGCCGGTGTCATCGTAAAGCCCCATTTCACGCATCCAGAAACCGCCCGCTTCGGGAGGAATAAGCAGCTCCGCGATCACATAGTTCAGCTTTTTATTGTCCTGGCTAATTTTATTCAGCCCATGGCGCCAGACTTCATTAACCAGCGCGGTCTGCCCGGCATCAGGAACCGGCAACGTGCCGCCACCGTCACCGACGGCCATCGCCGTAAAATTGACTTTCTTGCCGTTCGGGACGGTCGCGGCAGCCAGTTTTTCGGCACCGGCTTTGGTGATAACCGTTTTATATTTCACTGTCATTGTGCTCTCACTTATCCGGGATAAACCGTGATGATGTCGCCGTCATAGCTCAGGGCACCGGTATAGAGATAACCCGGTATGTCCTGGATGATATTCAGGCCAATAAGGTGGCGGCTGGCAGGCTTCGCATCGGCGATGAGCCTCTCCATTTCGTAATACATTTCCTCGGTGATGCCCGTATCTAACACGCCGATATCAAGGCGGAAGGTGCCGGGCGGATCGTTGGTTTGCCACCATTCGGTGACGTTGATCAGATAGCCAAGCGGCTCCACCACGCGGCGCACGGCGCCTATCGTTCCCTTGTGGGCGTGAATAAACCACGCGGCGCGGATCACTTCCCGCTTGGTGGCCTCCGGCCAGTTCTCATCCCAGCGGTCAACCGAAAAGGCCCACGCCAGCCAGGGCAGCAGATTTGCCGGACAGGTGTCCGCACTCCAGAGATGGCGCAGCGGAACAGGCGTATTTTCGATATCCGCACAGGCCCGCGCCGCAGCGACCTCAAGCGACGATGAGCCAACCGGTAAGAGGCGGGTATTACTCATCGCTTCCCCCCACGGTTACGCTGTAGTGGCTGCACCATGAGGCCTGCGTTTCATCAAGCACGATGTCAGCCGCGGGCGCGGTGAGCTCCACGCGCTGCACACCTTCAACGTGGAGGGCGGCATAAATGGCGGACTTGCGAATATCGCGCCCAAGCCGATGCTGAGCCGTGATGTAGGCCTGCAGCCGGGCCCTTGCCGCGTTAAGTACCGGCTCACTTTCAGGGCCGGGAAAAAGGAAAAGCGAGGCTTCAATGCTGTAGTCGACAATGCTGGCCGACTGGACGGTCACGCGGTCGGCGACGGGCCTGACGTCCTCATCGTTCAGCGCATTACGAACCACGGCGAGCAGCTCCTCGGACGCCACGCCGTTATTCTCCCGGGAGAGCACGGAGACCGTGACGTTCGCCGGCTGTGGGCTGATCACGGAAATATCCGCCACCCGGCCATCTGCGCTGCGGCCGTGGAACTGATACGCACCGGTCGAACCGGCCACGCTCAGCCCCTCCGGCGCCTGCTGGATCCGCAAGCGAAAATCGGTATCGGACTCCATCACGGTCGGGGTCGGCGGAAACGTGGTATCGTCGGCAGGGGAAATGACCAGACGCGTAAGGTTAGCGTTGGCCCCAATCTGGTCCAGATCGCTACCCGCGGCATAGGCCAACATCACCGCACGCGCAGCCTCATTAACCCGCTGGCGCCAGAGCACCTCCCGGTAGGCGTTCTCCTGCAGGAGCTTCACAATCGGCTCTGACTCCAGCGTCAGCGTGCGTGCAATCGCCTCCCGTTCCTCTTCCGGAAAGAGCGAGACAAAGGTGGCCTTTCGTTCTGCCAACAGCGTTTCATAATCCACCTCCTCCACGACATCAGGCGCGGCGAGCTGGCTCAGATCAACAATAGCCATAGCGTTTAACTCAGTGAAATGGTGATAGAAAAGGAGTGTCCGGAGGTCGGGCGCGTGCCGGTAATATCGACATACAACGTCCCGTCGTTCTCCGAACGCTCGAAGGTGATGGCCGTCAGGCTTATTCGCGGCTCCCATTTCTGGATGGCGGAATAGCATGCGGCCATGATCTGCAGGCGCAGCGCCGGACTTTGTGGCCTGTCGATCATCGCCGCCAGCAGCGAGCCGTAATCCCGGCGCATGACCCGCGAGCCAATTGGCGTGACCAGAATGTCGCGCACGCTTTGCCGGATGTGGTCAGCCTCTGAAAGGCTCAGCCCGGTCTGCCTGTTCATTCCCCTGTAGCGCACCGTCATTGTGTCCCCTTAGTCCAGCTTCCGCCGCTTTGCACACCGCCGTGCGCATGGTTGTCCACCTGCACCCCGTTGGAGGTGAATTTACCGCCGGAGTGCTCAATATTTCCGGCCATCACGCCGCCCTTCTGCACTTCAAGAGAGGCAGTGATTAACCTGTTGGTACACACCACTTCAGGCGTATCCAGCGTGATGCGGGACGTTGCCGTCACCCGCACCTCCGGCACGGTGGCGGTCAGCGATTCAGAGGCGGTAATGTCGGCCGTTTTAATGCCTGAAACCGTCAGCGCCCCGCGCGCGGGTTCGTACTCGATCACCGCGCCGTCAGGGAAAGCGACGTGGAAGGCATCAGGCGACCCGGACGGCGCCGGATGGTCATCAGAGAAAATGCCCGGCAGCACGAAGGCGGTATCCAGCTCCCCGCCGATGGCCAGCAGCAGCACCTGCTCTCCCTCTGAAGGGGCCCACCACACGCGCGAACGTCCCGCGCGGCAGGTTAGCCAGTTCAGCCAGGTGGTTTTCATCCCGCCGGTCTGGACACGACAAAGCCCTCTGTTGAGGTCAACGTCGGTCACAACACCGATACGAATCAGATTGCGGATCGCGCGAGCGATACCGTTCATGGAAGTTAATGTATTCATGAGAAGAGAATGCCGTTCAGGACGAACGGCAGCAACGAGACGGGGTTTTCTGCGGGATGATACAACAAGCGGCCGGCTCAGCAGGCGGCTGGCGGCCTTCAGCGCGGGGAGACTAGTCCTCCCACTGGCTGACCAGCTCGCCGTTGATGTACAACGCCTTCGGCCGCGTAACGGGCTCCGGCAGCGGCGGCTCCGGGGAATACGTTGCGTGCAGAGCGCCCTGATCCTGAGAAACAAGAATGCGCTCGGTCACCTGCACGCTGACGCTGATATCGGTCGTATCGTCATCGTTTAAGACGATCGCGAAGGTGTAACCGTTTTTGCGTCCTTCATCGAGGGTAAAAATGTCCGGCTGGTTTTCCCATAGCCAGGCCAGCACCGGGACGAAAAATTCCTCGCTGTTGCCGGTGAACCCGCTGACCTTCGCGTTCAGCGCATACCGCTTTTCAAAGGAGAGCGAGGGGGCCTGGCGGGCGTCAATGTTGCCGCTGCCGACCGACATCTGCAGGCGCTCCGGCTGGGCATTCAGCTGGGGGATCGCGTCAATTAATGCCTGACGCAGGCTCTTGAGTTTGTACATCGAGTTTATCCTGACAGTCTTTGAGGGTTTCCACCTGCAGCGCGCAGGCGATAAGGGCGTATTCAAGCCTGCGAATATCCGCGCTGAGATCGCCGTTAGTGGTGGGCTCGCTTCCCGGCATCGGGCAGGAGCTCACCTTCGGGCAGGCGTTGTAAACAACGGGCTGCGGAGGCGCAGGCGGTGCGGGTGTGCAGCCTGCGGACAGCATCAGGCAGCTGAGCGGTATACCAGCGGCGTAACGCTTCATTTTCATTGAGTAATCTCCCGATAGTCGCTTCCCGTCTTGCCCGCTCCTCACCCGCAGTGACAAGCTCTTCACGCAGCCTGACCTGGGCGTTTTCGTTTGCTCTGGCCATCCGTTGCGACTGGGAAAGCTGCTGGTTAAGGGTGGCGAGGGCAATTTTTTGCTCGCTGGCAACCCGGTTTGCCGTGGACAGGGAACGGGACAGGGACAGGTTGTCATGGCGCAGCCACAGCGTGATGGCCAGAAGCCCGGCCAGCGCCAGCATCAGGGCCCTCACGGCAGCCCCTTCATGCACCAGGCCTTCTCGCGAACGCGACGATTTTCCAGCCCGGCATTTTTGACGCCGTTGACGTACACCCAGCGGGTTAGCTGTTCGCACGCCTGCGGCCACTGTTTACGCTTAATAAAAGACACCAGCGTCGAACGGCAGGCTGCGCCTGCGCCGACGTTAAAGGTAAAGCTCACCAGCGCGTCGTAGACCCGGGGCGGCATCTCCACCGGGGCGCACGCCGCCAGACGCCGCTCAACGTTGAGCACGTCAGCGACCAGATTGACCGCGGCTTCGCGCTCGGTAATGTTCCGCGTCGGCACAACGTTTGCCGTGTGGCCAATGCCTGACGTCCAGACGCCAGCGCTGCACCGGTAGGGCGAGAGGCGACATCCTTCGAGATCGGCAATCAGCGCCAGCCCCTCCGGGGACGTTTTCAGAAATCGAAAGTCAGGCACCAGCACCGCCATGGCCAGCACGCCGGCGACGCTGCAACGCTTAATGATTGAGTTCACGGATGCTCTTCTTATCGAGGCCCAGAGACTGGAGGTAGCGCCAGGTTTTACGCTTAAACCAGTAGTTCGTCAGCGCGGTAAAAATGGCGCAAACGCTCCCCACGTACAGCGCGACTTTCTCAGGAGAGATCGCCCCGAACCAGGCCAGCGCCACGGCCAGCCAGTAGGCGATAAACGTGGTGATTTTCTCCAGGCTCAGTCCCATAGGTTTACGGATTCTTTGGTGGGGGCGCTACTCACCTCCGGCATCTCGACCGGCGTGCCGTGAGGCAAGATAACGCCTAGCTCCGCGAGGCCAGGATTGGCCTTCAGAACGGCTTCAACGACGCCAGCCGTGCGCCCATAAAAGCGGGCGCAAACGGCATCAAGCGTGTCCCCCTGCATTGCATAGATTTTCATCAGACGCTCCCTACATCCGGTTTCCTGGTACCCTAGAGTTTCCCGGGCCAGCCGGTTTTTCGCTATCGCTGACGGATGGACAATCGCGGGCACAACAGACCGCCCGCGAGCAGCGAAGCGTGTTTCAACGGAAGCGCAAAATGTGAATGAGGGTGTTCGTTCGGGTGATGACGCTAAGGCTAGCGCCAGCTCTCGTCTTCCCAGACTTCCCGGAGAATAGCGTCCAGCATTTCGCGATCGGCCTCTTTTTCAAGCCCCTGGAGCTCGACCCCCGTCACCGATCCTATTTTCACGGTCACCCGCGATGACGGAAACAGGGATCGTATTCTGCGGGTCAGTTCGCTCTGAAAAGCCTCAACGACGGCAGGAGCAATCAGCTGATCCTTATCGAGAGTGATGTTCACCCGAACGTTGCTCTCTTTTTTGATTCGTTCCGGAACAGGCGATGCTGAGAAAACAACGGTAAATGCGTTGTTCTTGATTAAATTTCCCCGCGCAATCTCAGCTATCAAATTCAGGGCAATCTCACGATCTCTTTCCTGACACGTTCCTTCTGTCGTCAGTCGAGCAATCATCTCGACGCGTTCAATCATGACCTGCTCGTTCAACTCTCTGTCCACACAACCTCCACCACGAGATACTGTATAAACATACAGTAGCACGTATTCATAAAAAGAGTGAAGCGAAAAATCAGAACTCTTCGCGGTATGTACATGATATGGATGGAGATTAGCGCGCTCTCTGAGCGAAGCGATCCGTTAAATACCCAATACGTTCAAGGATTTTCCGCGCCTTTTGCGAGTAAGAACATGGTGCCGGAAAGACCGATCCGTCCGCTGCGCCTCTGCACCATTTGTCGTTAAAGCGGCTGATGCCACCCGCCATAAGATGCAGGGCCTCTCCCCGACTGATGGCGATACCGGTGACGAGCCGTATCTCCTCGATCACCTTCTCCGGCACCCCGTTCTGCGGGTCGCTCGCGAAGACGACGGGCGACGCCGCGCCAGGGCGGATAAATTTAATGCGTTCGGTTAACGCCCGTCTTGCACGTCGGCTGAGAGGTTGAGATAGATCGGTGAGCGTACAGTTACTGACAGAACTCCGAGAGGATCCAGGCGCGCTCTTAAGATCCGCGACCCGCTTCGGCACAATTTTCCACTGGGTGAGACGGGTTATAATCGGGCTGCCCGCCCCCACGACCGCATCGTACACGCCGTGGATGCGGACCGTTTCCTGTCCATACTGGTTAAACCCGGCGCGCGGCGCGTACAGGGTGCGCACCTGTAAATCATCGCGACGCACAAACGGCCCGCCCTGGGCGGTGACGTAACCCGCCCAGTCCCCGGCGTCCGCAGCCTCATGGACGGCGGCAAACTCAACGCTCAGACCGCGCGTGGCCTCGGTATCCGCCAGACGCCGCAGCTCGCGGTAAACCGTTACCGGCGCGCCGCCGATGAACTGAAACTGGCGAATATGCCAGCGCCCCGCCCAGGCAGACACGGCGGACGCCGTCTCCTTCAGCGGCCCGCCGCTTTCGTTATCGGTCTCGCCATCGAGCGCATAGCCGTCGATATTCTTTGAGATGTATTTCGCGATATAGCCGGTTGCACTGCCTTTCTGCGGATCGATCGCCCCCGCGTGAAAGCGCGCCCGTCTGGCGCTTTCGCTTTGCAGCTCATCCGCATCCTCCTGCCGCGCGTAATCCCCGATAATCCGGCGAACGCGCTCAACATCTTGCGGCAGCATGAACAGCAGCATGTGCCAGTGGGGCGTACCGTCGTGATGGGGTTCTGCAACGCGAATACCGAAAATACGGATCCCCTCCCGGTGCAGCTTTGCGCGGATACGCGCCCACAGACGGGTAAAGTAGCCTTGCGTATCCGACGGGCTGGCGCCGTTCCACTTCGCGTTGGGATAGCCCGACTTCAGCGTCGCGTGATACGGCGCGGGCGCGGTTAAGGTACAGAACTCGCCCACATAGCCCAGCGCCTCGCAGATATTTTCAAACCCGCGGATGCGGGTCATCAGCTCACAGCGGCGTATGGCAGGGTTGGCCACCGAGGTATCGTATTTTTCAATCAGGCTGATGCGGTTGCCCTCCTCATCCTCAAGCTCCATGCCCTTGAGGAATTCGCGGGTGCGGCGCTTCTGCTCGCGCCACTCGGTCACGCAGCGTTTGCTCGCATACGCCGTTCTCTTTTTGCTGACGTTGCCGAGGGCAATCTGCAAATGCTCGCGCCAGGCAGCCGCGATCCGACGCAGACGCCCGCGCCACCACGCCTCGGAAAACAGGCGGATCACCGCCGCCGCAACGTCATCTCTGTCGAAAAACGTCTTCGACACCCGCTCCCAGTGCGGAGGCGACACGTTGAACTGCCGGGCGATCAGTCCGGCGCGCTGATACCAGACGTACAGCGTCTGGTATTCCCCCATCTCCGCATCGTTAATATTCGCCAGCTCGCCGCGAATAAAGCTGGCGATATCGGCAGCCAGCAGGTCGATATCCGCGCGGGACATATCCGCAAGGCGGTTATAGCGGGCAACCAGCGCGACCATCCGCGAGGCGAGGTATTGCAGAAGCTGGGTGTCGAAATGACCGTCAAATACGGCCCTTGAGACCTCGTCGTGCAGGCCTGCGCAGCCATAGCGTTCAGAGACCTGCCGCAGGCGGGGCAACATTCTGTTGCAGAAGCGGATCAAAAAGGCATTGGCCTGCGGGCCGCCCCGATGCTGCTCAAGGGCGTCAACCGTGCGCCAGACCTCAAAGCGAACGCAGTCAGGCTGCTGTGAGAGGGTAGTTCTTGCCTGCAGCAGCGCCGCGAAAAGACGATTGCGGCGCTGCTGCTGGGCATGGGTGAGATAAGGGCTGGCAATGGCCGACCACGGGGCATTCCACGGATAAGCAAATGACGTAGCCAACTCATCCTCCCCGGACGTGCTTATTTTTCATCTCCGCGATCTCCTGACAGGTGACGCACAGGGCCACGCCGGGCACCGCCATTCGGCGCGCCTCGGGTATCGGGGCCTCGCACTCCTCGCACATAAAACGCGAAGGCGCTGCGGGCCGTCTGCGGGCGCGATCAATGTAACGCTCTCTGTCTTCCTGCTCGCGCGCCTGAGCAAGATCGATAAAATCGGCCATCAGTGCAGCTCCTGGGATTCACGCTCGTAGCGGGCCGCCTCGTGGCACAGCAGTTCGGCAACGTCCTCTCCGCTCATGCCGGTTTTGTAGATATGGCTCGCCAGCGCCTCCAGACGCAGGGAGACTGCAAGGGCTCGCGCGCATCGTTCCTCTGTTTTTGCCTCCGCCAGCAGGCGCTGCAGCTCTTCGTTCCCTATCGGGTAAGGGTGGTTTTCACTGTGTCGCATCACGCGTTCTCCTTAATTTCAGGCAATAGAATGCCCGGCGGGTTTACGCCATTAGGTTTTTGGTTGGGTTACAACGGCATGGTCAGCCGTTCAGGAAATAAGCTCACGACTGCACGGATATGGTTCATGGCGTTAATCAGCGCCCGTTTCTCCTCTGTCGTCAACTCACCGATCTCGCACTCATGGCGGGCGACGGGTAGTCTCGCCAGGAAAAAAAGGGCGGCCAGCGCCCTGCTGTTCTCCTCAAAACAGGGATCGCGCTTATCACGCATGTCAGCCATAAACCGCGCCAGCTCTTTTCCGCTATCGCTCCCGTAGCGGGCGCGGAGTTCAGCGACGTGGTTAAGCCCGCTAAGACGCGCCCCCACGCTAAGTGGCACCTTTGCACATGCGGCTTCTATCGCCATATCTCCCCTCCCGTAAGGTCACGCACGCCAGTGCGCTGAAAACGGGCAGAGCACGGCTTTTTCCGCCGTTTGAGGATTGCGATTTCAGATGCCATGCTGCATGATTCCCATTTTGATACTGTCTGCAATCATTAGCCTCTGTTTGCCAACGTCTGCCGCTGATTGCCCGCATTTGCAATGATACTAATACCCAAATGAGTATTAGTAAACACCCAAAGGAATATATTTTGATCCTAGATTCTCAAGTGAATAATGAAGAGTTACTCGATAGAATCTGTCAGGTATATGGTTTCACCCAGAAAATCCAGCTCGCACGCCACTTCAACATTGCCGCCAGCTCGCTTCAGAACCGCTACGCGCGCGGAACCATTTCTTACGACTTTGCGGTGCAGTGCGCGCTGGACACCGGTGCCAGCCTTCGCTGGCTGATGACCGGGCAAGGTGCGCAGTTTGAAGGTCACCCTGCGCCGGGCGATCCGGTTTCGGTTTCAACATTCACACTCGGTGACGGAAAGCTGGAAGAAAATACTACTTTGAGTATTGACTCTGATTTCTTTAGCAAACCGCTGTCTCGCGGCATCGCCGTTCGGGCGGAGGGTAAGCTGCACTTTATTGAAAAAGACGCCTCGTTAACCGACGGCCTGTGGCTGGTTGAGATTGAAGGCACCGCCAGCATCCGCGACCTGACGCTGCTGCCGGGTAAAAAACTCCACGTGGCGGGCGGCAAGGTGCCCTTTGAATGCGGCATTGATGAGATAAAAACGGTGGGTCGCGTGGTGGGGATTTACAGCGAGGTAAGCTGAGGGCGTGCGGGTAATCAAAAACGCATGCTCGCAATAGAAAATGCCAACCCCGCATTCCTGTGGCGTTGGCCCTGTTTTTAAGGCATTTTGAGGAGGATGAATGGTGGGATAATTAAGCATTATAGTTTCAACTAACACATGTCAATCACCTGGCATGCATTAATCATAATGATTTGAAGGAATTCGCGAAGGCTTAAAAAATATGATATATACCAATTATATTATAAGAAAAAACACTAAACCTTCCCCGTAATGAAAAAATTTCTGGACACCTCAGTGACAAAATCAAAATCACTTATCACCTGACGAGCACGCCCCAAGAAAACAGGCAAGACAGGCCCCCCAGCCATTGAAAAACAGTCGTTTGGGATACAGTTTATTTTTCTTTCATCGTCCTTACACTCAATTAATGAGAGCAAGAAATCCATACCATCTGAATGTATGCTGAGCATTTTTTGATTATCAACATCTTCAATATTAACGCTTCCAGTATGAGTTCTGAGCTTAAGAAGTGCATCGCAGACATCCTCCCACAAAGGAGAATCCTTTTTACTGAAACCTGTATCTTCGCAAAACAGGAAAAGCTTCATATTCATCGTTTGTCCTTTAACAATGTTGTTTTATACGAATTTTAACATGGAAGATAAATAAGCAAGAGCAGGATGAAGACACATAAAGTGATGTTGCTGGCAAATTACAAAGTTTAGGAATTTTATAGCCTGATTTCTGGGAATGATTGCCATCAGCTCGATGATATCGCTGACGCGTCAACTTCTTTTTGTTGTCAAACATCTTGCTGATGCTGTCGTTCGCGTGTGCTGTGTCCCGGCTAAGTTTAGCCGCATGCTGCTGGTCTTTCCTGTCGTCTGCTGCGTTCTGGACGCGCCGCCCAGCCCTATGTCTTTCGCTGCGACAATTTTCGGAGGCGCTGAACGATACCGGCGATCTGCCCGTGTACAAACGGGGCAACGGACATTTTTAGTAATCACTGATAGGACGATCCCGGCTCGATGGCCGGGATCTTTTTGCTATTGAGAATAGAAAATCTTTAATTCTTCCGGATCACGTTCAAGTATCCCAACATAATGTGAGTATGACCTTATTAGTTCAATGTAACCACAGATAGAGTGGATACCAAAAGCCTCTGATAAATCAGCATATCCTTCACTTCTCTCAGTAAGAACACAGCCCCACCCTTGGGGGATTTCGTCATCTACTACATCAAATAAATTTGATGGAACCCACATTGGACCACCTGAAGCAGGACTGACTAAAAAATCGATCCTGGATGTGTAGAACATCACCCCATAAACCTTATATTGCTGGCCTATCTGCAAAGGTGAGAAATCTGTTTCATCCGTCTCCCCCATGATTCTTGCATTTTCAGGTAAAGATTTTCCTGAAACTGAGCGACATAGAACTAACATTTATGAGTTCCTATTTAAATTTGAAGTCATCAACCTGTCCTGTTTTTGTATTACGAACATAATGGACTTCAACGCCATTTATATTTTGAGCCATTTTTACCCACCCCTCAGACCTTGGCCATCTAGGATCAGTCATAGGTATTGGCAACTGACGGCCAGCAGTAGGATTAGACATTGCCTGTTCCATCGACAATTTTTCACCTAAAGAATTCGGAGTAGTTCTTCCAGTTGAACCTCTTCCTAATGGAAGAATACCTTTGCCACCTCCACCTTTAAGCGGATCTCCGTCAGCATCCAGCACATTTGGTTTCAGTGGATTGATATCAAAAATATCGACCGGCAGCTTGTCTTTGTCACCCAGCGAGTTATTCTCAACCGCATTCTTCCCGCCCTGCGCACCCGCAACCGCTGAAGCCGCACTGTCTCCCGCCAGTCCGCCAGCCATCCCGGCCGATATCGTTGCCAGCGCACTGACCGTCTGCTTCTGCTCTTCGCTCAGCTTCGACAAATCTTTGACGTCAGGGTACAGCATACCCGCTATCGCCTTAGCCGCAAGCTCACCGGTCACCGCTCCGGCCGCACCCGCTGCCACACTGTTCCCCTGCAGCGCCGCAACCGCACCGCCCAGGATGGCATGAGCGATGGTTTTCGCTGCCGTATTGTCATCGATCCCCATGCCGTGACCAATACGATACGCCAGCTCCGGTGCCGACGCACCCGCCAGCGCCGCCTTCAGGTCGCTGCCCGCCAGCCCCTGAAGCGCGGCCGTCGCGGCCTGGATACCCCGCTGCAGGTCGCTGCCCGTACCGTATTTTGCCGTTGTGGTCTTGTACGCATCGGTCCCGCGAAGAGCATTCTGATAGGCCTTTTTCAGCGCGTCGCTGGCATCCGCGCCCGGCTCAGTCACCCCCTCTTTCGACAGCGCATCCCGCGCCGCCTTCAGCCCTTCTGTCTCTCCATAAGTGTTCGCAATATCTACCGCCTGCGAGCCAATCTCACCAATCAGCTGCACTTCCTGCAGGCGCCGCTGCTCCTTCTCCTTGTCAAATATCGGGCTGATACTGCCGTTCGCATGCTCCGCACCGCGGCTCAGGTCAGCCACATCCTGCTTCTGGTTCTCCTTATCGCGGATGATGAGCGTCCCCTCGCTCACCGCCGCCTGCGTCGTGCCTTCCGCGTGACCGCTGTTGCCGCCTCCGGCCAGCAGACCATTCGCCATGTTACCGGCAAACTGCTCGCCGATGCTGCCGCCCGAACTGATGCCAGCGCCCTGGTGCTCCGTCTTAAAGTCCGCCTGGTTATGGATATCGCTGAAGCCCAGCGTTCCCGTGTCGAGGCGGTTTTTATCCGCCGTCGCCGTGGAGGCAATCACCCCACCGTCGAGCTGCGTATGGTTACCCACCGTCACGTCAAACCCGCCGCTGCCTGCAAACAGCCCGCTCTGCTCCTGTACCGAATCGTAGTCGCTGGTCATTTTGTCGCGGCCGACATTGATGCTGCCGGAGGCCGTGCCTGCACCAAAGGTGTAACCCACACCGCCGCTGACGCTGTTCTGCTTGCTGTTGTAGTGGTCGCTGTCCTGGGTACTGCCAATCGTCAGGTCGCGCCCGATATCCGCCAACACGGCGTCACCGCTCACCTGCGCCCCGGCAATCGTCGCGTCGCGCCCGGTGTTGATGGTCACGCGGTTACCTGCATCCACCGTGGTCTCGTTCTGCCAGACGCCGTTACCCTTCTCGTGCCCCTTGCTGCTGTTGGCGTTCGCTGAGATGCTGATGCCCGCCCCACCGGAGCCGACACCC